>CAZHNU010000020.1:0-52322 GCA_964534145.1 uncultured Methanotrichaceae archaeon | reverse complement strand
AGAAATCGCGCTTTAGAATTAAAATATAATGGCGGGCACGCCGACGGTTGCCAGAAGCGTCCCATGCCAGTTTATCCGGCCGCATTCTCATCCCCTTAAACCTGTAAGCGATAGCGACCCACAGTAGGTCTGCTCCCTTCCGGGCCTGAACCGTTGCCTGCAATTATGGTACGCGGGCCTGCCTTCAGGAAGGCCTGCGGACCGATGCTACCCCTACAGGACGGAGAATCATTGTCGGCGACTGGACTGAGCACGAGAGCGCCAAAAGTCTTCCGTCAGCTTCGCCCCCCGCTTTTCGACGATTTCGGGTTACAGGTGACGCCGAACCACCCGGACTGCCCGCCACTTTTAACATTGAGTTCGGTAGCAATAAAGCTAACGGAAAAAGAGGGGACGAACATCATGGAAGAAGACTTAGCAAGCAATGTAGGATTCATCATGGGAAACCGCCAGCGTGAGAGGATAGTGCAGGTTCTCGGCTCCAAGGGAGGCATGCCCTCGGAGAAGATCGCCAAAATTGAGCGCATACCACACCCATCAGTCAAGAGAATTCTAGAAGAGCTGGCCAAGAGACAGATCGTTGCCGAGAAGGACGGAAGCTGGAGCCTGACTGAAACAGGAACCGCGACCGAGAAGGAGATGAAGAAGAGGGCATAAGGCCATGGAGCTTATGGAGGCGATATCCGGGCGCAGAAGCATTAGAGGCTTCCTTGAGCGTCCAGTCGAGGAGGAAAAGCTTAAAGCCGTCTTGGATGCCGGACGACTGGCTCCCTCGGCCAGGAACCTGCAGGACTGGAGGTTCATAGTGGTAAGGGACACATCCACCCGCAAGAGGCTCGCGGAGGCCGCCAGGAATCAAGAGTTTGTGGGCAGGGCGCCCGTGGTCATTGTTGCCTGCGGAACTTCCGACATGGTCATGACCTGCGGGCAGCCCGCGTATGTCATGGATGTGACGATAGCCTTGGACCACATGACCCTGGCGGCCTTCTCGCTTGGTTTGGGGACCTGCTGGATCGGGGCCTTCTATGAGGAGAAGGTAAAAGAGATCCTGGAGATACCTAAGCATGTGAGGGTTGTGGCGCTGCTGCCTCTCGGGTATCCGGCCGAAAGGCCGAAGCCCACGCCCAGGAAAAGGCTGGATGAAATCCTAGCCTACGATAAATGGTAGATGGCAGTAATTAATGGTAGTAATGCTGATAGTAATGGTAGCCTTAATCGCCTTTATCAGCGGCCAGAGAATCTGAGAAGGTGCTCCAGCCTCTCCACGCACCTCCATGTCATAATCAGCTGGGCGACGCCGATGGAGTTAACGTACTCGTTGCGGCGATCGCTTATTGCGGCATAGGGTCCGAGGCGGCCGCATAGCTTTCGCTCCAGATCAAAAATCATATCCTGATGAATCTCGCCGTCGATGGTCATGATGCCCACCTTTTTGCCATAGTAGTCGTCTCTTTGAAACTCTATGGAAAACTCATGCTCTGCAGTGCGCAGTATCTTGCTTAGATCAATTGTCAGCTCCACCTCAGAAAGGGGCTGATCCAGCATTTGCTGTATGAGGCGCACTGAATACAGCTCCGGCTTTGGCCCCGTCTCCAGAAGAGAGGGGTGAAACCTCGACTCCTGAATCTTGACGACCATCTCGGCGTAGATCTTCTGGACATCCACATAGAGCTTGTAATCGGGCTCGCGCTGCAGTATCTCGGCCATGACCTGCTCAGGCGCGTAGCCGCGATCGCCCACATCCCTCCTCACCTTCCAAAGCCTCTTTACCTGGCGTGAGGGGTCCACGAATATCTTGAAGTCTATGAGCCGGCGGAGCCGCTCTGTATAAAATGGATGCAGTCCCTCGACTATGATGACTGATGCAGGGCCAAACGGAGTGGTCCCTCTGATCATGCCGTTGCTGTGATCGTAAGCAGGCTTTTCTATGCGTTCGCCGCGTTTTAGTGCCTCAAGGTGGTCGGCCAGAAGGTCCAGATAGTTTGCCCTGGGGTCCAGGGGCGTAATGCCCAGCTCCTTTCGCTGCATTCTATCCAGGCGGTGATAGTCATCCATTGAGAAGGCGGCAACCATATCCTCGCCCAATATCCGCTTTATGCCGCTGGAAAGCGTCGTCTTTCCCGATCCGCTGTCTCCAGCCACCCCAAAGATGAATACCTTTCCCGATTCCCTTATCCGTTCCATTAGCGATGACATGAAATGAATTTGCCTCCAAATCTTATGCTGCCAATCAAGGGTACTGGCATCCCAGGCTAAAAAGATGAGGGTTATAGTCCTCACTGATGAGGATTTTAGCCTGCATGTCTGAATTTAGTCTACATGTCTGAAGTGACCATTGGCTGTGGAATTTTCGCCTCTGATGAATATTCCCAGGTGTATCTGCTTCACAGTGTCCGACTCATCCCAGCCCCGTGGATTATGCCACCGCTCATCGAACTCCTGGAGCGACATATAGCCGCGGCTGCCTAGCATATATGGATCTTCAAAGTATACGTTGTTGTCGTCCATTCCTATTATTACCATCAAATGGCCGTCAACCCAATCTTCTGCATAAGACATGTTCCCTGACGCAGGACTTCTCCATGCCTGACAGTCCACAATTACCGGTATACCCTGGCCGACAGCCGCTTCGACCTCCTCAATAGTCAGGTTTTCCCCATACTCTGCATCCAGGCCCATCGCTTTAGCTACTCTTATAATGTCTTCAGGGCAGGTCCCCGACTCTGGATCCGTGTTGAGCAACTCCATTATGTCCTCCTAGCCCACATCTCGGCCCCAGTATCCTAAAACAGCCTGAAGAGCTGCGGCCCCGCAGGAGTACTCGGTGCTCTGGCGCGTGTCGGGTACGCCAGATAAAATGTCGCTTAGGACCTCACCCTCTGTAGCCATGCTTGGCTGTGCACTGGCATTGGCCAAGATCAGAAATGCCAGCGCTTGTAGAGTAAGCGGTTTCATTGCCCTAAAAAGAGATATGGACCTATTTAATTTTTGTCAAGTCATTTGTTCTGCTTCTCTATTACAAGATCCTCGAACTCATTTGGATCATAAATGCCCTCAAGCTCTCTCTTTTCGATTATTGCAGTCTCCTCCACGCACTCCAGCTTCGCCTCTCCCTCCACGATGACTGCGGAATGGGTTCTGGCAACAGATGAAAGGCTGCTCATGAGCTTTGCTTTTTTCAGCATTGTCGAAGAGAACTTGGAGACTCCTGTGAGGACCACCAGGTCATCGTCCCTGGTTATGGCATTGAAAGGCGCCTGGGCTGTAGGAAATACCTGAAAGCCTATATTCAGCAGCAGCTGCAGAGTGTTGTCGGTTACCTGCTCGGGAGCCTCTTGCGCGGGCCCTGATGAAAAGGGATCTACCGGCTTGATCAGCTCCTGCTCGAAGATCTCCTCCAGCTTGATGGCCACTTCAACCGATGTATCCATGTCCTCAGTCTCATACTTGGATATTGTGCGGCGGCTGACGCCCAGCTCTGAGGCAAGCGCGCCCAACGATATGCCGTGCTCGAGGCGAAGCCTTCGCATCCTGGGGCCGTCTATTCGCACGTAGAGGCCGCCGTGGGCGGCATAGACGAGTGGAAGCATGCCCTCGAGCAGACAGTCTGCGAGGGTGAGGAGGCTGACGGTTGGTATCCCGTAACGGAAGTAGACCGCGCCGCGCTCCAGGTACTGGTCGCGGCTCTTCTCACCAACCAGCAACGGGCATCCCAAGAGGTAGTGGGCAAGGCGGCCTATCTCCATTGCAGTCCTCTCGTTCAGGCCGTCGATGTTCGTGAGTACCTTAAACAAAAGCAGAAGCTCATCCTTGCGAGCTGCAAGGTCGAAGCTTCTGGGACGGAGATAGCAGCGCGCCGAGATGTCGAACCCGGCATTCAACAGAACCTCTACCACGCGCTCGGCAAGAAGTTCTTTATCCATCATTATATATCTCTGTTAGACCGCTATTTAAGTTTGACCATGTTCATTGGAATAGACGATACCGATTCTGAAAGGGGGCTGTGCACCACCTACCTGGCCGCAGTGCTGATGGACAGGCTGGAGGGCCTGGGCAAGATTATAGGCCTGCCGAGATTGATACGGCTAAACCCTTGCGCTCAGTTCAAGACCCGCGGAAATGCAGCCATTGCATTCGAGCTCGAGACCAATCACCCTGAGGCCTCAAAGGAGCTGGCCCTAAAAACCGTTCTGGAGCTGTCCGACCTATCAGGGGAGAACACCAATCCCGGCCTGGTGGTAGCCGAAGATGTCACTTCGAATATGAAGGCCTTCTACAAAAGGGCGACAACTGAGATCCTGCAGATAGCTGAGGCGCGTCAGCTTTTAGAGACGGAGGGCATCTGGCATCGAGGCCTCAAGAAAGGCCGCGGACTTATAGGAGCCCTGGCTGCAATCGGCGCAGACCTCGACCACGACCATACCTATGAGCTGATAGCCTACCGCGAGCGCCAGCGCTGGGGCACGCAGCGCCGGATCGATGCCGCATCTGTCTGGGAGGCCGACGCCGGGACGTACCCTAAAACGTGGGACACTGTGGATCATCATAACAGTAGGATTGTTTTTGCCCCGCACTCGAAGGATCCTGTTCTCTTCGGAATTAGGGGAAGCGATCCGGAGGCGATAGAACAGGCCTTCCAGTCAATCAAATCTGAGTCCTGGGAGAGGAGGGTGCTTTACATGACCAACCAGGGCACGGACGCACATATCCTCGCCGGGAATATATCCGAGGCTAAGGAGAATCAGAGCTACAGGCTGCAGGGAAAGGTCGCGCGGCCTCCGCGGTCAATCGAGGGCGGCCATCTGTTCTTCACGCTGCAAAACGGCAGTGATCAGCTGACATGCGCGGCCTTCGAGCCCACAAAGAACTTCCGGAGCGTGGTCAAGGGACTCATCCCCGGAGACGAGATCGAGGTTTACGGCGCTTTGCGGGACGGCACGCTTAACCTTGAGAAGATGGAGGTGCTGCGTTTAGCCGAGCTGGAGGCTCTGGCTGCTCCAAAGTGCCCTCAGTGCAACCGCCGCATGGAGTCTGCGGGGAAGGGACAGGGATATCGGTGCAGACGCTGCAGGACCAAAACAGATGGCCGTGAGCGCGCGTTGCTTCCAAGGGACCTGGAAACTGGCTTTTACGAGGTGCCGCCCTGCGCGCGCAGGCATCTGGCCAAGCCCCTGATAAGGATGAGAGATAGGAATGTCCACCCCAGCAGGTGACCTGAGGCAGATGACGTAAATAGAGATTTTCGGATTTTAACCACCGTTTGAAAAAAGAGAGCTGAAAAATAGATGGCTGGGAACAGCCCTTCCCAAGACCATTTCTTCCCAACTGCTTCTTGATTCCCAATTACTTCTTGAAGGCGCCTTCCAGGGGTGGGATGACCTGCTTCTTCCTGGACAGGACCTTCTCCTTGTAGATGGAGTTGTTGGCGATCTTTCCGCCGAATGCCTTCTCGAAGCCTGCTGCAGCAGCCGCGTCGCCCACGAAGAGTATGTCGCTTGCCTCCTTCATGACGTCGGTGAGCATCAAAACGACCATGTTCAGCTTCTCAGCCTCTTTCATCTTGTTCATCTCATCAAGGATTGCCTTTCTCTTGGGCTCGAGGTCCTTTAGGTCCATGACCTCTATCTGGCCGACGCCTGCCTTTGTGCCTGAGAAGTCGAACTTCTTGAAGTCGCCCATGAGGATGTCCTTGGCGGACTTTGAGGAGATGTCGCTCTTGGCCTTCAGAAGCTCCATGCCGAAGGCCATCGGGTCGACGCCTGCAATCTTGGCGAGCTTTTCAACAGAGGCCTTGTCGCGCGGCGTGCATGTCGGGGACTTGAAGAGAACAGTATCAGAGAGTATTGCCGACATCATGAGGCCCGCCATCTCCTTGCTGATAGCCACCTTATTCTGCTCGTAGAGGTTCGCGATGATTCCGCCTGTTGCACCAACGGGCTCGTTTAGGAAGAATATGGGCTTTCCGGTGGCAAGTCCGCCGATCTTGTGGTGGTCAACGACCTCGACAATGTTTTCCATGTTGAGCTTATCCACTGCTTGGGCCATCTCATTGTGGTCTACTAGGATGAGCTTCTTGTCCGTGGCGTCTGTGAGCTTCTCCGGGTATGGAACCTTGAAGTAGTCCAGCAGGAACTTAGTCTCGTTGTTTATGTCTCCTGCCGCAGCGGCGACCGCCTCCTTCATTCCGAGAGCGTTCTTCAGGTTCGCGTAGGCTATAGCAGAGGTTACAGAATCGGTATCAGGGCTCTTATGCCCAACTACATAGATCTTGTCGGTCAAACCAAGCACCTCAGCATTGTTAATGTAGAACTTCGACTTAAAGCTTACTGGGCAGGGTGATAGGACATAATCGCAAAAATTAATATGTCTTATGCGATAACTTTATAAAGCATTGCGGCCTTTTTAAGGCGTCCTTTTTAGAGGACTGGCACGAGCTAAAACGTCTGTCAGCTGTGAGTGACGGTGCAAGGAAAGGACTACAGGCCGCGTTGATAGGTCCTTATGGTAGGATATTGACTAATGTCTACCTGTGACCATGAGACAACCCAAATGCGGTACAGACGCCCGCTGCGAGGGTTACTGGGCCGACTGCGGAAAAACCAGCGAATGACGTCCCAGAGTTAGTATCGGGCGATAATTTCATCATAAATTACCGATAGCTTAATGTTCTTTTCAGGCTCACATGGAAGGGTGAAAGGACTTCTTTTCACTCTTGAGGGAATCGACGGCTCGGGGAAGAGCACGGCATCGGGCATTCTGGCCAGCAGGCTGGCTGAGGTCATGCCCGGCAGACGCTTCGTCTTTACGGCCGAGCCGACCGCCGGGGAGGCGGGAAGAATTTTAAGGATGCACCTGTCCAGGACATCCAATCAAAACGAGGATGTATCCAGCGTAGACAGGATGGAAGAGCTTTTTCTTTTTCTGGCAGACCACGCAGATCACCTCTCCAAAACGGTTATCCCGGCGCTGAAAGACGGCTCAATAGTCATATCGGACAGGTACGCCGATTCCACCGCAGCGTACCAGGGCGTCACCCTGAAGGGCATTGTTCCGGACCCTGTAAAATGGATACAAAACGTTAGCCGACCGTGGAATGTCGTTCCCGATCTCACAATTTTCTTTGCCGTTGATCCGGCACACTCTCTTCGGAGAATCAGGTCTCGTGCAAGCGTCGAGAAGTTCGAGAAAGAGGTGTTCTTAAGAGAGGTGGATAGGAACTTCCGTCGCATCGCGGAGATTGATCCGGATAGATACGCCATCATCGATGCCAGTAAAAAGGCTGAGGAGGTATCAGAGAAAGCATTATCACTCATCCTTGAAAAAATTGATATGTCCGCCTAAAGTCCCTGCTCCAGGGCTTTGTCTATCAATCTCCTGGCCCATGCCAGCTTCTTCTTCTTTCGCGGCGTCACACGCTCGTCCTCAAAATCGAATCCTACAAGCTTAATCGATTCCGCGAATAGCGCAACGGCGAGGAAAACACACCTATCGCCGTCAGTAAATCCGCCGAAGTTGTAGACGTTTTTAAGAGGCCTTGATTGCGTCGTGCCCAGGACTCTTTTTAGCTTCGGCACATGCAATTGGATGGCATCCAGGTTGTCGCCGTGAGCGTGCACCACTACCAGAGACCCCTTACCGTGGGCTCGCAGAATCTCGGGAAATGGGCCGTCCAGGTCGGTTACTACAATGTCCGGCACAATGCCCTCCCGAAGCAGCACCGCCGTGGCTCCGTCTGCGGCTATAAATGCAAAGTCGCTAATTTTGGCGGCCTTTTTGAGAGACTCAATATCCTTAGCCAGCGACGGCGCGTTGCCGCAGATGACGGCGCTTTTGCCGGATATACGCACACGGGCCTCCTGGAGAACGGGCTCTGATGGGGGAAGCATCTGAGATAGGATCTTTGCCGCCTCTTCGTCTCGTTCTCTGGAGAAGCCGAAGTCCTCCAGGATCTCCAGGTATATGGGCTCCCATGAGTCGAAATCCATGATAGAGCCTTTGTATTAACTCAGCCAGATGAAGCTTTTCCCGGAAAAAACCAGATGCTTTTTGAAGAACCTGAAAGCGATGGCAGAAAGTGCGATTGAAAAATGGAAAAGAGGATGGGTTAAATCCTATTTAAGGATAAACCCTCGGCCACTGGGCCTGAGTGGGTGCCTTGAAGCATGTGCAGTCGAAGACGCCCTTTGTGCTCTTGCCGAAGCCCTTTTGGTCTCTGTAGTTCATGTCGTTCCAGCCGCCGAAGCAGCAGGGCAACCAGTCCTCTTTGGTTTCGGTTCTCTTGTAGGGCACCTCAAGTGTCATGTTCTTCTCGATGTGGTAGGTTCCCCAGTAATCCTCATCGATCTCAATTGCGGGATCCTTCCAGGCGCTTGTCCACGACTCTGGGAATGTGTCATGCATGGCACCATTGGCAAACGTGTACGAACCCTGCAATACGCCTATATGGGCCTTGCCGTCAGTTACATCCTCAACGACCTTCATGTTGGTGTAGCCGACGCCCTCCCAGACTGGATCGTAGGTATAGTTGAACTTCTCCTTAGCAGTTATCTCGAGTTCCTTATCCAAGGCATGAGCATACTCAACCTCGTGGTGCATGGAGGTTGCAGCAACATAATTCTTTACCCAGGTCTTCTCCTTCAGGAGAGAGCTGTAGTCCAATGGATTAGCTGCATAGTAGCCGTTGCCAACAGCAATTCTCATTGGTGCGTAGACCATGGCCACGTCCTCCTTGAACTGGATGCAGTTCTGGTCAAAGTCATTCCAGTCTGTATCGTAGGGGTGAGTGGACCTATTCAGCTCCTGCGTGACAAGCGTTGCCTCGTTATCAATTGAGCCGCTTCCGTGAGCGTAGTTCTTGAAGGCCAGGTTGCCGGCCTCAGCATACATATATGTCATGAAGTAGCCGTTGCCCTGAACGCTCTGCTCGAAGTTGAATGTGGTGTTGCTCTCCTGCTTTGCGTTCGGATACGACATGTAGTTGCTCCACCACTGATTTCCAGGAGATAGAGCCAACGCCGTATTTGAGCCCAGAAGGGTGACTACAACCAACGCTGCTATAATAAACCTCTTCAGATCAATCCCTCCATCTAATGCGAATAACGCTATTATCTTTAATGATCCTTTTCTCTTTAATGCAACTCACCTATTTTAATCTGTTGATCGCAGTATATATGCATGATGAAAAATCTCCTTCGCGGCTGGCGGTTTTCTGCCCCATAAAACGGCGGCAACTCCGTGTATACACCGCCCAATAACCTTTAAGGGCGCGAGCAGTTCTTTCAGGCAGATATTTTTTTGGCTGATTTGCTCCAGGTTGAACAGGTGCGAGGAGTCGTTCTATGAGCAAAAACTGAAAAGAACATATAAAGACCGCCCCCATACTATAATAATATAATTTAATATTATTATTCCTGCAAAGTGATTCCGACTACTTCAAAAACATTATAAAAAACAATCTAAACCCATAAATCGTAACCAAAAGATTAATACGTTAAGGGCATCTCGATATGTTGCAGCATGCCAGCTCTTATCGATCTTATGATTATGTTATCTTTTGGTAACACCAACCATATCGGGGCATTATTGCTCCGGCAAAGATGATGGAACTGCATATAAATCAGCATCTAGAGCTGCAAGGATCATGAGATCTATAGGAAGCATGCAAAAACCCCACAATGTATAGTGCTGAAAAGAGCGCTTTGGCCATCCGGACAAAAGGCCCGGAATGGGATGAAACCCCAGCCTTGTGCTGGAACAGGAGGACAAACGGGGGATGCTGGCAGAACTGGAAGACAAGAAGGCTAAATTAAGGCAGGAGTCCCTCTCCTTTAAGGAGAGACGTAGCCAATTGAACGCCGAGGCAAGCAAATGGGCAGCTAAGAGAAATGAGCTGAACAAGGCCACGAAAGAGTTGATCGAGAAGGCTCAGGAGCTAAAGAAGCTGCGGGATGAGAACAATAAGAATGTTGCCGAGGCAAAGAAGCTGCGGGACGAGCACAACGAGAAGACGAATGAGCTGTACGCCAAGATCGATGAGATCCGCAAGAAGTATAACCTAACTGGCGAGCGTTCCATTAAGGATCTGCGACGGGAAATAGATCACCTGGAGTTTCGGCAGCAGACTGAGGTCTTAAGCCCTGATAAAGAAAAACAGCTTGTGGACAAGATCGCATCGCTTCATGCCGAGTTTAGGAGCCGCAAAGAGCAGCTTGAGAAAAATGAAGAGTTGAGAAAGCTCCTCGACGAGGCCCAAGCCATGAGAGATGAGGCTTCAAAACACCACGAGCAGGTGACCAAGTATGCAGAGCTTGCCCAGGAATATCACGATCAGATGATAGCCACCTTCAAAGAGGCCGATCAAACCCGTGCCGAGGCAGATGCTGCCCATAAGGAGTTCGTGAAGGCCCAGGAATCAGCGGACGAACAGCATAAGGAGTTCATAAGGACACAACGAGAGGTCCGCGACTTCGAGAAGGTCATCGTCGGTCTCAAGAAGAAGAGCCGGGACACAAAGGAAGATCGCGCCAAAGAGGTCGCCAAGCGCGAGGCAGAAGAAATACTTACTCACTTCAGGCAGGGCGAAAAGCTGAATACAGCCGATCTGCTTAGGCTTCAGCGTGCCGGCCTGGTGTAACTTAGAGCAAAAGGGCAGAGTAGCAGGCTGCCCCCTCTTAGATTTTACGTGAGGATGTCGCGATGCCACTAGGAAGCATTGCAGGGCCTAGTTTTGCAAAATTGCGCTAAAAAAGAGATTTTCTGCGGAGGATAAGACCGCAAGATTTTAAACCTGGCCACAAGATCATCATTAGTGGACGCGATTCGCCTTATCTTCGGACAGCCCGCCATCAAAAACCGGGCGGAATTAATATCGGCGCTTAGAGATCTATCAGCCAGCCACGGCTGCGTAATCCAGGTGCTGGATGCGGATAAAATAGTAAGCGTTAGACATCTATGCCTTGCATCAAAGAAGGCATTGAAGGCATTTGCAGAGAGGAGGAACATAGCCAAGGACCCAGGCGTAGAAATACTGCGATATGCCTCAGGAGAGAGACAAATCGAGAGGGCGCTATCAATTGGACTTTCAGGCTGCACAAAAAGAATTGCTCTAATCCTTGCCCCCGCACCTGCAGATGCCTCGTGCAGCTTCCCGGACGCCTCCGAGCTGTCGTCGATCATAGAAGATGACGGCCTGGGCTGCGCATTTGATGAAGAGCGTGTGAAAGAGGCATTTAATATATCTGAAGAGGAGATTAGGGCCGCAGGAGAATCCAGGATTCCCGATCTGGTGCTGGAAAGGGTAGCCCTGGTAGATACATATCGGTGATAGGATCATGAAGGAAGAGTTCTACACAGAAAAGCGATGGCTGAACTGGATGAACAAAGTCAAAGAGAGCAAGTTCAAGCTAACTGAATCGGACGAGAAGAACAGCGGGGCGGTCTTCGTTTACATCATGGACGACGTGGTCCTGGCATGCCTGAAGGTCATAGCGCGATGGGAACGAGAGATCATCGGCCCTGATGAGGCCTTCGCTGAAATCGGCAATATCAGGAAAATCGTATTTGCGGATCACGAGTCTCTGGGAGAGGATGCCGATCTCATGATCGATTCCCTGAAGACATCTCTGGCAGCGGTCTTTGTATCCAGCCAGCGATTTATTGCCGGCGATTACGACCGCGAGTCTCCTTTGGTCGACCTGATAAAGCAGGCTGTGGAGGCAGAGCAGAAGGAGGATTTAGACGAGGCATTCAACTTCCTAAGCCAGGCCGGTGCAAGGGTGATCGGTGGCGAGAGCCTGCCGGAGATCGAAGAGATGCCATACAGTATGACGGCCGAACTGCTGGACGGAATAGATGCAATCTCAGCTGCAATGCTGGGCGACGACAGCTACAAGGAGGACGACGGAACTGAGGAAGTGGGCGAGGAGTTTTAAGGGTGAGCCGTGATTACTTCAGATCCATCCTCTAATATAACCACAGTGTGCTCCGCCTGGGAGACCAGCGCCCCTTCTACCTCCCAGAGCACCGGATACCTGTGGACCGCCCCTGCTCGGAGCAACTGCAGCAACGCAAACTCGGCCCTTTCCCCCTTAAGCCACCGCCTTGCAAAGGGAAGCGTACGATAGCTTTTGGATATCTCCTTCATCAGCACTCTTGCCTGGGGAATGCGAACAGGCCTGCTGGCAGAGAAGCCGTAGATCTCGGTTATGGGAGCCTCCGAAATTCTCCCCTGGCCGTTGGTGGCAAAGGGCTCGATGGCAATTACATCGCCGGCCTTAAGGATTACTCCCTTTTCGGTAGCCCTGTTTGGAATGCTGGGCTCAGCATGGGCCTCGTACTGCAGAAGGCCGTGGCCTGTCAGGTTCCCCACAGGCTTGTACCCGTACCCTGTAATTGCCCTTTCGATGGCAGCGCCAATGTCCTTTGTATTTGTGCCGGGCACTGCCAGCTCAATTGCCGCATCCAGGGCGGCCTTCGATGCCTCGGTCAGATCTGCGTGGCCGCTTAAGTCCACTGTCAGAGCTGCATCGGCAACATAGCCATCGATATGAACGCCTATATCCAGCTTGACCATGTTCTCCTTAAAGACTGCAGCATCCCCAGGGGAAGGCGTATAATGAGCAGCCGCCCTATCAAGGGATATGTTGCAGGGGAATGCCGGCTGTGCTCCCCGCGACCTAATAGAACCTTCAACAAACTCGGCGACCTCCAGGAGCGAAGCGCCCACCTCCACCATCAGTGCAGCCTCCTTCAAGACCGCTGACAGGACACGTCCTGCCTCCCTGTACTTCTCCAGCACACCAGCATCCATCTCTACAGTACCTCCTAAAGACGCTTTAAACAACGAGCCTTTTCTCGAAGCTCGTCAGGTTCTCGCACCCTTTTGCAGTTACGACTACCAGGTCCTCCAGCCGTATGCCGCCGATTTCAGGGTAGTAGAGGCCAGGCTCGACGGTCACGACGTTTCCCGTCTCCAGAGTGTCTCCGGCCTCGCTCAAAGAGGGCCTTTCGTGAACGTTCAGGCCGACCCCGTGGCCCGTCGAGTGGGTGAAGCCGCGTCCCTCCCTCTCGGGGTATCCGCGATCGAGGAATGCCTGACAGACCCTCTGGTGAACCTCCTTTCCAGAAACGCCTGAAGAAATTGCCCCAAGGCCTGCCAGCTGAGCATCAAGCACGGCCTCGAACATCTCCTTGACCTCCGGCGAGGCCTCGCCCATCAGGACCGTTCGAGTCATGTCGGCGAAGTACCTGCTGTCCCTCGACCTGGGAAATATGTCTATCACAATTGGCGCATTCGCGGGGAGAGGCCCCGTCCCCCTGGCATGGGGATCGGCTGCATCAGGCCCGCCGGCAACAATTGTGTCCACAGCATCGCATCCTCTCTCAAGAAGCGCGACCTCGATTGCAGCTCTTACCTTTTCAGACGTCAGCAGCCCGTTTTCGACATAAAGGAACTCGCCCCTCGGATGGGACCTGGAGATCTGCTCGACTGCCAGGCACATGGCCCGCTCACATGCCTTTTGGACGACTGATATGGCCTCGATCTCTTCTTTTGTTTTAACGGCCCTCCAGCGGGATACAGGGCTGTCAAGAAGGAGAATCTCAAACTCCTTTGAGAGGCGGTGGAAGATACCTGCCGGGAAGCGAAAAGGGACGCCTAGCCGCTTCATACCTCTGTCGCGAAGGAACTCCACCAGCACCGACAGGTAGGCCTCGTCGGGTTTTCCCGATGACCTGAGCTTCTCCATGATGCCGTAATCTGAAGTGCTGACAACCGTTCGTGCAATGGACTCCTTTGACGCCCTGCCGTGCTCCATGCTTGAAACAAGCAGGGAGACCTCATCTGCAGCCAAAAGGGTAAAGCGGTCTCCCGCCAGGAAATGGGACAAATAGTACATGTCCAGGTCGCAGAGGCTGTCGCCGATGAACAGCAGGCCGTCAAGGTTCTCCATATCAAGGAAACGCCTTGTCTCGGAATTTATAGATTTTACAAAATCTTTGGAATTTTGGGATTTCATTGAGCCCAACTTCGGCTACCGGCCGCCTGCACTGCGCATCGAGCCGGTCACCTCTGACACAAAGGATGTGACATCCTCCGTTCTCTCCACAGCTGTCCCGGTCACTATCAGATCTGCGCCCGCTTTTACAAGATCTGCGGCCGCAGAACCGCTTCTAATCCCACCGCCGACGATTAGGAGAACCTCTCCGAGCGCCCTTTTCACAGCGGCCACCATTGAGGAAGGCACCGGCGAGTCTGCGCCCGATCCGGCCTCCAGGTACACCATCCGCATTCCCATGTATTTTCCGGCCAGAGCGTAAGCAACGGCCAGCTCAGGCTTCCTTCTGGGTATGAGACGGGCATCCCCCACCCAGCCTACAGTTCCGCCCGGCTCGATTATTATGTAGGCCATGGGTATGGGCTCGAGGTCATAGCGCAAAACCAGCGGCGCTCCGAGCGCCTGGTTCTCGATGAGGTAGCCCGTAGACCTGGAGTTTAAAAGGCTCATAAAGAAGACGGCGTCGGCATTCTCGCAAAGGCCCGCCAGGCTGCTTGGAAAAAGGATTACCGGCAGGTCCGTCCTCTTCTTTATCTCCTCTACCGTCTGGTACAGTAGGACGCCTGTGGCCCCTACAGACCCGCCCACCATTATGGCGTCAGTTCCGCCGAGGGCAGCAGCCTCGGCCATGCGAGAGGCCTGCTCGGGGGTCTGCGAATCGGGATCGATAAGGGTAAGATGCGCAGATCCATTGCTGTCAACAGACTGGGCAAGCCCCTCCTCGATCCTGCCCACCTTGATTCTCATAATAAAGGCTTTAAGCTGACCTGCTCTCCTTGGACTTCATGCGTAGCCCCTTATAGCCGCACTTGCGGCATCGGGTCGCACGCACAGGGTTTCTAGCGTTACAGTTCATGCAAATCTTCAAATTGAGGATTCTCTTCTCTGCCTCTGGAAATCTGGCCATGATAATCAACTCCCGTGCATCGCTGCACTGATATCTAATTTTCTATAGATATTAACGCCGGGGTTGGGATTTTCCTGGCAGGTCTTTCCCGGCCTGCCAATTTGAACCCAAGCGTCCCTGGAAGGGACAACAGGTCTCGAGCCTGCCGCGTATGAACTCCTGTTGTCTGCTTCAGCTCGCAAACAGCAGAAATTGTCCGCTCTGCCACCCCGGCCCAGCCTTTTCAGGTAGACGCTATGCTTTATATCTGTTGCTCTTGTAAAGGGCCTATCTCATACTCATCAAGGTGAAGAAATGTCTCTTCGAGAGGATGCACTTTTATTCCACAAGGCGGCGAAAGGCAAAATCGCCGTCCACAGCAAGGTTCTCTGCTCCACGAAGGCCGATTTGAGCCTGGCATACACGCCAGGCGTGGCAGAGCCCTGTCGCGAGATCGAGAAGAATCCGGATGATGCATACGAGTACACATCCAAAGGA
This sequence comes from uncultured Methanotrichaceae archaeon, assembly GCA_964534145.1. Lineage (GTDB taxonomy): Archaea > Halobacteriota > Methanosarcinia > Methanotrichales > Methanotrichaceae > CAWJYS01. Next base: position 36,884 of record CAZHNU010000020.1, on the reverse strand, counting down.
AACCTCGTTGCCGTTGTGACCGACGGGACGGCGGTCCTGGGCCTTGGCGATATCGGCCCTCTGGCTGCAGTTCCCGTCATGGAGGGCAAGGCCATCCTTTTCAAGAACTTCGCAGGCATCGACGCCTTTCCCATATCCGTCACATCCAAAGATCCTTCAGTCATAGTCGAGACAGTAGCCAGAATCGAGCCTGTCTTCGGCGGCATAAACCTGGAGGATATAAGCGCACCGCGATGCTTTGAGGTGGAGGAGCAGCTGAAGAAAACCCTGAAGATACCGGTGTTCCACGACGACCAGCACGGCACTGCCGTGGTCGCGCTGGCGGCGCTCATCAACGCCCTCAAAGTGGTCGGAAAAGAGTTCAAGGACATTCGAGTGGCAGTCAGCGGGGCAGGGGCTGCAGGAGTTGCAGTCACAAAGTTCCTCTTAAGCTTCGGAGTTCGCGACGCCATTCTCTGCGACAGCCGGGGCGTGATCCATCAGGGCAGAAAGGACCTGAACCCGTCCAAGCAGGAGATCGCAAGGATCACCAACCCTCGTGGGGTTACTGGCTCTCTGTCCGATGCCATGGCGGGGGCAGACGTATTCCTCGGGCTGTCGGTGGCCGGCATCGTGAGCCCATCAATGGTTAAAAGCATGGCGCGCGATGCCGTAGTGTTTGCCATGGCCAACCCCGTGCCCGAGATCATGCCCGACCTGGCGCTTGAGGCCGGAGCCCGCGTCGTAGCCACAGGCCGATCGGATTTCCCGAACCAGGTCAATAATGTCCTCGGCTTCCCCGGCATCTTCCGCGGCGCGCTTGATGTTCGGGCCAGCGACATCAACGAGGCCATGAAGATGGCTGCGGCGAAGGCCATAGCAGGCCTTGTCGAGAGCGTCTCAGAGAGGATGATCATCCCCTCGCCGCTGGACAGGAGGGTAGTGCCGGCTGTCGCAGAGGCCGTGGCAAGGGCTGCCATTGAGACGGGCATCGCCAGGAGGCCAATGGACCCTGCGGTTGTAAGGCGGCAGGCTGAAGCCATGCTGGAGCAGATGGCAAAGTGCACCTGCTCCGGGCCTTAGACTTTTTCAATGCTCAATCACAGCAGAGGACTTCGTAGCTGTTGACTGTGATCTCGTCTCCGCCATAGGGTATATTGGCGCCGTCAAACCCTGGGCGGACCTTTCCTATTTGCAGGCCGCCCTCATACCACGCCCTTGCGGCGTAAAGAGGCTCTCCATTCGCTTCATATCCGCAGGCAACAGCGCCCTCAGGGATGATGCCGCCCGAGGCCTCGATCCACGCTCCCCCGCCGCAATAGACCTCATAGGAATTGACTTTGACCTCATCGCCGCCATATGGAATATTTGCGCTCTCGAACTCGGGGCGCACCTTTCCCGGATGGAGTCCGCCGCTGTAATACGCCCTTGCCAGATAGAGGGGGGTCCCATCTGCCTCCTGTCCGCATACTACGGCTCCATCGGGAATGCCGCCTTCAAAGTCCGAGACCCACTGGACACGGCAACTGTCAGAAGTTTGCGATAAACCAGCGCCGAACAATCCAAGCATTAGGGCACCTAAAAATAGGGCCGCAATTGATGTTGTTCTCATTTTCTGTTTCCTCCTTTTTTCAACTATAGCTCGTATAATTTGCGATTTTTTCTACTATGATCCCGCAATTTGATTTGTCCCAGCCCCTAAACTCGAGCAATGATAGCACCCCATCCACTGCTCCATCGCTGTGAAGATAAGCATTAGAAGGCCAAACAAAATCCCGAGAGATGTTCACAAAGAAGATCGATCTCCAGCCAACGAAGGCTGTCAGATATCCGCCAATTCCGGGCCCAAGCGCAATTCCCACGGCTGCAGCAACGCTTAAGTAGTCCATCCCTTTGCTGCGAACCTCTGGCAGAAGGATCGCGGAAATCATGGCCGGGCTGACGGCTATAAACATGGAGGCACCAATGGCCTGCACGCCTCTTGATACAATCAGCATATAGATATCCAAAGAGATGGCGCAGAGGAGGGAGGCAGCAGCGAAGATCGCAAAGCCTGCAAGGAAGATATTCTTAAAACCCCTGATATCGGCAAGCCTACCGAATGCCATAATCGTGCTGCACAAAACCAGCAAATAGACCATAGACACCCAGGAAACAAGCCCGGTTCCCACCTGAAAATAGCCCGAAATAGTAGGGAGAGCTATATTCACAATATTGGTCGCAAGGGTGCCTAAAAATGTGGACAGGGCGATCTCGAAGATCGCCATCCCTTGGAGCTGCTCGGAGTGCATATTGTAAAAGTTCAAGGCAAACCGTTCACGGCAAACTATCCGGCCACAGTAAATGACTCCGCCTGGTCCCGCCTGTCAAGCAGGTTGTAGAGGCTATCGGAATTGCTGTCATAGCCGCCCCACACAGCAAGCTCCGCCTGGTAGCTCCCATTGGGCGCGTCATCGGGAATTGTCCATATCAGGCATACCCAGTCCGATGTCTCGCTCGGGTCCAGGTACACGGACTCATAAGGGGCCTCCCACCAGTGCCCAGTTTCGTCCATGACGGTGTACTGAACCCAGAATAGGTAGCCCTCATCCCCGGTGTTTTCCACGGTTACGCATGCTCCTCCCTGGCCGTTTTGCCGGTACCAGTCGCCTGTAGGGAAGGTCGCATCTGTTATCTCCGCTTCGACTGTTTGAGCGTTTCCAGCTTGAGCGAAGATTAAAAAGATTAAAATAAAGCTGCAGAATAGGATGAGTTTCATTCATAACACCCATTTATTCGCTTTATCTCAATATTGTTCAGAGTAGTCTGTCTCCGAAGAATCGCTGCCCCCAGAGTATCCGTCCCCGCCAAATCCCGTGCAGTGGCATCTGCCGCCGGACCAGTAGCAGCCAGGATTCCCGCTGCACTGTGCCGATGCGTCGAAGGAACCATAATCGGTATACTGATCGTAGACTGGGCCGGGCATAGGTTCAGGATCTGGACTTGGGTTAGGCACAGGTCCCGGCATCGGCTCCGGTTCCGGCTCGGGATCAACTCCGCGGCAGTAGCAGTTGCCGTTTACATAGTCGCACTGAGGATTGCTCTCGCACTCGGCTGACGGATTTGGAACGGGTCCGGGAATGTCGCAATGACAGTCTCCGTCATACCACTGGCATCCCCTTTCCTCGCATTCGGCCACGGGATTCGGTGCAGGCTTGGGAACGCAGTGACATGCCCCGTCAGACCAATCGCATGTCTGGTAATCGTTGCTTCGTGCCTGGCATTCGGCAACGGGGTTGGGAGCAGGCTTGGGAACGCAATGACATGCTCCATTACTCCAGTCACAAGTCTGGTAATCGTTGCTCCTTGCCTGACACTCGGCCACGGGGTTAGGAACGGGCTTCATGTAGCACTGGCAGCGCCCATTGCGCCATTCGCAGGTTTGAGTGCTGGTGCTTCGAGACTCGCATTCCTTTTTAGGGTCAGGAACGGGCTTTGGCGTCGGAATTATCCTCGAATAGACATCGATTATGACCGCATTGCTGTAGCCGCTATTCGTGGCCAGTATGGTGCTGTGCCGGCCTACAGAGTCTGCGTAGTACCAGACGAGATGATATCCGGCCCCTGAAAAGCCGAGGTCGTACCCCCGCACAAATCCGCCAGGATAAATCTCGTAGAGGGTCACAGGCGATGGGCTAGGCACATAAAGAAGCTCCTGCGTCCATCCCCCAAGTGGCAGAGTCGCATACCATGACCAGCCTGCAGCCCTCTCTATCCACAGTCCTGGCTTGTTGCTTGGAAAAGCCGTTATGAAGTCGCTCCATCCCAGGTAACCTCCGTCGTAGAAGATGTACATGGGATAGTTGGTCATTATATCGAAGGGCATCACTTTGCCGAGATTTGTCGCCGAAGGAGCCTGGTCGGTGTAGGCCGCAAGCTCCGTTCCCTGAGCTGTTGCGGCCACCTGCGGCACTCCTGCCGCAAGGTCTGCCTCATCGCTTAGTCCTTCCATTCCCAGAGAATCGAACTGGGCCAGGCTCAGGTTTTTGGCATCCTTGCCACCTGATAGATCATAGCCTCCCAAAGCCAGACAACTTAAAAATAGGAAGGCCAGAGAAATTGATACCAATGTTTTCTTGATCACTCTATTCCCTCTCCATTCACATTTTAATTTGCAGATGCTATTTTTTCATGCAGCAATACACAGGCATTGAGGCCTGAGGCACTGCCATAACTACACTATTAGCTAATCCGATCCATCAGTATAAATTTTTTGTGTATTATGATAATATTAAAGACGTAGAGTAATAGCGTTAGAATATCATAATACATAATATGATAAAATATATATTTTGAGATTCAATACAGGATTCTTGACATGCGGTTCCCTGGCCTGAAATCATCTAGCTAAGGATTTTCTAATAAAAATATGGTTGGAAAAATAGAATAGGAAAAAGGCCTAAGTTAATGGCATCACGGGCCGTGAGCTGATGGAGACAGCTTGATCCGTTTATCGCGCGGGCTTTTTCCCGTTGTGGATATTGTGACTATAGCGCTTGGAGACTCCTCTGAGGATAGACCCATGTTGTCGACAGCCCTTGCTTTGATGTAGTATGTTCCTGCCCGCTTCCAGGAGTGAGAGGCGGAGGCGCTTGCGCCGGAGGCCACAAATGCAGTTGTCGATGTCGTTCCGTCTCCCCATTCGAATACATACTTTACCCGATCGCCGTCCGGATCGGTGGCAGATGCCGTGAACTTGCAGGATGCCCGCGTTCGCCCGGTGGCTGGCCCGGAAGGAGCCCCTGGGCTTCCCGGAGGCTGATTGACAACAATATTGACCGCGATCTCGTCGGACCAGGCTGAGACACTGCCTCTGATATCTGTGGTTCTGGCCTTTACGTGGTAGATCCCGGGATTATTCCAAACATGAGTTGTGCTGGCCTTGGTGCCTGATCTGACCTGCGAGGTATCCGATGTGGTCCCATCGCCCCAGTCAAAGGAGTATTTTACCTTGTCCTTGTCGGGATCTGATGCAGAGGTTGAATAGCTGCTGGAGGCCCCCTGAAATGCCGAGGACGGACCTGACGGAACTGCAGGCGCTGCCGGAGGCCTGTTAGCGCTGATCTTAACCTTTTTCGTTCCTGACCAGGCAGAGGTTTCGCCGCTGCCGTCCATTGCCCTGGCCTTGACCAAGTAAGTTCCCGCCTGACCCCAGGCATGAGATGCGCTTGCACCGACCCCTGAATCCATATCCCCTAACTCAGATGTGGTCCCATCGCCCCAGTCAAATGTGTAACTCAAAGGTTCATCATCAGGGTCAACGGCTGAGGTGAAATAAGCATAGACGACAAATGCATAGCCCGATGCAGTTCCCGCTGGCGAAGAGGGCGCAGCCGGAGGGCGATTTTCGCTGCCTATGGCCACGGTCTTCGGAGAAGACCACTCCGATTGAAGGCCCTTCCTATCCTCCGCTCTGGCCTTCACAGCATAGTTTCCGGCATCGCTCCAAATATGAGAGGCCGAGGCGCTTTCTCCCGAGCTAACAAGCGCAGTCTCTGATGATTCATCATCGCCCCAATCAAAGACGTACTTAACGGTGTCCCCATCGGGGTCGGTGGCCGAGGTAGAGTAGCTGTATGAAACCCTGCTATTTCCCGTATCAGGCCCTGAGGGAACGGCTGGAACTGCCGGTGCGTTGTTTGGAGCTGACGGGTAAGCGATGTTTAAAGCCATCCAGTAAAAGGCATAGCCTAGGTTGGCATAAGAGCAGTCGTAGTTCATATCCATGCTGACGCGGAAGAGACCATGCGGCCGACCTGAGGACCTGCCCCAGCTGTTGAGCATTATCCAGCAGCTATCGTCCGGATCGCTGTCGTCATAGCCCACACACAGGACGGCATGGCCGCCACCCTCATTATAATTGTAGCTCTCACCGCATGCAAAGTCCGGCTGCCAGACATCCTCCTCAGACCCTCTGATCCAGAATGTACCGAAATCCCCCCAGGCATCGTCATCTGGCAGGAAGAAGCCGAACCAGACCGCCTTTCCCTGCTGCAGCACATTCTTGATGTTGGCGATGGCCTTATCTTTGCCCACACCCCGCGTGGGCACGGTCACGGCCTGGATAGAAGATATGGCGTATCTGGGGTTGGTCGAAATAGATCCAGCTGACACGCTTGTGGATTGAATAGAGCAGAATCGATTGCCGTCTTGCCAGTGGGCATTGGCGTTCGACCAGGGTATTGCCATTCCCGTGTTGCTGTAAAATGCCGCCACATCTCCAAGCCAGCCTCCGCAGCAGGCCCAATCGGGGCCGCTTCCGCCCTCGAAATTTGAGTTGAGGTACTGGACTGAGAGGCGGTCCTTTTCGCCGTTTTTAAAGGCATTGTCGATCTCAATTGCCCCTGTTCCAGCCCAGGCCCAGCAATTGCCGCAATATCCCTGATTCCGCTCCGATGGCGTGTACTCCAGATAGTCCAGGAGGCTGAAGGCGGCCCCTGGAGCTGCGGCCAGCTCCATCTCTATCTCAGGACTCAAATATGCCTTCGGAGCGGCGCTGTATTGCTCTGCCCATCTGCGCGCCTCCTCAGGGGTTGGGCGCATGACGGGATGTTCTCTGTCAGCCGACACGGCGGAGATGCCCTTGTCCCTGAAGCTGCCGAAGTCGATATGACATGCAGGCTTGTCGGTGAGAGTAACCGTGTAAGACCCGCCACCAGGAGAGGTCTGCATCCAGCCATCATCGGCCATTTCTGCAACCTCATATTCGCCAGGGGGAACATCGGAGAAGGAAAACCGCCCCTGCTCATCGGTTATGGCGTTCAGCAAATCTGTTCCGTTTTGCCTTAGAAATATAATCCATCCCGATATTCCGGGCTCGTCAAGACCTTGAAAGCCGTCAGCATTTAAATCCTCGAACTTCGTACCATTAATAGATAAGTTTGGGCTGCCGAGAGCCGATGTAGAAAGTTCTTCTTCGGATGAAGAATAGGTTATAGATATCGAAAATAGCAAAGATATAAGGCAGATCAAAGCAGTTCTTTGTGGCTGAACCATCCAAAACACCAATTATATTTTGTATAAGTCTAGATATAAACTTTCCTCCCATTCCTGCAAGTTAGATCCATCCACACGCAGAAAATAATCCTTAGAAAACCTTAGACTGCGGCTTTCAGCCTATTTCCAGCCAGCATCAGGCCTTCGCGGCTCAATTTCATCCCCGGCATAGTAGCCTCTCCTTCTCAGCTCATCCTCCTCGAAGCTGAGGTACTCCATCTTCCTCATTCCGGCGGAGGAGGCAATGAGGCTGGAGGGCAGAGTGTCAAGCTTGGTGTTGAACTCCTGCGCTATATTGTTGTAGGTGTACCTGTGCCTGGCAATCTCATCCTCGACATCGCGAACGGCATTCATGGTTACGACTACCGTCTCGGAGGTTCCAAGCTGCGGGTAGCCTTCAGCCACCGCCCTGATATCAGCCAGTATGCCGCTGCTGGCAGCGTTTATTTTTTTAAGCTCTTCCGGATTTGCGCTCCCAAGGCCGCTGCGAAGTCCCGCGATCGCCTCCAAAGTCTGGCGCTCAAAGTGGGCATAGCTCTTGACGGAATCTACCAGCTGCTCGACCATATCAAGCCTCTTTTTCATGGCCACCCTGATCTGGGAAAGAGCAGCTTCGGCCCCGTTCCGAAGGCTCTGCAGGCGGTTGTATACCGAGATTAGATAAAATGCCAAGGCCAGCAGGAGGACGAAGGCCAGAAACGCGACGAGGACGGAGGCATCCATGTCCAAATCAATTACTTTCGCACTTAAATAATTAGCTTGCAGCCAGGGCCTCGAAAACCTAACAACATATCGCCACTACATGTCGCCTCAGAAATGTCGGATACAAGCATTGAAGAGGCATAAGCATTAAAGAGTTACAAGCACTAGACGGGCCTCTCTGCAGCCACCTCAAGGCGCATCATTTTCACGTGAGCTCTGCCATTCTCGTCCAGCGGATATCGCTCGATGTACCTGCGGGCAACCTCCATTATGAACTCCCTTCTCCCGGAATCGGGCAGCCGCTCAAGGTATGGAAGCCACGTCGTCTCAATGAACCCTTCCAATCCCCTTACTCCCTCATGGACCATATCCTTTGGAATCAGCTCCGCCCTGATGATCTTCAAGCCCGCCTGAGCCATCCATTCCCGGTACTCTTCAGGACCGTAGAAATTGTACGGAAAGTCTGCGTCCTGGAAATATTCAGACCAGGCTGCAGTCCTTATCAGCTCCTCTGTTGCCGTTAGGATGTCTGCAGCATTGCCCCTTCCACCACACTGAAAGAGGACTCTTCCGCCCGGTACAAGGCTGTTAAATACACCTTTCAGAACCGGCAGATGATCCTTCACCCAGTGCAAACAGGCGAAGGAGACGGCGATATCGAACTCCTCGGAGAAGCCGAGGTTTGATGCGTCTCCTATTTGAAAGGACAGGTTGGGATGCCTTTCTGAAGTGTACGTTCTCCTTGCATAGTCCACCATCTCCAAAGAGATGTCAATGCCCACAACCTCTCCCTCTGGGACCAGCTCAGCCAGGCAGGCGGTTATTTTTCCGTTCCCGCACCCGATATCCAGGATGCGCTCATTGCCAACAGTCTTCAGGCTGGAGATCAATCCCATGGCCCAGGCATATTGGGCTGTAGAGCTTTTCTCGTAATCGCCGGGATTCCACTTATGCATCGCTTCACAGACTGTCCTCTGGGATATAAACTTTTAATATTTGGCAGAGACGGCCGGCTGCATCGCCAGGCTCATTAATCGGAATAAGTACTTATTGGAATTATCTTAGTATTCTTATCGTAATATTCAAAACATATAAATGTCTATAAAATATAATATTTGCAGTTCAATATTTAGGGCTTTAAAAAAGGTGACGGGCAAATGCACGAGCAGGAATGGGGAAAGGGGATGCACGGCGGATGGGGCGGCGAGAGAATGGCCATGGAGATGATGGTCTGGAAACACTTGAGCGAGGAGCAGCAAAAGGACCTGCTCATTCGCTCCTTGGACTTGAAGATCAAGATGAAAGGGCTAAAAATTTCCATGTTGAAGGAGAGGCTGCGGCTGATGGAGGAAAAGCTTGACCTATATAGGGCAGCCAAGGATATGCTCCAAAAAGGATGATTGGCCGAAAAGAGGCTTCGAGGTTTATGATCTCGAGGCCGGAGGAATTTTCTAATTACTCAGCTGAAGCGCCTATCTCCACCCGCTTCTCCTTCTTCTTCGGCATGCTCTCTGCCAGTTTGGGCACAGCCTCGGCCAGCTGATCCATCAGCGATTGCTTGGGGGTTTTGAGGCGCTCCACCTTTACGCCCTGGTCGTCAATGATAATAACCGCAACGGGCTTCATTCCCATGCCGCCCCCACCGCCACTGCCACCGGTAGCCTGTTCTTTTCCAGAACCGGCACCCGCTCCGAAACCCATCCCAACGCTCACCAGGGGGACGATGGTCTTTCCCTCGATCGATATGGGCTCGCCAACAACCGTGCGGGCAGAGAGCGATTTCTGCATCTCTCCTGTTATCGTCCTTATTATCTCCGCAAGTCCTTCCATGATTTGACTCCCTTCAATAATTATCGCTGAAAGATGAAAAAGGTTTCTTTGTCGCGAACAGACCTGCAGAGATAGGGCCTGAATAAATAGCATAGCAGGCGAGACTATCGACGAATTCATCATGCATTTTCTGTTCCTCAACGTCTTTAAGATTTTAGTGGAATAATGGTGTCGAAAGGTTGATTAAGTACTATACTAAAGAAAATATATAGAGGTGTTATTATTGCGCCTAAACGACAGTGTTTTTGAAAATCAAGAAGAGGAGATACGACGACTTCTTTACGAGATCAGGGCTAAAGGAGGGCTTCCGCCAAGCAGAGTAAACCGGTTTTTAAAACAGCTTGATTCTGCCGTTTAAGGAGAACTCAGGCCTTTAATCCATCCGATTGCATCCCGTCTCAACAAATGGGACGAGATGCACAATGGGTCAACCATCCAGGCATGACGCCTGCGGCCTCTGCCGTTTTACAGCCGTTCTAAGGATAACTTTTCCCGAATGCGCCTACTCTTTCATCCGATCATCCGCCAGAGACTCCAAATACTCCAGCACCGCCAAAACAAAGGCGGAGTGGGACCACATAAGAGGAAGTACAGATCGAAATTCGCCGTCGTCTGCGATTTGTTCAGGCATGAGCCCTGTGGCGTGTGAGTGCCGGGCGCACCAGCTGATCAGATCCAGCGCTCGGCTCAAGTTTCCAGAGGCGATATGCCACTGGGCCAGCCAGAGAGTGCAGATTATCCAGCCGTTCATATACCCTTGGTATGAGTCGTGCATATAGCGTGCAACGCCGCCCGAGGGCCGCATCAAATCCCGCTCGACTGCATTCATGGTGTTCACCACTCTGTGGTCCTCTACAGGAAGCAGTCCAAAATACCACACTGCAAAGGCCGATGCATCAATGGTTGGATCGTTCACCGATCGCCGGAAACTGCCCACATCATCCCCGTACATTCTTGGCAGGGCGTCTTTAACAGCCTTTGCAGCTGTGGCCCATCTCTTGCATTCATCATAGTTTCCTAGCGTTGCGGCAAGCTTTGAAGCTCCATCAAGCCCTGCAAAAACTGCACAGGCGCTGTAGGTATGTACTCCCTTTCTCTCTTCCCAGAGATCGAAGCTGGACTTAGGGAGACCCGATTCACCATCAATAGATCTGGCGAGGTAATCGGCTGCAGGGGCCACCAGAGAAGAAAAGTAGCGGCCTGTAATCCACACATCCCTGGACACCAGCCAGTTGTGATACAGGGCAAATAAAACCAGGCCGGTCTCGTCTATCTGGACCATGGGCACAGGGTGCCAGGTGCTTCCGAAGTCTCCAGCGGGCGTGTACTTATGCAGAAAGCACCCTCTTCCCGTTATAACTCTTGAGAGAAAGCCGAACACCTCTGAGCTTAGATGGTGATATCTGGCCCTGTCCAGGGCTATGCAGGCCCAGGCGGCATCCCTTGGCCAGCAGTAGGTGTAGAGATCTGCCCCAAACTGCTTGATATCCGAGTCGCAGGAGGCAATGACCGACCCGCCCATGTCCATGTGGGCGACTATGGCTATCAGGCTGCGGTAGAAGGCAGTCCTGACATTTTCCGGCAAGCTGCAAAGGTCCCGGCAGACGGGAAGCGTGGTGACTCGCTCGTTGAAGGAGTTCCAGAAGCTGAGGCTCTGGCGAAAGACCGCTCCTTGGACCACTCCCCTTTGATCCTCCTTTATTTTCCTGTGCCTGTCAATGACGCCTCTGTAGTTCTTCCCGAGAGCCATCCAAATATGAACTCGCCTTCGCTCACCGGGCAAAACCTTGGAAATATTCCAGGAAAGGGTCGAGTCCACCGAGCCGTGAGCTACAGTGTTTCCGCTGAGGAGTCCGTCCTCCATGTCCCGCCAGGTTCCCTGAAGGCCGTGCCACTGTGCAATGCCAACGGCAAACTGGTCGAACAAAGGACTGCTGCCGTGCAGGATATAGCGATCTCTTTTGTAATGTACGAGAGCATCGCCGTCTATTACCGCAGTCTCGCCTATCTTGTTCTCCAGGATGCTGTAGTTCTGGTTGGAGAAGAGACGAAGGTTTCTCATATCCGCGGAGGTGTTCTCGACCTCAAAGACCCTGTAGAAATAGCTGACAGACGGATGAACCGTTTCCCAGACCGTAACCTTCAGTCCCAAGCGTGAATTTCGAAAGACCGTCTCCCCTATGTTTGATGCCTTGCATGGCAAAGTCTCCTCAGAGACCGATTTGTACTGCTGCTCGATCCTCCATCCGTCAAACCAGCTGAGACTCCCTTGGTTTAAATCATAGATTCCGGCGCGGACAAGATTGCAGTGATTCTCCAGGCCCACATAGGGGTAGTAAATGTCCCTGATGATGCCGCGCTCATCCTCGCATACGAGCATCCTTCCGTTGCCAAAGATCAGAGGCCTCATGTTTGATCCCCAATGCAAAACAGCTTTAGATGTTGAAATATTATTAGAAGTAATTAGAAGTAGTTTATGTTGATAAGGCTTGTTTGATAAATCCAAGGGCGTATCTCCAAAAGGGTCCACATGAAAAGTAGTGACAAGATCGACTGCCTCAAGGCCCGGTTCTCGCTCTATTCGGAGGACCTGGGAATCGATATATGGCAGCCGGAAGGCCGGTTCAGGTGGTTCCTGGCATCCATCCTCTTTGGGGCTAGGATTGGCGAGAGGATAGCAGCCAATGCCTATAGGGCCTTTCTAAGGAATGGGCTTGACAGCCCCGAAAAGATCCTGGCTGCGGGCTGGGACGAACTCGTCCGCGTTTTGGATGAGGGCGGGTACGTACGCTATGACTTCTCCACGGCCACAAAGCTGCTGGGAATCATGCGGGACCTCAAAGAGCGATACGGCTCATTGGAGGAGCTGCGGAGGCAATCCAGTGACGCGGTGGATCTGGCCAAGAGGCTGCAGGAGTTCAAGGGCATCGGGCCGGTGACTGTGCAAATATTTCTGAGGGAGCTGCGGGCGCCCTGGGAGATCAGCCCGAATATATCGAGTCGGGCTGCAGAGATGGCGAAGTGCCTGGGACTCGACATTAACCGAGACCTGGAATGTCTGGAGAGAGTGGAGCTGTCGAGGGTTGAGACTGCTCTGGTCAAGCTGAGCCTTCGCTACTGCAGGAGGGGGAGGTGCTCGGAGTGCGCTGCTATGAGCTTTTGCGCGGACGCGACGACAGGGTGACTTTGATACGCTTATACGCTTAAGGCGGCCTTATATCTGCTGCAAATCAGGGAGAATCCTGAGCGGAGCTGACAAGGGCGGATGGACCCCACAAAACTAAAAAATCATTGAAGTTATAAGGATAATAGCTACAGCAAAAGAGGGAAGACAGATTGACGGACGATGACAAAAGGACGACTGACCAAAAGCATGCCTCAGACAGCAGATCCATCTCAAAGGAGATGATAGTTCACGGCGCTAGATTCGCAAGCATCTTCGACGGCTACTTCTCCAGTCCTGATATCGCCCGTCCGCTGGTTGAGGCCGTGCGAAGGGCTGCCGATGCCTCGCGCCCGCGGGTGCTGGCAGACCTCGGCGGAGGCACGGGCTTTGTCCTCAGCGAGCTGCTCAGAGGCGGGCTGCAGGGCGTGCGTCTTGTGAACGTCGAGGCATCCACAAAACAGCTGGCAGCCTGCAGCGATGGGCACATAGTCCACATGCCGGTATCAATTGATAGGGTGACGCGGCAGGAGTTACTGCCGGGGGATGCAAATGAAAAGCTCCTCTTAATCTCGCGGTCGGTCCTTCACTATTTCGGGCGCTTCGGCCTAGACCCGCTGCTGCGCCACATAAGAGGCCAGCTTCGCACGGGTGAATTCTTCGTCCACCAGTCGGGCGCATTTGAGCGCCAGAGGGATGCAGATCAGATCAACCACCTTTACGCAAGAATGGACACAGGGAAGTGGTTCTTCACCGCAGATGAGCTGAAGTTGAGGCTTGGAGACAGCGGCTTCATCGTTCGAGAGGTCCTTCCTGCGCCGTGCCTGGAGATGAGTTCTGCAGATCTGGGGGAGCGGTATGGGCTGAGCCCTGAGAAGATGGCCTCAATCGGGCAGGAGATCGAGCAGATCTTCGGGAAACATGAGATATTTGCTCGCGATGGCGGCGAGTTCAAAGCTCTTTTGCAGTCGTCTATTTTCAGCTGTGAAGCCTTTTAAGCCCTATTTTGTGATCATCTCCATAAGTCCCTTTGCCTCCAACGTGCCGTACCCCCCGTTCATCACCGCAACCTCATCGAAGCTTTTCACATCATCTGGCACAATCCCCTTACCCATGACCGCAAACGGCACCGGATCGTGGCTGTGCGTCTTGATCTCAATCGGCGTCGCATGGTCCGGCAGGAGCAGCACCCTCCAGTCCTCGCCGCTGTTCCTCAGCCCCTCGATCACGGGACCGACAACCCTTTGGTCGAAGACCTCCAGCGCCCTGATCTTCAGGTCCAGGTCCCCCTCGTGAGCTGCCTCGTCCGGGGCCTCGACATGCAGATAGACGAAGTCCACGCGCTTCAAGGCATCCAGCGCAGCCTTCACCTTTCCCTCATAGTTAGTGTCAATGGTCCCCGTGGCTCCCGGAACCTCGATGACCTCAAGCCCTGCATAGACGCCGATCCCCTTGAGAAGATCGACCGCTGAGATCACGGCCCCCCGCATTCCAAACTTATCCTGGAAGGTGGGCATGGCTGGAGCAGGCCCCTGGCCCCACAGCCAGATCATGTTCGCAGGGCGTTTTCCTTCAGAGATTCGCTTCAGGTTTACGGGATGCTCCGCCAGCAAGGGCTTTGCAGCATCCATAAGTCCAATCAGCATCTCTGCATCCTTGCCGCGCGGCAGGTAATCCTGGATCGGCCTGTCGGCGATATCGTGCGGCGGGGTGCAGACAGCCTTTGCTCCCGCCTTCAGGACCAGGAGATTCCGATAGCTTACGCCCGCATAAATCCTGCCTGCGGGCATGAGCGGCTTTAGGGCTCTGATCAGCTCCCGTCCCTCATCGCTGGTGATGTGACCGGAGCTGTAGTCCCTCATGATGCCGTTTTCAACAGTCACGAAGTTGCAGCGAAAGGCGATATCGTCCTCGCCCAAAGCGACTCCCATGGCCGCTGCCTCCAGAGGGGCGCGGCCGGTGTAATAGCTGCGCGGATCGTAGCCCATGACTGAAAGGTTGGCTACATCGCTTCCAGGAGGCATCCCCTCTGGAACAGTTATTGCCAGGCCGCATCTCCCTCCGCGGGCCACAAGGTCCATGTTGGGGGTATGAGCCGCCTGGAGAGGCGTTTTTCCCTTCAAAGAAACAATAGGCCGGTCGGCCATGCCGTCGCCAAGTATCACTATGAACTTCATCTATGTGTCCTTCCAATGGTATCTAAAGATGCATCAATCTAAAGATGTATCAGTCTAGAGAGGCATGAAAATGCCGTTTCTTCTAGTTCGATTTCTATGTCTTAGTTCAATTTCTATTTCTTCTGCTTCTTTTTCGCAGCCTTTGCCGCTACCTGCACCTCGCGGGCGTTGATCTCCGCCAAATGCTTATTCAGCACCTTTGTCAGAGTGTTCAGCTTGACCCGCGTGCACGTTGTCCCGCGGGTAACGCCCGTAACGATATCGACAACCTCTCCCTTGGTCTGGGTGTTCTGGAACGGCGGCTTGACCACACGGGTCTTGACTCCCTCGCGCGCAAAATCCTCGAAGTCCATGGGGCATTGGGCAACGACGACAGCCGGTATGTCCACCAGGGCCAGC
This sequence comes from uncultured Methanotrichaceae archaeon, assembly GCA_964534145.1. Lineage (GTDB taxonomy): Archaea > Halobacteriota > Methanosarcinia > Methanotrichales > Methanotrichaceae > CAWJYS01. The sequence goes on along the minus strand of CAZHNU010000020.1, from coordinate 21,599 downwards.
ACCTCCTTGGTCTTGAAAATAACGTGAGAACGGACGTTTCCCAGATGGAAAACAGCGATCTTGTGGCGCGCTATCTGATCGATCTCCCGCTCGTTCAGCCCGAAGGTCGGACCGTACCCCCGGGATGCCTGGGGGAAGCTCTCAGGAACGCCGGTCCCCGACTCCAGCACAAGTACGCTGGTCTGGATTCCCTCTCTTCTAAGGCCGTAGGTCATCTCGCAGACAGGCTTGGTTATGTGGCGCCGCCCCGGAGACATGGCGACCGCTATCACATCCGGCCTCATGGCCTCCGACAGAGTTCCCCTCTGCGCCAGGCCGCCGCCTTTGGCAAGCCCCATGCTCTCCCTGCAGTCCACCACCTGAGTTGCCCTGCCAATCATGCTGATCAATTCTCACGCGGTGGGATATAGATCTACCGAAAAATGGATTCTTCGAAAACATTCGTGAAAAACGAGCCTTTTTAAATCCCTGCAGTCAAGACGGGAGGCATGCTCTTCTTCGTTGGCCTGGGCCTCTATGACGAAAAGGACATCTCATTAAAGGGTCTGGAGGCCGTCCGCGCTGCTGACACAATTTATGCCGAGTTCTACACATCGCGCCTGATGGGCACAACTCTTGAAAGGCTGCAGGGCCTCTATGGAAAGGAGGTACGCCTTCTCTCAAGGCAGGATGTGGAGGTCGACCCGTCCTGGCTGGAGGAGGCACGAGAAAGGGATGTGGCATTCCTCGTGGGCGGAGACCCGATGGTATCGACGACACACCTCGACCTCCGGCTTCGTGCTCTGGAGTCGGGCATACAGACAAAGGTAATTCACTCCTCATCAATCGTCACCGCCGTCTCCGGCCTCACTGGTCTCCAAAACTACCGCTTCGGACGGTCCTCGACCATTCCGTTCCCTTATCAGGCCAGGGGCAAGAGAATCATCCCCGAAACGCCTTACCTTGTCTTAAAGGAGAACATGGATCGAAACCTGCACACCATGCTGTTCCTGGACATACAAAATGAGAGGTACATGACGGTGAACGAGGGGGCCGGGCTTCTCCTTGAGATGGGGGGAGCTGCGGGCGATAGTGCCCTTCTCGGGCATCTCGGCATCGGAATCGCCAGGGCAGGCTCAGAGGATGCCGCTGTAAAGGCGGACTATTTGTGCAGGCTTTCAATCCATGACTTCGGAGGGCCGCTGCACATAATGGTTGTTCCGGCGAAGCTTCACTTCATGGAGGCAAAGGCGCTTGTGGCGCTGGCAGGCGCGCCTCCGGAGATCGCCGAGGGAACTGACTGAATTTTAAAAAAGGGCCTGGAAGGCCTCTAGAAAAGCCTTAAATAAGGCCGCAGTATTCCCCCGCCCATACTGGAGGAATAAGGAGCACATGCCCAAAGTAACTGTTGAGATCCCTCAGCACATCATCGACGACGTCAACGCCCATGTAGGCGATGGACGGAAGTTCGTCAGCTTCTCGGATGCCGTGCGGACGGCTCTTAGAAAGATGCTTGACCAGCTGGATGAAATCGATAGACGAAGAGGTCGGGTGCAGGAATGAAGCTGGGACTTGAGGCAGAGTTCGACGCTGCACACTCGCTGCCCGGCTATAACGGCAAATGCGCCAACCTGCACGGCCACACCTATAAGGTGGAAGTTGTGGTCGAAGGGTCAGTTGAGGCCAACGGATTCGTCATGGACTTCTACGACCTGAAAAAGATCCTCGCTGAAGCCTTGGCCGACCTGGATCACCACTGCTTAAACGACCTGATTCAAAACCCCACGGCAGAGACGATAGCACAGGAGATATGCCGCCGCCTAAAACAGAAGCTAGAGGCCACGGAAATTGAGCTTGTATCCCTCAAGCTCTGGGAGGGACGCAATAAGTGGGTGATGATTGATTGAAGGCTCCCTGGCCAAAGCTGCAATGCAGGGCCGAGCATCCCTGAAAAAACTCTGAAAAAGGCATCTCTAAAAAGGCCGCGGACCAAAAAAGCTTGCAGCGGCCTATAGTATGCTCTGAGACCAATCACCCGGCTGAGTTGGATTCTTCTTCTCCTCCACCAGCCTTTCCTTGACCCTCTCCTCATAGGCCTTCTTGTACTTTTGAGCACGCTCGTTTTTCGCCCATTCATCGGTTTTCCTGTCTAGGGCCTCGAACATGTACTTCCTGGCGGCCATCACCGTCTCGAGGTCGCCCCTGAGAACCAGGATCTCCCTGTCCATCTCCTCACCAGTCATATCCACCCTGGCCTTCCTCCTCACGAGGTCGAGGTCGAACTTCTCCACCAGCTCGCGGATGACGGAGACGGGCATTCCAAGGGGTATGGCCAGATCGTATAATCCTTTTAAATCCTCTTTGCTTTCGGTTTTCTGATTATTAGGAGCGTCCATAGAAACAACCACATACAGCAAGTCATTCCCTTTGCATTTAAGGATGTCGAAGGCATGATAGAAAGCGAGATATACAGATGACAGTCAATTTACAGACGAGTTCCATTATGACAGGCATTTTGAGAACGACTCTATTGCTGGCAGTCCTGACAGGACTGATGCTTTTAATAGGCGGGCTACTCGGAGGCAGGAGCGGCATGCTTCTGGCTTTGATTCTCTCTGTGGCCATGAACTTCGGAAGCTACTGGTACAGCGATAAAATTGTGCTGAAGATGTACCATGCCCGAGAGGTCACCTCAGCCGAGTCTCCCGAGCTTTACAGCATGGTGCAAAGGCTGGCAGAGCGTGCCGGACTGCCCATGCCCAAAGTGTACATCGTGAACAGCCCCATGGCCAATGCATTTGCCACAGGCCGGGACCCAGGTCACGCGGCCGTCGCTGTTACGACAGGGATCTTAAAAATTCTGGACAAAAATGAGCTTGAGGGCGTATTGGCCCACGAGCTGACCCACGTTAAGAACAGGGATACCCTGATCAGCGCCATGGCCGCAACTCTGGCGGGCGTCATCACCTACATGGCCAACATCGCCCAGTGGGGGCTCATCTTCGGCGGGCGCGACGATGACAGCGGAAACATCATAGGAGCGCTGGCCATGATCATCCTGGCCCCGATTGCCGCCATGCTGATCCAGCTGGCCATATCGCGCGGCCGTGAGTTCGGGGCGGATAGGGGCGGGGCGGAGATATCCGGCAGACCACTTGCCTTAGCATCGGCCCTGGCGAAGCTCGAGGGCGCTGCAGGTGCCGTCAAGGTCAATGTAAATCCGTCAACTGCCCATATGTTCATAGTCAATCCTCTAAAGGGGCAGTCGTTGGCGTCGCTTTTCTCCACTCACCCGAGCACCGAGGAACGCATCAGAAGGCTTACAGCCATGCAGTGAGAGGCCCCTTGCCTCTCATATTGTTATTGGCGAAGGCCTTTTGGGGATTGGCAGGGAGCATTGCAGCTGACTTGGCGGAGGGCTCATGCAGGGGGCTTTGCAGGGAAACAGTTATTAATGGGATCATCAATGCAAAGTGCGGACCGGGCCCGTAGCTTAGCCAGGTTGAGCGCACGGCTGATAACCGTGAGGTCACGCGTTCAAATCGCGTCGGGCCCATTTTAGTTTTGTTTTTAAATGTTTTATAGAGTGTTAAAAAAGTGTTTTTAAAAAAAAGGGCAAAAAGAGATGTATCCGCTTACTTCGAAATGTCGCCCTCAATGATCATGTTCATGACAAAATCGAATTCCAGAGCCTGACACCACCCTGCCTTCTCGAACATGCCCATGAAGCAGACGCCGATCAATTTTTTATATTTCATTTTTGATAGAAACTCCCGCATTTCCTCAGGTTTAACCCCGATCTTCGGCATGGCCATGCCGCCGAGGATCACCAGCACATCTGCTGCGGCTGCACTCGCATCGGCATCCTCGGAAACCCCCAGCTCCAGCCCGTACTCGGTGGATATGATCCTCCTGGCCTTATCCTTGTTTAGTCCGGGCACAAAGAAAAGATCCTTCTCGCGTACGGGGTATCCTAGGAAAAGGGCAAAGGGAGTACAAAATCCCGGCGATCCCACAAAGGTTATCTTCCCGTCGTCCTTCACCAGGTCCCTAAAGCCGTTTAACACTCCGCCAAGTCCTTTTACGTCCTGAACTTTGTCCATAATGATCCTTGATTAATGGGACTTTACTAAGCTTTAAGCCTGGCCTTCAATCCGGCATTCATCCATGCTAAATAGTATTAAACGATAAAATGATTATTCATATGGCCGATGCGATAATTGTGGGTGCAGGCCCTGCAGGCCTTTTTGCGGCCCTAGAGCTTTCGAAATCCGGTTCCAAGCTGGAAATCCTTGTAATCGACCAGGGAAGCGATATTCCTGAGAGGATATGCCCCATGAAAAAAAGGGACCGCTGCCAGCATTGCGAACCCTGCCACATCATGTCAGGAGTTGGTGGCGCAGGAACCTATTCCGACGGCCTCCTCAACCTTCATCCATCAATTGGCGGAAACCTCGAAGCCCTAACAGCTACCAGCCAGGATGCCTGGAAGCTGGTAGAGGAGGTCGACTGCGCCTTCCTGAAATATGGCGCGCCCAGGGAGACGCAGGAGCCATCCCCCGAGGATGCAGAAATGTTGCGCCATAAGGCGGCAGCTGCAGGAGCGCGCTTTATCCCCATCCGTCAGCGCCACATGGGATCAGACAGGACTCCGGAGATCATTGCCGCCTTTAAGGAGGATCTGGAGAAAAGCGGCGTTAGATTCCTGCTCAACTCCCGCGTGGTGGATCTGATCGTTGAGGATTCCCGATGCAAGGGAGTCCTGCTTGCCGACGGAACCGCCCTGGAGGCAAGGGCCACGCTTCTCTCTTTGGGAAGGTCCGGGGCGGCTTGCATCAGCGATCTCATAGACAGATATCGCATAGAGGCAAAGTACGGTCCGCTGGACGTGGGCGTGAGGGTGGAGGTTCCAGCAATCATCATGGACCCTGTGACGAGGATCAACCGCGACCCCAAGTTTTACATCTTCACCCGCCGCTATGACGACTTCGTCAGGACCTTTTGCACCAATCCCGGCGGCTATGTGGTCAAGGAAGAATACCCCGAGTTCATAGCCACCAACGGCCATTCGCTCATCGGCGAGCAGTCTGAAAACACCAACTTTGCATTTCTTGTGCGCCTTGAGCTGACAGAACCCGTCGAGAACACAACCGCCTACGGAATGTCCATCGCAAAGCTCGTCACAACTATTGGCGGCAGGAGGCCGGTGATACAGAGGTTGGGCGACCTTCACCGCGGCAGGAGATCTACAGAGAAGAGGATCGATCGATGCCCTGTTAGAAATACGCTAAAAGACGTGACGCCCGGAGATATATCGATGGCTCTACCCCACAGAATCGTCATGGACATAATCGAGGGGCTGGAGACTTTAAACCTGATAGTTCCCGGAGTGAACTCGGACTCAACGCTGCTTTATGCTCCTGAAATCAAGTTCTATGCGAGGGAAATACGCGTAGACGGCCGCATGCAGACAAGCATCTCAGGCCTTTATGCAGCAGGCGATGGAGCAGGCCTCTCCAGAGGCATAGTTGCTGCCGCTGCAACGGGCATCCTTGCCGGCAGGGGGATGGCAGGCGATTCAAAACGTTTATGAGGATTGAACGGATTCTGGAAGCTTTGATGTCTAAGAGATCTGTGGATAAGAAGGATAAAGATAAAAAAACTGAAGGTAAGCCCACTGCAGAGGGCAAACCGCAAGATGCAAAGCCCGTTGAAGCGGCCAAAACAGAAAAGGCAGGATTCCGGCAGAATACCGACCTTTACTGGTATGCGGGCCTGCTGTTGGCGGTGATTTTCTCATTCTACCTGCGTGCCATAATACCGCTAAGCAAGGTCTTTGTGGGCGATAAGGTCGTATTCAGCAGCGAGACCGATGCCTGGTATCACATGATGCTCGCCAAAGAAACTGTCATCAACCTCCAGCGCCTCTGGTTCGACCCCATGACCAACTTCCCCAACGGAACATCGCTGCACTTCGGGCCGTTCCTAAGCTGGGCGATTGCCATTTTCTCTTACATCCTGGGCCTGGGCAGCCCGAGCATGCACACCGTGGAGGTTGTCGGGGCTTTCATGCCAGCGGTTTTAGGCGCGCTTGTGGTAATCCCCGTCTTTTTCATCGGAAAGGAGATTGGTGGCAAAAGCTGCGGCCTCATTTCGGCCCTGATTGCAGCAGTGCTTCCAGGCCAGTACTTCTCGAGGACGACCCTCGGATTCACAGATCACCATGCAGCAGAGATACTGCTCAGCACTCTGACGATGATGTTCCTGCTGCTCGCCTTATCATCCGGCAGAGGGATGACATTCGCGAGCCTTCAGAAGAACTGGTCAAACCTTAAAAGGCCCCTTCTCCTTGCCGCCCTTGCAGGAGTGTCGCTAGGCCTTTACATCGATGCCTGGGCATCAGGATTCCTGATTGAGGGCATAATTATCTTCTTCATAGTAATCCAAAGCATCGTGGACCACATGAAGGGCAGAAACGCCGAATATCTTGGGATTGCCGGCGCCATTACCTTCTTCGTGGCCACGCTTCTTGTGCTTCCGTTCGTCAAACCATACAACGGATTCAGCAACTACTACTACTCCCTATTCCAGCCCACAATTCTCCTGCTTGGCGTAGTTGCAGTCCTGCTGATCACATTCCTGTCGAGCTTCCTCAAGGAGAAGGGCTACAGCAGCTACTACTATCCGGGAGCCTTGGCAGGACTTCTCGTATTTGGCACGATTATCCTGGCTCTGGTCATCCCTCAATTCATGGATGTGCTCTGGAGCGGTCTTTCCATCTTCCAGCAGAAGACCGGTGGAGCGGCGACTGTCGGAGAGGCGGCTCCGCTGTTTTCAAGCGGTGGGGTTTTTTCGCTGAACAACGTGCTGGTCTGGTTCCCAGGATTCATGTCGCTTAGCGGACCGGATTTCATTGCTCTTCTCTTCACCACATTCACACTATCGATCATCGGGCTTATTCTGCTAATGATGCGCTATGTCAAGAGGCTACAGCCCATTGAGATGCTGGTCATCACCTGGTCAGTGGTCGTCCTTCTTCTGACCTTAACGCAGAACAGGTTCGCGTATTACTACGCTGTCAATGTGGCCCTTCTTACAGGTTTCTTAATCGTCTGGATACTGCAGAGGCTCGGCTTCGCAGACCTGGAGGGCAAATCTGCAAACATCAAGGACCCTGCAAGGTTCCTGATGTCCAACATCAAAATAATTGCAGCAGCTGTGCTGATATTCGTCTTTGTGATATGGCCGAGCATTTTCATGTCCGTCTACTTTGCCAAGGGAACAGACGGGCCGGATTCCGATTGGCTCACGTCCACAGCGTGGCTTGAGAACAACACGCCGTCTCCGGGAATGGAGATATACAAGATCTACGAGCGGCCCCCAACAGGCCAGAAGTACGGCTACCCGGAGGAGTCCTACGGCGTCATGTCGTGGTGGGACTTCGGCCATCTGATAGAGACCATAGGACACCGGATGCCGAATGCCAACCCATTCCAGCAGGGAATAGGCAACCTCACGGCCGGCGTACCGGGATCATCGCCCTTCTTCCTCTCCCAGAGCGAGGCTGAGGCTGAAGATGTTCTGGCAAGGCTCGATCTGAACCGCTCGAAATACATGAACACCAAATACATCATGATTGACTACGATATGGCTGTGGGCAAGTTCTACGCAATGACGCAGTGGAGCAGCATTCCCATCAACAGCTATTACGGATTCTTCTGGCAGCAGCAGGGCGACCAGCCGGTGCCTGTCGGCGTCTACAGAGATCCATACTTCAAGACAATGACTGCAAGGCTCTTCTTCTTCGATGGAAGCGAGACGCCTGTGACCGATGCATTCGCCATAGCCTATCAGATGGTTGAGCAGGACGGCACGGTGTTCCCAGTAATCGTCGAATCGCCGCTTGTGTCGGATAACTACACAGAACTCACGAACTACGTCAACGCGAGCCGGGCTAAAGGGTATCTGGCAGAGGTAGTGAGCCAAAGAGATCCCATCACCCCCACCACATCTGTTCCCCTGGAAGCTTTGCAGCACTATCGGCTGGTGCACGAGTCCGAGCACGGACCAGTCTACTACGGCGTGAACTTCGTCAGGACCTTCGAGCACGTGCCTGGAGCGGTCATTAAGGGCAAGGCTGCCCCCGGAACCAAGGTATCAATAGCCATTCCCGTACAGACCAACATCGATAGGACCTTCGTCTACAGGCAGTCCAACGTAACTGACTCCAGCGGCCAGTACACCCTCATCGTGCCCTATGCCACAGAAGGGCCAATTGCAGGCGGAACGAACTTCGATACCAAGCCCACAGGACCGTACCAGCTGATAGTCGGCGATACGGCCTACGAGGTCAGGGTGCCTGAGGAGTATGTGCTCTCCGGAAGCGAAATAGCTGTAACGGAGTGATGGGGCGATGAGGCTCCTCGATGAGATGAGCTGGCCGGAGATCGAGGAGAGCCTCCGGTCAACTCGCACGCTGATCCTGCCCGTTGGAGCAACCGAGGAGCACGGCCCCCATCTTCCGGTATTCACCGACACCATTCAGGCTGTGGAGGTCGCCCGCGAGGCCGCCCGCCGCAGGGATGTATTCCTGGCACCCCCGATACATTACGGGGTGTGCAGGAGCACAAGGCGCTTTCCGGGAACAATCACCGTTAGCCACGACGGCCTCAGGGCTTTTATGCGCGACCTCCTGATCTCATTTTTCGAAAGCGGATTTGATCGCATCCTTATACTGACGGGACATGCAGGAGGTCAGCATATGGCAGCCCTTGAGGAGGCCTGTCAGATGGCTGTGGAGGAAAGGGACCTTCGGGTGAGCCTGGTATCCCTCTTCGATCTAATCGACATGAAGTCGGTGGAGACGCCAAGGGACGGGCATTCGGGCGAGATAGAGACCTCGCTAATGATGGTCATACGCGAAGATCTGGTGAAGGGAAGGCCGGAGGGCAACTTTCCCTCAAGGCCCAGGTTCCTGGTTTTAAGGGATGTCAGACACCTCATGGGAAACGGCATCATGGGCGATCCCAGCAAGGCCTCGCTAAAGAAGGGCAGGGAATTTTTCGAGATGGGCGTGCAGGGAGTCCTCAACGCCCTGGAAGAGCTTGAGACATATCCGTAGAGAAAGATCCATCTAAGTTCCACCAAGAACCATCCTGATCCATCTTAAAAAAGCTAATATTCATGTAAAGCGACGACATTCAAGTCTTTTGCACGATAAGCTTATATCCACCGAGCACAGGATTTTGGGTCGTGCCTGAGATTGATGCCGGAATAACGGATAAAACCCAGTGGATCAGGCGTCTTTTGCCAAGGAAGCTGGCCCTGTGCACCTTCGGCCACATCGGCCAGATGTTGTTTAGCTGCTTTTCATTTTGAGTTAAAGGGCGACGGGCATCTTAAATAATTGGCTGTCTATTGTCGTCCGGGCTTATGGGATGATACAATGCTGTCCGAAATGGATATCAAAGTTCTAAAGGCGATTTCTGCCGGTCACGATGATCCCCAGACAATCGCGAAAGATCTGGGAATGAAAGTTGAGGCGGTAAGGGCTTCAGCCGACGCCCTGGGCGAGCAGGACCTGGTTGAGGTTGCAAAGTCTGTTGATGAGATGTTCTCGCTCACTGAGGAGGGGCTTAAGTACGCCAGAGAGGGTCTCCCGGAAAGAAAGCTGTTGGAGACCATAGGCTCTGGAAAGCCCATGTCCGAGCTGAAAGACCCATCCATCAAGATCGGCCTGGGGTGGCTTCGAAAGAAGGGATGGGCGGTCATACAGGGCGGAGAGATCAAGCCGATTGGCTCTGCACAAAGAGGCAAGGATGAGGAGGCGCTGGAAGAGCTGCTGCAGGGGCCAAAGGCCGGATCGGAGCTGGACGGAAAGGCTCTGGCAGCGCTCAAGAGCAGGGGGCTGGTTTCGTCCAGCACCTCCAAGTCATGGAGATACGAGATTACTCCTAAAGGCAAAGAGGCTGCCACAGAGCTTGGGACCAGCTCGGCTGAGCCAATATCGTTCTTGACATCTGGAATGATAAAATCAGGAGAATGGGATGGAAACAAAGTCCGATACAATGACAAGCTCTATTCAGTCCGGCCTTACGACGTTTCCCTGGCGGCCGATAAGACCTATCCAGGCAAGCGCCATCCATACCAGCGCCTGATAGACAGGATGAGGGCCATAATGCTTGAGATGGGCTTCACTGAGATCAAGGGCGAAATCGTCCAGTCCAGCTTCTGGAACTTCGATGCCCTCTTCCAGCCCCAGGATCACCCTGCAAGAGAGATGCAGGACACATTCTACCTCGATACCCGTTCAGAGATACCAGACTTCACGAAGGTGAAGGAGATGCACGAGTGCGGCAAAGCAGCAGGCTCCACCGGCTGGGGCGGATGCTGGAGCCCTGATGTGGCCCGGCAGGAGGTCTTGAGAACGCATACGACGGCAGTCACCATAAAATACCTGGCCGATCACCCGGAGCCGCCGGTGAAGGCCTTCGGCATAGACCGGGTTTACCGCCGCGAGGCGATAGACGCCACCCACACCCCGGAGTTCGAGCAGCTCGAGGGCGTGATCATGGACGAGGGCGTCAGCTTCAGACACCTCCTGGGCGTTTTGAAGGAATTCTACGCCAAGATGGGCTTTGAGGAGGTGAGGTTCCGGCCCGGCTACTTCCCCTACACAGAGCCGTCCGTAGAACCGGAGGTGTTCATAGACGGCCTGGGATGGGTGGAGCTTGGAGGGGCCGGGGTGTTCAGGAAGGAGGTCACGGCGCCCTTCGGCATAGAGCACCCCGTTTTGGCCTGGGGCCTCGGGGTCTCAAGGGTTGCCATGCTGAAGCTCGGACTAAAGGACCTAAGAGAGCTTTATCAGCCGGACATACAGTGGCTGAGAGAGACGCCTCTGTCAAGGAGCATGTGAGGGATCAAAGATGCCAGTTGTGAGACTTTACTACGAGGACCTCGAGGAGATGGTCGGAGCCTCCAGGGATACAATCATGAGCAGGCTGGCCATGATGGGCGCAGATATCGGAAAGAGGGCAGAGGAGGACCACGTCGACGTGGAGTTTTTCCCGGACCGGCCGGACCTCTACAGCTCTGAGGGAGTGGCACGGGCACTTCAAGGGTTCCTGGAGATCAAGACTGGGCTTCCCGAGTATGAGGTCCATCCCGGACCGATAGTCCTGGAGGTTAAGGAGTCAGTCAGGTCCGTTCGGCCGATAATCGGCTGTGCAGTCGTCCGCGGCCTTGAGTTCTCAGACGCGGCCATAGAATCCCTGATGGACCTCCAGGAGGACCTTCACTGGGGACTAGGGAGAAATCGGCGCAAAGTGGCGATTGGAGTTCACGATATATCAAGGGTCGCGCCTCCGTTCCGCTATCTTGGGGCCGATCCGTCCTTCAGGTTCGTCCCCCTGGACTTCTCGGTGGAGATGACCATGAGGGAGATCCTGACGAAGCACCCCAAGGGAAAGGACTACGGACACATCCTTGATGGAAAAGATCGCTTCCCCCTCATCCTTGATGCCAAAGACAGAGTCCTCTCCTTCCCGCCCATCATCAACGGCGAGCTGACCAGGGTCAAAGAGGACACTCACGACCTGTTCATAGACGTCACGGGAACAGATCCCGTGGTGCATAAAGCGCTGAACATCGTCGTGACATCCCTCGCAGAGCGCGGCGGCAGGATCGAATCGGTCCTTATGAAGAGGAGCGAAGGCGATTTCGTCTCACCCAACCTTACTCCATGCAAGTGGACGGTTTCAACAGAGGAGGCAAACGCCCTGATAGGCTTTGGCCTCTCCGCCGGGGAGATAGCGCAGTGTCTGGAGAAGATGAGGTTTGGGGCGAACGCACTGGGCCAGAAGGTGGAGGTTTTGGTTCCGGCATATAGGGCGGACATAATGCACTCCTGGGACATCTTCGAGGATGCTGCGAAGGGTTACGGCTATGACCGCCTCCAGGCAGAGCTTCCGAAGACCGTGACCGTCGGACGGCCCCTTCCATCCGAGACTCGAAAGGCAGAGATAAGGGAGGTCATGACGGGGCTTGGCTATCTGGAGACCATGCCTTTTACGCTTACCAACGAGACGGCCCATTTCACGAATATGAGGCGGGAGGCTGCAGGGGCGACCCGTGTTTTGCACCCCATAAGCGAGCTTCACACGATCCTTCGAACATCGATTCTTCCGAGCCTCATCGAGATTCTGGCGGGAAACCAGCACCATCCGCTCCCCCAAAGAATATTTGCCGTCGGAGAGGTGGTTGAGAACAGGAAGACCTGGATGCATCTCGCAGCTGCATCAATCCACAGCGGCGCCAGCTTCTCGGAGATCAGGTCGGTTGTAGACACAGTTCTAAAAGAGCTGATGATCGAGGCAGAAATCGTCACCACAAACGACGGCGCATTCCTGCCGGGCAGAGGCGCAGATTTGCTGTCAGAAGGCAGAAGAATCGGATGTTTCGGCGAGGTCCATCCTCTGGCGATACGAAGCTTCGGCCTTGAGCAGCCGCTGGTTGGGCTGGAGCTGAGATGGGGAGTGCTTTGAAGATCCTCGCCATTGCCGATGTTCACGGCAGCATCTTCCGACTTAAGGGCCTTAATCTAGGAGACGCAGATATAATAGTCGTATGCGGTGACCTTCATGACGGCGGCAGCGAGGAGGAGGCAAGACCCGTGGCCGAGGCCCTCTCGGCCTTCGGCCTTCCGGTTTTAATTGTGCCCGGCAATATGGACCCAAGGGCCTTTGCCCTCCGTTTATGGGCGGATGTGGGATTTGTCTCCCTTCATCGCGCCTCTCATGTGCTCCAGGACTATGACTGCGGCTTCATAGGCATGGGGGGAATAGTGGCCCGCGGCGGCAGAGACCCTAACAATCCAGCCCGGCAGTACCATCGGGATGAGGACGTGTACGAGAATCTGTCAAGGGTTTACGGGGATATATCCAGCATGCACCGTAAAATCGTCGTCACCCATCAGCCTCCCTTCGGATTTTTAGATACACTTTACAACGGCGAACCCTCCGGCAGTCACAGTCTCCGCCGCTTTTTGGAGGAGCGCCAGCCCGACCTGCTTTTATGCGGCCACATACACGAGGCGTGGGGCGTTGCGCGGCTCGGAAGAACCCTGGGCGTGAACGTCGGCGAACTTCGGCGCGGATACTGCGCATTGGTAGAAGTGGACGATGAAATCACTGTTAATTGGACTTCATTTTAATCGCTAAAAGACTAAAAGACTAAAAGCCTATAAGATAGAGCGTTCCATTATGGAGGCATGAGGGTCAGAGAACTGATGAGCTATCCCATATCCCTGGTGGGGCCTGAGGCCACCGTCCTGGAGGCCGTAGAGCTCATGGCCCGCGAAGGAAAGGGCAGCGTGCTTGTGGCCCGAAAGGGCCTTCTCAAGGAGTGTCTGGGAATTTTAACCACCAGCACGGTCTTTCAAAAGGCATTTACTCCGGGACTTGATCTAAATGAGGTTAAAGTGATCGATATCATGACGCCTGCTCCGCTCATAACCGTGGGCCTGAACACCACAAGCAGGGACGCAGCGAGTCTCATGATCAAGCACAAGGTAAGAAGGCTTCCGGTGGTAGAGAACGGTGCTCTGGTCGGAATTGTGACGAGCAAAGATCTTTTGCGCTGCGTGAAGTAAGAGTAATAGAACTAATCGCGAAAGGCCCTGGCTGGATGCAATGGGCAAGGCTGCTGGACGAAATCCGGCATCCCATTTTCAAGTTGAAAGGCAAAGGGATATCTAAAGCGGGTCTGCTTTCATCGTTATCCCCTATCGGCCTAACGCAGGGTTTAAATATCGAAGGACCAAGTTCTATGGCTGGAGTCGAGGTCGCCTAGCCTGGTAGGGCGCAGGTTTGCTAAACCTGTTCCGCCTCGCGGATCGTGGGTTCGAATCCCACCCTCGGCGCTATCTTTTAGGTAATAAAATAGCGATTTAGGCTCAAGTTTTCCACAGACTAAGAAAACCGCAGAGACCGCTATTGCAGATTCTATAAAACCGAAAGGTAAGTGGGCTGGAGGCCACAATGGGCCGGTCCCTGTGTAGGTGGCTTAAATGCTGTTCAAAGTTTCTTATCTGGATTCATTAACAAAATTTACTAAGGTTATTTATTATAGAGAGGATCTTATCGAGGATCAGAACAGTTTATCTTGCCCTGCAGAAGTTCAGGAGGGCCAAATGAGCCTCAACAGCCTCATCATAAGAAGGATCAAGGAATATCGCGAGCTTGGAAATATCGATATGGTCAGCAAACTAGAGGATGCTCTTTCCCACATCGATGAGGCCAGGCCATGCACTCCGGAATAAGCCGACAGAGGAAGCGAAGGGCCGAAGGCACAAGGCGGATGGCGCTGCGGAGATAGGCGACAGGCCGTAATCCTGGCCGATCCTTTTTGAGTTGGTCCCATGCCAGAGGATCATGTGGTAGTGATCCCTGTCGATACCCTTCAATCGCTTTTGCAGGAGGTTCAACAGCTCTGGGATTAAGTGAAGTCCCTGGAAGCCCACCAGGACCAGTAATACGAACGGCTTGCCATCGATATAGCCCACGATAGGTAGGAAGAGCTTCTAGGCCTGAGCCATCGCAGGGTAAGCCAGCTGGCGAATATTGCCAGGAATGACCCTCGCTTTGCCATTGGCTGGCATCCTAAGAGGAAGAACACGAAGGTGTTCAAGTTGAACCATTTCACTTTAGAAGATATGGCCTATTGCCAGTGGATTGCCACCTTGCTGCGCAATGGCTTGATACCAACGAGTTTTATCCCGCCTAGAGAGATTAGGGAACTGAGGGACCTAAACAGAACTCGAAGGAAGCATATTGAAATTATGGCATCGGAGAAGAACCATCTCCAGAAGGTTCTGGAAGATGCCAATATCAAGTTGGGTTCTGTAGTCTCTAAGATAGATGGCAAATCCTCTATGAGGATGATACAATCCCTATTGGAAAAAGATGAGCTTTCCAGAGAAGAAATCTCCGAGATGGCACGCGGCAGACTAAAGAGTAAAGTCCCTCAGCTTGTTGAAGCTCTGAATGGACGAGTAACTGAACACCACAGGTTCCTTCTCAGATTTCACTTGGATAACATAGCTTTCCAGTTAGAGCAAATACGAGAATTAGATGAAGAGATTCAGAGGCGTATGGTCCCTTTTCAAAAGGAGTATCGCCTGATCCAGACCTTGCCAGGGATAAGTAAGACTTGTGCAGCAGCAATAATTGCTGAAATAGGAGCGGATATGTCTCAGTTCCCTGATGAGGCCCATCTCTCTTCCTGGGCGTGAATGTGTCCTGGCAATAATGAGAGTGCTGGAGTTAAGAAAAGCGAAAAGACTCGAAAAGGTAATGGATTTCTCAAAGGCATACTTACCGAGGTTGCTTGGGCCGCATCCAGAACCAAAGGCTCTGCTTATAGCGCTATCTATAACGGTATTGCTAAACGACGTGGGAAGAAGAGGGCTCTAATTGCTCTAGGACATCGTATCTTATGTGATATATACAGAGTGCTAACTACCGGCGAAGCCTATGTGGATGAGGGAGCTGAAGCCGTTTTTCAAAGGAACTCAAAAGCCAGGGAAGGGGCAATGATAAGGGCATTGGAGCGATCTGGGTATACGATAACTAAGGTTGCGGCTTAGCCTATGTAGCCATGAGGTGATTTTCATACCAAATCGGCACACTACCCAAATCTTTAAATGTTCAGTTATCGTTCATATCACCTTTGAGTTTATAATAATCTAAAAAATTTAATCGGTAATTTTTCTTTATCTCTTGCGATAAACCAACTTTTCCCTATTTCGATTGTTTTCGGATACTGTAACCTACCTGATCGGCTTGGGCTGAAGAAAGTACTATGTTTGAGAGGAGACGCGTGGGAAGGGTTTATAAGACTATAGGTATATGGACCAATTTCTCAATTAGATAACGATAAATGCTTTAAATAGTAAAAATTAATGAGATAATCATAGAAATCTAATGCTATAATTGGCCAATATGGCAACACTACCACACGGCTATTATAATAGAACCCTTAATCAACCTGCCTATCAAAAAATATAGAGAATAAGCAGGCGAGCATAATGATTGATACAGGAGATACGATTGCATTACGGCCAAAAGGGATGGTAATGTATCTTAGCCACCTCAATAGAGGGAAAATGAATTTCATTGGAGCCGCAAAAGAGAATTTAGATGAATTTTGTAGGTTTAAAGTCACAATAAAAAATAATAAAATTTTGCTGCAAGCGCTTGATGGAAAATATCTTAGCCGCAACACTGTATCGACCAATAGTGGCGAGGTCCTTAATCTAATACTTCCTTCACATATTACTCCCGATGCCAATTGTGAATTCACAGTAAAGGAGTTCGATGGAGATGTGGCGTTGCAAGCAAATAACGGAAAATATCTTGCCATCTCCCATAGAGGGGGCCAAAGATTACTTGAAGCTAAACATGATGGTATCAGTCCGTTCACCCTTTTCGAAGCTCAGAAGTTACGATAATCGAATTTTTAACCCTTTTTTCCAGACTTAAGAGGCAACTGGATGCTATGGTTTACAGGTCAAGCATGGAACGGTCCAGGATGCCACATTTATCGAAGCAGATCCAGGATCCTCTAAGAAACTCCGAGGCGAGAATGCTAAGACTCGGCGCAATAGAGAGGTACCTGAGCCAAAAAAGGAAAAGAAACTCATTTCGGCCATAAGTTGCACTAAAAACGGATATCAATTGCTGCCTTATGCGTAAAATAGAGATCACTACAGCAAAGACGCACGATAGTCAAGTTAACCAATCTGAGGCGGGGGAGAATGTACTCAGAGACAGAGGCTATTTTGGCGCAAAGGTAAAAGGTATCGAATTTACCATGAAACGCAGAACCACCGATTTGCCTCTTAGTGAACTCGATAAAAAGCGAAATCAGTTGATTAGCGTTTTAAGATCGACAGACGAAAGACCTCATGCGGTGATCAAGAGAGTCTTTGGGGGGTTGGGAGTGTGATGGTTACAACAGTTAAAAGAGTTAGTTTAAAAAGAGGGCTGATCAAGGAAATTGGACGCTTTTTAGGGCGAAAATTATGCCAATCCCTAAAGAATAACCGCTTAGACACAGGGTAAATAGGAATCATCTTTTAATAGAAATTATAATTCCGATACAGATACGAATACAAAATATAAAGCTGTAGACATTATGAAGAAAGAAAATAATACCATTAATACTGTATCAATTAATCCATCTTGATGCATTAAGCTGACAGTAACTTGTGCCTTTAAATTAATGTCGAACGATAAATACATACTATATATTCATATTACTGATAAGTACGAGTAAGTGCACTGAAATCTTTGAAAGATAGAATACAAAGCAAGTTTATAAAAATCAAAAATTACTAGAGTAGATTATGAAAGAGAGTATGGGCCCAAATTGATACATTACAGAGCTAAAAAGATAGAAGCAGTTTGTGCCGCAGCTTTTTCACATCTTTTTAAGCTGCAAGCAATTTGCCTCTTGCATTATGTGGCCAAGAACTTCTGAAGCTCCTGCTGAGATAAGTCCTCTTCTGTCGGCCTCGTATCTGTAAAGCCCGGCGCAGCATATACCTGCTGTTTTCCAAATGTGGACAGTTCGCTGCTGGCATTGAACGGCCTTGTCAATGGCTGTGTTGCTGGTTGTACCTCCCCTATTGCCAAGGGAGTGATCACGGCTGCAGGTTCGTTCATCTTTGCCATGAGCAGGCTTGCGTCCTCGCCGAAATGCTGCGAAATCCACGCGTTGTATTCATCTACTAGGGCATTGAACTCGGCTATGTTTTGCCCCTGGCTTGCCCTCTCATAAGCCATGCCGAGCCGAAAGCTGAGGTTCATGCCGTCTAATGTGGCCTGCTGCTCGGGCGTGTATGCAGATGCCAGCCCAAAAGATGCCAGGCCGAACAGGATAATTAAGGAGATTGCAGTAATGCCTTTAATAATGAATTTCATTATATCACATCCATGATTCTTTCGTTTCTCACCTAATATTTCAATCAGTTCCCCTTTCCTATCAGTCCCTACTCGCCATAGGCCTGATCACATATACATCGAAAGTGCGGGAAATAGTGAACACCTCGTTGCCCATCCGGCGGCTTTTGAGAAGCGAGTTGCCGACATCCTTTGGCAGATAGATCTCCTGGTCATCAATGCTCAGCTTAAAGAACTTCTTGCTCCGGCCCATGGTCATATCGCTGTATTTGCCGGTTACTTCCTCCCCCACCTTCAGAATTCTAGCCACCATGATCTCACCCACTTATTCATAATAGTATTCATAGGTACATCTAATTTCCGGTTGATATTTTAAGAAAGTTAAATAAAATATAGATAAAATTGCTCCAGAGACGCTCTGGAGCGCTTCAAAATTTGATCTTCGCTTAGATCTTCACTTAGACGCAGGGCAGCCAGTCAACACTGATTGCGCCGCAGGTGGAGTTGCCCCACAGCTGGATGAACTTCTCGATCGAGAAGACGCCTGTCAGGTCCTCGACAGACCTGCCGTACTCGGCATGTCGCCCTTTAAGGTTCCTATCGCCCTCAGCGTCCCTTGAGAGCCATCCGATATGAGCCACGCCGATGACGTTGGCGTTTAAGTTGGCCTCAAGAACTCCTGTGCAGCATGCATCGGGAGTATCCTCGCCGTAAGCCCTGGTCTTGACCTCGGTGGTCTTCTGCAGGTGCTCGGCATGGGAGTACATTTCTGTCAGCACAGCGCCGATCCTGTAGTTCTGGACACAGAGCTTGTCTATCCACTTCTGGTCGTATGTGCCTGTCTGGTAAGAGACCGGCATGTACTCCAGCTCCTGCTCAGAGGTGAAGTTGATGTAGTCCATTGGCGTATCGCCGGTAGGCCACGGACACGCTCCCACCCCCAGCTGCCTCTCAGCTTCCAATTCTATCCTGGACGTGATCACGTTTCCCGAGCCTGACTGCTTCTCCACCAGCTTGACTCCGTTAAAGCCCGTCTGGGTAGAAACAACCATCTCGAGGTTTCTATAGCCCACGCCCTTGACGGATGATTTCTCGTACATGTAATTGGCAGCACCTGATATGCCCACTAGGGCCATGACGAGAACCGCCAGAACGATCGTCTTTCGCTTCATTCCACACTACCTCCTTGTAGGTAGGCCTTAGGCGTCGGAGCATAAGTGATGCTCCGCAAAGAGGACACCAGCAATCCCGTCCAACGAACGAGCCGCAAGCAATCCCCTGTAAAAGCCAGGCCGAACCATCTCTCCTAATACCCTGACACCTGAGATTCAAGATGCCGGTGTGCTATTTCAATGTTTTGGCTGCTCAATATATAGAAAAAGAATATTGAATATAGACACAGGGATTCGCATGGCGATAAAGTGAATAGATTTCTTTAGCTACTACGAAATCAAAAAGGAGAAATTTAAAAAAAAGACTACATTATACAGATTTCGCGAATGTATTGAGGTTGTTTACAAAGTTGCCGCAAGATGCGCTGCTTAGGCTCGGACTTGAAAAGCTTGGGCTGCTAAAGCAGGAGGGCGTGCTGAAGGTCGGCCTATTTCTAAAGAGTATTCTTCTGTTTATCTCAAAGGAGCCCAAATACTCCTCATGCTCGCTCAAGCCCTTTTGTCCCGGAATTGTCTGTTTGGCATCGATTAGATAAAACCCTGTGAAGTTGTCGGCTGTCTTGAACTCTGCAGTCTTCTTTAAAGACCCCGTTTGATGGAGGTTGAAATCCTGGCTCTTGAACTCCATTTGCTGTACGTTGTAGGCCTCTGTTACCTTAGCACCAACTCCACCGAATACCGCCGAGCTCTTGAAGCTCTCTGTCCCGAAAAGCGAATCGCCGGGTTGTATCGCCATATAGTTGTCCACTGCATCCTGCTCTTCGAAGTTGGGATTTCGGCCCTTGGCCTGATCTATCAGATACTCGTTCTTTACAAGGGCATCAACGCTACCGCTGAAGAAGACCTCTTTGTTGGATTTGATTCCTGAGTTCATGGAACGGACATTCTTATTGATCTGGAACTGGCCCGTTCCGCTGACAGCAGTCTCCGAGGCATAATCGTGGTCCTGGACATCAAAAGAAGCAACTGCAGAGCCCGGACGATAGCATTTGGCCGATGCCTCTGCCCTGAAGGTATATTCTCCGGCAATGGCATCCATAATCGGACTTACCTGCAAGGATTCAGAGCGAGAAACTCCGGCTGGAATCGTCAGAGTTTTCTTTGTCCAGGAGAACCAACCTGCCGGGCAGTCATCAGGGCTGATGGCCAGCTCAGCCTGCACCTCAGATGGCCCGTCGTTTTTCACTGATATGGTGAATTCCAGAACCTTTCCTGGTGATGTATATTCCTTTTGCGGCTCAGACTGCGGTCCGACCATATTAATAGTAACCACTAAGCATCCAGGAACTGAAGGGCATGTAGGTGATGCGGGCAGGGAGGGAATAGATGTCCCTGACCAAACGCTGCCTGTTCCGGCTGTAGTCGCCCCCAGGTCCTCCACTGTGGCAGAGGCCTGATAGGCAATTAAAATCAACAGAATAAACCATCTTCTCATGCTAACCCCCAATAAAATAAAAAAAAATAGAATGCTGTAGCCCTTTTTTAGGACCTTAGCAGTCTATGCCTTCACATGGTGCATGCTCCTTCTCGGGCACGGGATTCTCGTGGAACTTGAGGAGTTTCTCTGCCTCGAACGTTCCTGTGAACATCTCGTGGGCCTTTATATCCTTATAGAAGATCTTATGCCACTTTGCATCGGTTCCCCATGTGCCGTTGAAGGTGTTCTTAGTATCTATGCCTATCAAGTGAGCCGGATTATAGACGCCCTCGTTGGATTGCATGAGCGCTTCGACCATATCGGTATCTCTGCCGGCATCCCTCAGCTGATCTACCAGCTCTTCAGGCGTGCTGCAGCACGGATTGTATGGTGTGGTCGATGTGAAGAAGGACGTTTGCTCTTTCTCCATCTCGGTTACTGCGAACATTTCCTGGATATCTGCGCCAATGCCTCCGTAGAACGCCTTTGAATGCAGATACTTTCCGCCGACCAATGGGGTTTGGCCCGAATAGGTAAGCTTTGTATTCTCGAAGAGGTTTAGGCCCGACTTATTACCGCCGTTAACGGAGGATATATTCCTCTTGAGTTTATCAGAATTCTGCGAGTACGCGTGCTCCTGGTCAAGCTCAAGATCGCCGTCACCAGACATGACATTGTAGTACTCTAGGGCGATCTTTTTATCGATAATTGAGGTGCTGACGTCGATCACGCCAGTTCCTGAAACCTTTTGGTTTTCACAAAATTGCTCATATTGAACGGGCGGCACAAGTGGTGGGTTTGCCAACGCCACGCTGCAACACCCTATAATGACAGCTGCTAAAAACGCTGCCGCTACTACTCCCTTCATTCTTCATTCACCCCCTAAATTCTACCGCTATGCTGTTATATTATTGCTAGATCCCTTCCCCTACCAAAAAGGTGAGGTTAAGCTCTAGATACGATACTACTCATATCAAGAGCTTTTATTTTATATAAATTTATCTACCCGCGCTTAAATGCAGGGCAGCCAGTCAACGCTGATTGCGCCGCAGGTGGAGTTGCCCCACAGCT
>CAZHNU010000019.1:18604-52409 GCA_964534145.1 uncultured Methanotrichaceae archaeon | reverse complement strand
TTGCAGGATGGGATAACGGGGCCTGACAAATTACAGAATAATCGGCACACTGCCGCCTTCATATTAGAGATAGGTAATTCAAAATTAAAAAACTACCTATATGTATCGTTATTCCATTTATTGGTGGTGTGCCAAACCTTCTGCAAAATAAGCTGGTACTTTCAAGCAGAATGCCGTCCGTTAGCCATCTCACTCCCCTCGCACCCTCTTTTCGCCGATGTCGATCCATTCAGCTGTAGCCTTCAGCGCCTCCCTCCTCTTAAGGCACCTTCTCAGAAGCTCTTTAAAATGAAGTAGCCCTCTCACAGTCATAGTCATGGCTTGAACGCCGATATCTCCGCCGTTTTGCTTCGGATAACTTGCAATCGGAAACCCACATCCCCTTTGCAGCCGTGCCCAGCACAGCCACAAGCTCGCCCTGCCAAAGTGCTGCGAGCATTTAGAAGCATGTGTGTCAGACACGGGAAAAGCAGCCTCCACTTGCCCACGACAGGTCCCCTGCGGCCACGGGGTCAGGAGGGGGCAGTCCGGCCTTGAGGGCAGCCCCCCAAGTCCTCACGCAAAAAAGGAAATAAATCTGGACCTTAGCTTAACTTTTAGCTATCAATAAGCTAGCACTCCAGCAGCTCGAGAAATTCTTTCTTGCTCATCCTCACATCGCTCATTATCTCCATCAGCAATCCACGTCCAAGCTCTTCTCCGGGATGCACAGGGATGACTGTACTCCTGCCGTCAGAATGCTTCATGATGAGGTGGCTTCCCCTCTGTCTCACAGGCAGAAAGCCGATCCTAGTCAAGGCCTTGATCACAACTTCAGCTTCAACAGGTCTCAACTTCGACAACTTGCACTCCTACAAAGCTGCTCACTGTGCTGTAGCCTTCCGTTTCAAGACAAAGCAAAATGGCTTCCTTAATCCTGGTCATCAGCTCGTCCAGGCTTTTGGCCTGAGTGTGACAGCCGGGAAGCTCAGGAACAGTGGCAACGTAATATCCATCCCCGTCTCGTCTGACAACGACATCGAAACGCATACTTCGAGATTATGCAAAATGATTTAATGAATTTGTTGGTCAATGCAGTTCAATTGGAGAGCATCACCGCTTGTGTTCAATACTGTCCGAATAGTTGCCGGAGAAGCGATAAGCGCTTATGTCTAAGTCCAAAATCCTGCTGGATGCTGATATGCCCTGATCCTGTGCTGGGGTTATCCGCTCCTTAATCCAGAAAATCATGCCGCAAGGTCAGTCGGGGCCTGTGCATTCGAAATTCCGTTTCGAGGCAGAGCAAAAGATTCGAACGGATGTAATGGCTTGCCTCCTAACGCCTCCTATGCTTCATGCCTTTTGATCTGAAGATGCTTCTTAGCCTCCGCTTTTGATAAGTAGTCTCTGCTTGCCTATGCGGGAATAGGCAAATGGCTCTTAATCTCATCAATCAGCTCCATATTTCTCACCTCTTTTATTCTTCGAAAATACAAAGAGATTTTTATCATCGAACATGGTACAATATGCATCTTTTTCGCTTATGCATCGGGTTGGGCATAATTCACAAACGCTGAGCAGTTCATCCCATACTTCTGCAACTATATCCAGCATTCTATTAATCGTCCTATCGTCGAGATTCGGAAAATTCCGTTCTATCATTTCATGAGAAAAATATACATTCTTGATCCTGCTCGATAGTTTCTGCAACACAATGTCCTTCATACCTTTCGATATATTAATTGAAAATTCAGCAAGGGCTTCGTCACTGATTTTATTTCTTCTTAGTCGGTTTCCAATACGTCTTTTCATATTATCATATATTTCTATTGATAATTCGTAACAAAACCAGTTCAATTTTGTTTTCTCACTCTCATCGGAATAGAATGATATGGGTTTTATTATGCTCAGCCCATCTTTCTCTTTTTTCATTGTTGTCCCTTGCTTTTTGATTATATGTAAATCTTTATACCAACACTCACCTGATCTTCTTCAACCGCTCATTCACTTCATCAACATCGAAATGCTCTGGATCGTATTCATCTCCCGCCCACTCCAGCAGACCCTTATGATCCGGGTGACCTGTATCTTTGAGGGCCTCCAGAAGATGGTAGTATCCGCCGACCCCGCCACAGTCCTCTGGAGGGGCAGAACGCTTGCCCTTCAGGCAAACAGGATGCTTTAACTCCTCCGCGGGCTTGAAGATCTTCTCCACCAGGATCTCATGATACCAACTATCTCCAAAATCGTATTCATAGGCGAACTTGATCTTCTCCCCAGGGAGGACTTTGCTCAGCTTGACCCTTTTCTCGTCCTTGAAATCGTCGCCCAGCATATCCGCCTCCCTGGAAATAACGCTGTACCTCTCATCCTCAATAAGGAACTGGTGCAGATGGTAATCAGACCAACCCATGACCTCTTGCAGGATCTTGTGAAACTTGAATAGCGATATGTCTCCGCGAACCTGGATTCTCCGCCAGATGGGCGGTCTTATTCCTTCAAGGGTCACCTTGAGCTGGTAGATCGTCAAAGGCTCTGATTGGTCCGAAGAGCCCTTAGCTGTCTTTGCCATAATTCATGATTAGGGATGCTCTAAGGATTTCATCTTTGCTGCAAGAGCGATGGTAGTGTGCCAAATCTCTGTAGATTGAGCTGGTACATTCAAGGAGAATGCCGCCCGTCCGCCCTCCCAGCTTCCTGCGCCCTCTCCTCACCGATCTTCTTCAGCTGTAGCCTCTAGCACTCCCATCCACTTAAGGCACCTTCTCAGAGGCTCTTTAAAATGCGGTAACCCCTCACAGTCAGGTCATGGCTTGAGCGACGAGATCTCCGCCGGTTTGGTTCTGGGACAGGCAACCGGAAGTCCACATACTCTGCAACTGCGCCCGTGTAGCCACAAGCTCGTCCTGCCAAAGGGCTGCGAGCATTCGGATGCATGTGCGTTTCAGACACGGGAAGAGCAGCATCCCCTTGCCCACAGCATGTCCCCCGTGGCAACGAGGGCCGTCTGGCCTTGAGGACAGCCCTCACCAGGCCCCACCAGCCCTCGTGCGGAAACGGGCGGCGCGCGTGGAGATTCACACAACCTTATAGCATCCCTACTTCGCAGATGTGTGCCCATCCCAAGGCGACGGCCGCGGCGATCTGGTCCAAACTTGCAGTCGACTTCGGCCTACTCCTTCAGAGCAGCAATGAAATCCTTTTTCTCCAGTCTCGCCTGCTTCATTATCGATATCAATGTCCCCTTCGCCAGTTCAGGGTGATTCGGAACAGTCACGACCAAATTTCTCACCTCATTCCAGAGGTGAATATGGCTTCCAGTCTGGCGATAGACCCTAAAGCCCAGCTTCCCCAGAGCCTTGATTACATTCTTAGCCGATGTTGCCGGAAGCTTCGGCAAGCCCTTCTACCTCGATATCCAGAAAAGATAGCTTTCGTCCTTTGGGGGCCAGCTCCAGAAGAACCTGATAGTGCTCTTCAAGTCCCTTTTTTAGATTTGAGATCGCTTCGCTTTCTGTCAATCCTTGATCAGCTACATTTGTGATCAGGTCAGTTGCGACAAAGTATTTCCCCTCTCTATGAATCTGGATCAGAGTTTTCATACTGCCTTAAATTTGCATGTATTATTTGATAAAGCTAATCCCCACAACAGTTATCGAAAACTGGAACATAGCGATGAGATAGATATCGGATAGCCCTCACTATTCAAAGAGATTGCCATCCGTTATTCCTCCCACCCCATCGCACCCTCCCTAGCGGACGTCGATCCCCCTCAGCTATAATTTCTAGCGCCTCCATCATCTCAAGGCTCC
Organism: uncultured Methanotrichaceae archaeon; assembly: GCA_964534145.1. Lineage (GTDB taxonomy): Archaea > Halobacteriota > Methanosarcinia > Methanotrichales > Methanotrichaceae > CAWJYS01. The sequence goes on along the minus strand of CAZHNU010000019.1, from coordinate 48,618 downwards.
TCTCAAGAAGCCCTTTAAAATGCGGAAACCTCCTCCAAGTCGTAACGTGACTTGAGCGATGATATCCCGCCTGTTTGTTTCGGGTGACTTGCAATCGGAAATCCACATCCCCTTTGTAGCCGTGCCCAGCACAGCCACAAGCTCGCCCTGCCAGAGGGCAGCGAGCATTTAGATGAAAAGCGTTTCCGACATGAGAAGACGAGAAGAACAGCATCTCCCTTGCCCACGGCAGGTCCCCGTGGCCACGGAACCAGGGGGCCGTACGGCCTTGAGGACAGCCCCACCATCCCGAGCGAAACGGGCGGCGCGCGGAGGCCCGGAAAAGAGAACAAACCCAGTTCAACGGAGACACGGACTTTCAGCCATGAGAACTTATCTGGGTCTAACTCTCCGATAATCTCCTTCTTAGCCCAGGAATCAATAGCCATAACTAAGGAAGGCTTAATAACGAGTCTACACTATCTGATAGCTAAGTGGGTAAAGAATAATGCAGATCTATATTGATGAGTCCGGCAGGATAGTTAATGGTTTGGTGGCTAATGCCTCAGAATCAGTCTCTTGTTTCGTGCTGGCTGCATTAGTGCTCAGGGAAGATCTTCCCATAAAGAGATGCATAAAAGACATCAGGCAGAGGAAGATTAAAAAGAGGTACAGAAAGACCTCTGAGCTACAATTCCACGACTCTGATAATTCTATTAGAAGAAGGATTCTGGAATGCATAGGGAGAACAAGCAATAATATTGGCTATGCTATCTTATATAACTCTAAGATTCAGCATGAGGTGGAGCCACAACTCATCTATAACGAGATCTGCAGACAATTAACATATAAAATTGCCAATAATTATGGTGTGTCTGGCCAGCTGGAGGTCATCATAGATAAGTCCTTTTATGGAGCCCAAAGGGCAGCATTTAATGCTCGCATGGCTGACAGAACAGGAATGATAGTGCCCGCCACGTTGGGAGAGGTCAAAGTGACCCATGTGGACTCTAAGGCCTGCCCCTATATCCAGGCAGTGGATTTCATTGCAGGTGCTATAAGCAGGAAATACAGAGACAATGATGACCTCTATTACCAGAAGATCCAGCATAAAATAGATTTAAGCTTGGAGTATGAACCAGATTAAAAAAGCTGTAGTGAACCCCTCCCTACTTCGTCACGTCTGCCAATGGGCAGCATCATCCTTTTCAGGAGGGAACTCTTACTGCACTACAATAGAAATATGATAGTATCAAACTATTTAAAGCTCACCACCTGCCCAAGTATCTCTTTGAAAAATGCAGCAACCTCATCACGGAAATGACATGGATTGGCCCATGAGATCTCCGCCGATTTGTTTCTGATACAGGCGATCGAAAATCCTATCCTCCATAACCGCGCCCAGTGCAGCCACAAGCTCGCCCACCCAGAGGGCTGCGAACTTTAGCCACATGATCGTTTCCGACACGAGAAGAACAGCCTCCTCGTGCCCACGGCATATCCTCCGCGGCCACAGGGTCGGGGCCCGTCCGGCCCTGGAAAGACCGCCCTCCGCCAGCCCTCTTGCGAAAACGGGCGACGCGCGGAGGCCCGGAAGAGAGAATAGATTGCGGAAGATTGCTCAGAAACCTGGATTTCGGATAGTTCGGCTGAAAGGCAGTCATGTCCGATTGAAGTGTCCTGACCACAGGGCAACTAATATTCCAAACACGCCGATAGCGAGACCGGAGGCTGGCTTTGAATTCCACTTAAATTTAAATTCTCCAATTCTTATTTAACGTATTCTACGTTATCCATTCCCTTGAATTCCCTATCTCCGGTTAGAAATTTGATTCCCAGGTTTCTCGAACATGAATATCCAAGGGCATCAACAAGGGAAAGCTTCTTTCCAGTCTTATTTTCGGACAATCTTAAATCGGATGCGTCCAGGTAATCCAAGTCCTCTGTGGGAATGACTTCGATTTTTCTTCTCACGAAGTCGATGACGTCTGCTGTTTCATGGCGCCCGAAATCTCTTAACAAAGCATACGTCAGCTCAAGAATGTTGAATTCTGTGGTGACCAAATCGGCATTTGAATACCTATCATAGCTTGGGTTTCCCTTAAGGAGTTCGATCAGCGCATATGTATCCCCAAATATCCTAGCCATTGATCTCTCTCAGCTCATCCTTCAGGGATTGTGAATCGATCTTCCAGCCTTTCAGTAGACCAAAGAGGTTTTTTTCCTTTAATTCAATGTCTACCTCTTCACCTTCCTTAAGGTCCAATTTTTCAAGAGGCTTCAGTACATTGTTTTCGTATCTTGCTCTCACGATCATCTAGTCACCAAGATCAACTTACATTATAGGCTTATATAATTAGCTTGAGACTGGAGTGAACTCTTCGCATAGATAACGAGATAAGTGATATCATTTGAGAGACGCGACAACCTCCTCGCTGCCTTGACGATACTTGAGCAATGATATCCCCGCCAGTTTGTTTTTGGAACGGGCGACAGGAAATCCACATCCTCCGCAATCGCGCCCAGTGTATCCACAAGCTCGCCCACCCAGAGGGCTGCGAGCTTTAGCCACATGACCGTTTCCGACACGGGAAGAATAGCATCCTCATGCAGCATGGCACAGAGCCAGCTGGCGGTCACATCCTGGGTTGTGTCGTCTGGCATGACATCCTGTAAGGTGACAATCCATGTGGTATCAATCGCTGAGATAGCGGCGTCGAGGGTCAGTTCCGGAGATCCGACGAATTCGATGGGCTCAGGGAGGGGCTCAGTCTCCCACACCAATTGCGATGGCAGCATGGGCGGATTTGCACCTTCAGGCAGAGGCTAAGTAGGCGGAATATAAAGATAGCTGCGTGTGCCTGCTGGACCTTCCTCCAGGGCAAGTGCGCCCTCCGCTGTAAGGGCAAATATGGTGGGTTGTCCTCCTTTTGGTGGCCACTCCTCCGATGTAATTGGTTATCAACACGGAATTAAACCGTGCTCTATTCACTAGCAGAAAAAATTAATATCCGCTCTCAATAATCACATTATGAGCTTCTTCGATTTCCGCCTCAGGGACAAGCACCTCATAGTAATTATCCTGATTTTCAGGGTTTTTGCTTAAAGGTCTTAATTTGACCAATATACCTTCATTTGCAAGGAGTTCCTTTAATCTGGTTGCAGATTCCTTGCTTTGAGCCAAATATACTACTGTCCACATATAAAACACTCCTTTGAAATCTCGCAAGCGATTGCTTGATGAAGGCAGGAAAACAGGGCAACAGCAGTAAAATTGCACAAATGAGACTCATACGCTATCCCTCATATCCCTAATTCCTCTTCCATCCAAAGGACCGTAATCGACTTGATCCTTATATTCACATGCGCTAGAACAATCAGCCTTTTTGTTATAATTCCCACTATAAAGCCCTAACGGCCCTGAATAGGTTGCAAATCTATATAATTCGCCGCCTTATTTAGAGCCATTTGCCTTAAATATTATTCAATCATAACTAAAATGAGCTTGTGACCTGAGGAATTGGTTCATAGAATTGAGTCATTCAAAAAGGGCCTTCGCACTTTATGCTCATGGCCCCGTCAGCTAATCCTTCCATCCAAAGTAGCATCGTTTTTAAAAGGATCTTACATCAATAGCAAAGCAACCATATGTCAGGCATATAAAATTCACATCAGTTTAACAAATGGGAGCGCCTTAAATGCCGTGAACGCCAGAGCTTTCTTAAGAATGGCTAAAAATAAAAAAATTGCCTAAAAGAATTGTTATAATGCGCTATTGCAGCTATCTCCTCTCTTCAGAAAAGCCGCTAAATGGGGAAGAAAATTTGCTGAAGCGATCCATAATTCCGTTTAAATCCGCTAGGAAATCTCCCTCGAATCTCGTATCGCTAACCAAGCCTTCTCTAACTATTTCGGAGTTAAAACGAGTTTCCATGGCGCCATCGGTGCTCAGATTATCATCGCTCATATTTCTCGAGCTGTTATTGCTCAAGTTAGCCATAAAAGGACCGATGTAACCTTCTGCATCGATAAAGAGCCCTTCGCCGATATTAGAGCTGTCTTCGCTGCGATTCATGCTATCTTCAGTAATATTAGAGCTGTTGCTGCTTAAGTTGCCTGAGTAGTTTTCTGCATCACTGGCATTTGCCAGATATGGTCCTATATATCCTTCTCCATCGATAAACAGGCCTTCTCCGATGTCGCTGTCGTCACTGCCATATCCCCATGATATCGACATGGCTATCAGTAGCATGATGATCGATATTTTCAAGAGCATAAACCTGATTCACCCCACTGAACCGAAAAGTTATATTGTAGATTTATATAACTTTGCTTATCTATTTACTGCTATTCACTGTAGAAGGAGGCAAAAGCCCAGTTGACGGTAAGGGAGGGAAAAATAGATTGTCACCGTCCCTGGGCTTGTATTACCTTATAGTATCTTTGCTATAGATATAGACGATTGGATTAACCTAAAGTGATTAGCCAAAATGAGGCTATGGGATATATCCTTTATCGAGACTAAAGAAGGCCTCATCTCAAGATTGACCGATTACATGTAATTATGAACAAACCAGAGTCTATTGATTTTTCATAAAAGGCTGCCACTAAGAGCCCAGGACATTTAACGACAGCCCTCGCCTATAGGCGGGATAATTCTTATAGGCTTAAATAGAAAATGCATCATCAACCGGTAAGTGAGGAATTTTATGAGACTGTCGTGCTGCCAGGCTATAATGATTATTTTGATGCTCTCACTTCTGATGCTCTTACCCACGGTATTTTGCCAGCAGAACCGCCCAGACTGCAACTACACCCAGGCGGACCTGTTCGTGCCTGCCAATATTATTCCGATGCTCTACAACATGAGCGTGACGCCGAACTGGATAGATGGGACCGACAACTTCTGGTATATCAATACGGGCAGAGAAGGGACGGAATATGTGCTGGTAGATACGGAAAACGCCACCAAAAGGTCCATTTTCGATCGCGAAAGGCTGGCGCAAGCTTTGGCCAACGCATCGGGCATCGAGGTCGATCCATCAAACTCGCCACTCTTAAGCATTGCTTTTCTTGACGAAAAGGTTGAGTTCTCATCCCTCAACAGGACCTGGCAATATGATCTCGATGCGCATATCCTCAAGGAGGCGGCTCCCAGCAAGACTGCACATTACATTTTCAAACCCCGCAGACATGGCGAGTTTCACTCATTCGTAGAGACAAGGCTCATTAAAGCGGCAGAATCCGGCGAAATGCGGTCTCCTGATGGCGCATTTGCAGCCTTTGTACAGTATCATAACCTCTGGGTGAGAGAAACCGCCACCGGCAAAAAATACCCGCTGACGACAAACGGTCGGGAGGATTACGCCTACGCAGAGAGATCGGACACAGTGCTCCATCCCGTAAGCCAGGACAGATTGAATGAGACTCCTTTGCCTTATGCAGTCTGGTCTCCGGACTCCAGACGGATTGCAGCCTTTAGAATGGATCAGAGAAATGTAACGCCGCTTAACCTTCTCGAGTTTGTGCCAGGAAACGACTCAAGGCCTAAGCCCTGGACATACAAGTTCGCCATGCCGGATGAGGAGCATGTGCCCGTTTACGAACCAGTGATAATAGACGTATTTGAGAAGACGGTAACGCCAGTCTCCTATGAATCCCAGCCGGAGGTATCGCTGATGGATACCGACGCCGATGTCCTGCAGTGGTGGAGCGACGACGCAAAGACGCTCTACTCCTTATTTGCCGATAGAGGTGAAAAGGCACTCCACCTGCTGGAGATCAATCCCATTAGCGGTCAGGCCAGAGAAATCCTAAACGAAAGCGGCCCAACTTACGTCGAGGCCAACCTGGATTATGCAAGCCTTCCCAATGCCAGGGTACTGAAAAACGGAGATGTAATCTGGTTTTCGGAAAAAAGCGGCTATGGCCACCTCTATCTATACGGCAAAGACGGCCTGCAGAAGAATGCCATAACCTCCGGCGATTGGGCTGTTCGGTCGCTCCTTTATGTGGATGAGGACAATTCCCTTGTCTACTTCACCGCCGGAGGAAGGGAACCGGGCCGCGATCCATATTACCGCTACCTATACAGGGTATTTTTAAACGGCACTGGCCTTGCCCTACTCACGCCGGAAGATGCAGACCATAGCATTCAGGTTTCTCCAGGCGGGACAGCCTTTATCGATACCTACTCCAGAGTCGATCTGCCTCCCGTAACGGTGCTCAGAAATCTAAGCGGCAATGTGACTTTAGTCTTGGAAGAGGGAGATATAGAGAATCTTACTGAGATGGGCTGGGCACCTCCAGAGACCTTCAGCGTAAAGTCATTGGATGGAAAAACGGATCTCTATGGACTGCTGATAAAGCCGACCAGCTTCAATGCATCAAGGAAGTATCCTGTGGTCGAGACAGTGTATCCCGGACCCTGGATAATAGTCACAGCCAAATCGTTTCCGGGAGATATGTCCTGGGTTAACAAGATTTTCTGGAGAGGGCAAGCCCTCTCTGAGCTGGGATTCATAGTGGTCACAATGGATGGGCCGGGCACGCCCTACAGATCCAAGGAGTTCCACGATGCCTCATACGGCCATCTCGGCGATGCCGGCGGGCTTCCAGATCACATCAACGCCCTCAAGACGCTGGCCGTTGACAGGCCTTACATGGATCTAAGCCGCGTGGGGATGTTTGGGCACTCGGCTGGAGGATTCATGACTGCGCAGGCGCTGCTGAGCTATCCAGACTTCTACAGCGTGGGAGTTGCATCATCCGGAGACCATGACAGCCGGTACTATGGGTCTTTCTGGGGCGAGAAGTACGAGGGATTGAACGCAAACTATACAGAGCAAATAACCAGCATGAAGGCCGGGAACTTGACAGGCAATTTGCTGCTCATAACCGGAGATGTGGACGACAATGTGAACCCGTGCATGACGATGCAGCTGGTCGATGCCTTCATAAATGCCGACAAGCCCTTCGACCTGCTGGTCATGACCAACAGAAATCATGACTTGAGCTACGATCCGTATTATCTCCACCGTTTGTTCGGATACTTTATGGAGCACCTTTCAGAATAGCGTTCGCCCCGGCTGCCCAGCCGAGGCCTTAGCTATTCTGATACAATAATTATGATAAAAATAAAACAAATCGGATTTAAGCCCGAACCCTCTCAGGCCTTTCATCACTCACGCGAGAAAGCAAGTTTGCCGCAGAATCTGCCTTTTCTATGGATGAATATCCTTCCCATGTCCTCCAGAGCGGCTCTTTGCAGCCCATTCTCTCTTTTGCATCCCCTTCGGGCAGAGCATGGTCCCAGGGTTTCAAGCATAGCGCCATGTTGCCAGTCCTCTTTCCTGCATTTGCGGATGGCAAATACATTTCCCATGCGGTCCAGTTTCGCGCTCTCATTTTCCTATCACCTAATAGTCTATCATATTACCTTTTACTTAGCTATTTTTAAGAATTTTTCATAATTAACCATACCAAATCAAGTCTCTAAATACCACTATATTTTCATCAGTTTGAAGCAAAAGGTATTTAAAAATCGAATATATGTTTTGAACATAGCTTCATTTTTTAGTTATGAAAAATTCATAATTAAACGACTGTAAAAAATTCATAATAGACGAAGGACGATCGCAAGCATCTCGACCAATTTGTTCTCAGGGAAAGTCATCTTCAAGAGGCTTAGCTGCGCCGGAACTTTAGAATTGTCCTGTACGACACGAGCGCTCATCTATGAGGGCGCTCATGAATCCGTCTTTGATCTCCAGTTCAGGTCCCTCTTGAATATATCCTCAAATCTCTCTCTATCAACCAGCAGCCTATCGCGGCCGGCCCTATCCACCAGCACCTTTGCAGGCCTTGGGAACGAGTTGGTGTTGGAGGCGAAGAAATCGGAGTAGGCGCCTGTATCGTACAGAATTAAATAATCTCCCCTCGTCGGCCTGGTGTTGAGCCTGCCCAAAACTCTGCAGAGCAGATCCCCCGTAAAGCACAAATTGCCGGCGACGAATGCCTCAAAGCCATCCTGGGAGTCGATCTTGTTGGCCACCTCCATCCTGTGAATCTGCTCCGGTATTATCATGCTCATAGAGTGATGGTTCACTCCGGCGTTGACGTGGACCAGGCTCTGTCCTCCGGGAGTCCTTCCCACGCTGCATACCTTGGCCACGGTCACCTGGGCGCTGCCTACAAGGCTCCTTCCCGGCTCGATAACAAGCTTGGGCGATCCTAGATCGTTTAGCCTGTCTTTAAATGCCTCAGAGCCCGACCAGCCCTTGGAAAGAATGCTTTCTATGAATCCGCCGACATTCAGAGGAGAGTACAGCTCTTCGCTTGTCCACATCATGTTGCGATTGTATCCTATCGGCTCATTTCCCCAGGTGAACGTCTCACGGCTCGTATTGGCAATCCTTCTCTTGACGGTTTCCCATTCATCCTTCTCTAAGTATGAGATGCCGTAGCCCCCTCCAAGGTCGATTTCCTCTATCCCAAATCCGGATTCCTTAGCCGACCATGCCAGCCTTATCATCTCGTCCAGGACCAGATGGTAGGCGCTTACATCCGTAATCTGGGATCCGAGGTGGACCATGAGACCGTTTGGGGCCAGGCTATCCAGGGATTGGATCTTCCTGAAGACATCCGCGGCTCTTTTGATATCTATTCCGAATTTGCTCCACTCGCTGGAGGTAGTTATTGCCGATGATGTAATATTCCCAAGAGGAAATCCTGCCAGCCGCAGGTTAATCCTTGCCTCAATGCCCATATCTCTGGAGAGCTCATCTATGATCTCCAGCTCATCTTCAGGATCGACATTGATGATGATTCCCCTGCTGATGCATTCTCTAAGATACGTTTCGCTCTTGCAGTTTCCATTTGCCCTGATCAGCTCTTCCGGCATTCCTGCATCGAGAGCGATCTTAAGTTCGTACTCGGATGCCACATCTGCGCCGGATCCGAGATCTGCAAGGAGCTTGATGACTGCATAGGTCGTATTGGCCTTCACCGCATAGCAGATGAGGTGGTTTTGATACCATTTGTCGAGAGCTGTCTTGAACTCTCTGTAATTATCCTGAAGTATCTCCTCAAAGAATATATAAAGAGGTGTCCCGTATCGTTCTGCTATTTCAACCGCATCCGCGCCGCAAATGAAGCGGCTTTTTCTTCCCGATTTGTATGCGTCCATCATCCCTGATTTCTCCAACAAGCCAGATTATACCTAAGCGAGATATTTTAAGGAATCTGCTCGGTTAGATAAGATCTCTCACAGGTATGATCTCTTCAGGATATCCCCTTTTATCATCGGCCTCAGGCGGTGGCCTGGAAAATCCCTTTAAAATCCCTGTAATATTCTCCTGACTAAAAGAGATGATGCGCTGGTAAAACGACAGAGACGGCTCAGTGCTGTGAGATGGAATCACCTACCTGATGGAAGCATTTATAGGAAAAAGAGCCGGAAAAAAATGCCCGGCCTGATGCCTTAAGCTCCAATAGACCCGAAAATTCCGAATCCCTGCCCTGGAAATATGTCTATTCAGGGACTATCTTTATTGACCAGCGGTTGAGCTTGCCCTGATCCTGCGCCGCCAGATCTGCAACATTCAAAGACCACTTGCCGCTTATGGTCTCTCCGGCGAGTGCTTTGAGTCCCGGAGTTGTGGCAGCGGAGCAGGTCTCTATGAGGTTGTCCTGTCCGGCGCCAAACCTATTATGCAGGTCTACGCTCGTTCCTTTTGGCGATTTCAAAGTTACCTTGAGGTCGCCTATATAGGTATGGGTTATATCGATGGAAACCTCCACGTTTTTCACTTTGCCTGGAGCGTTGATGTCCAAAGTCCTGGTGATCCCTGTGGCATTATTATCCGGTATTTTCTCTGAAACGGCGTCCTCAACATTTATTTCGCTGTGCTTGCCGCCCCCGACTATCTCGAGGCCCCAGCTATTAAGCGTCCCTTTATCCGATGCGGCGACGTCCTGCACCAGGAGCACCCATATCCCTTTCAGGGGCCCGCCTATGATGTTGCCCAGACTCGGAGCTGAGGATATGTCGAAGGTAGTCTTGAGGTCATCACCCGCACCACCCTCTCTGTCGTGAAGCATCGCCTGAGCGCCCGACGGAGAAATAAGAGCAACCTTCAGGTCACCTCGGAACGGATGGCTGATATCTGTGTTAACTTTTATAGACGATACGACGGCCTCCTCGTTGAAGACGATCTTGTCTCTAATGCCGTTGGGATCATTGTCCGGTATAGCCTTGGCAGGATTCGATGTCTTCTTGAAAGTGCTGCCCATCTTGACGAATCCAAATGTTATCTCGCTGCCCGCGTCGCCTATGTCTTCAAGCTCAAGTCCTGAGGCCGTGCCGTCCCACCATCTGCTGCTGGGCTTTGTGGAGTCTCCAAAACTCGCACCAGTACTTTTGTTGAACAAATCACCTGCATCTCCGGCATTGACCCGGCGCTCAAGATCAAAGCGGTTGTCTGCCTGAATTAGAGAGCATTCGTAGTGCTTGAGCGGGGCCATGTCTTCATTTTCGTTGTCGCCGAGCTCATCTACATGCCAGATGGCAAGCCCCTCTGATGGCAGGGTACGGTCCCTATTCTCACGGTTCCTGGCCTCGATTATGTAATATTCGACGGGGTTCTTGGCAATCAGGAAAAACTCGTTCGTCCCAGCCTTGGCCGTATAAGTATTCTCTGTCAGGGGCGTCGCTTTGTCGGCCCATCCGGCCTTATACTTGAGGTAAGCACAGACCTGGACCGGATTTTTCTCATCGGGCCCTCCGAAGCACATGAGGCAGTAATGTCCGATCCCGGCCGACTCTCCCCCGTAATCGTATAGGTCGGGAAAGCTGCAGATCATATGGCCGTTTTCGTGGCAAATGGTCCCCAACGTCAGCTCGCTGCCCATGTTTGTGAACTGGTAATCGAAGAACTTCTTCCCCCCGCCGACATCGAACGGAGCTGCCAGAGACCATGAGTGAGGCCAGAGACCCTCAGCCCAGTTGTTCACCACCGGGCCGGCGTAAAATATGTTCAGGGCAAAAATATAGCCCTCGCTGTCTGCGCTAAGTGGGACGAAGTTGAACCCTTTTGCCTTCAGATCGTTGAGGGCCTCTTGTATCAGCTCACGAGCCCTCGTTCCCTGGGGGATGGAAGGATTGGTATAATAATCCCTGTTGTTCTTTGCGGTATAATAGGGCGTGACTATGTTCGTGTAGTTAAGTCGTCCCCTGGAGACGTCGGAAAAGTAATCGTGGACAGAGCCGGAGTTTCCAAAGCCGCTGTAGCCCGGCTGGTTGCAGAACTTTTGAACCTCCGACGGGGGGATCGTTCCCGGAACATCGGGGAACTGAATGAGGATACACAGGCCGACATAATCGCCTTTCGTCTCGTCCTTAGGGGGCGCAAGTGCGACGCCCCTGGAGAGCACGGAAATCCTTTTCGCAGTCCTCGCCCTCTGTCTCCTCTCCTGCCACCTCGTCATCCCGCCCATCCTGCCAAAGGAAGCCCTTGATTGTGCCTTGGCTGCCTCCTTCGATCCCCTAATGTGCTTTGGGATGCCCAAGGCAGATGGATCTGCAATCCCCACCCTTTGGCCCGTTGGCTCCAGGTAGCTATTATCTGCGGACAGCTTTGCATATTCGTAAAAACCTGTCACCGGGTCTTTGACAACGGTATATCCATCCGGGGTCTCAAAGACCGCTTGGTACTGGTTGCCCCACCCCCTAAGGATGATCTGTGTGCCGTCGGGCTGCGAAAACTCAAATTCCTTGTTATAGAACGGTGTCGGCATATTCAATACCTCTTTTTGCCTCTTTTAACTCCTAATCTGATCTTTAGGATTATTTTTATAATATTAACACGAAATCTAACGTCCATCTAAAAAAACGGGACGAATTGAGGGTTAAGCATCGCGATATGAACGCACTGTGGCCATTACAGTATACCTCTTTTAGAATAATGCATCCTTATTTATTTTTGTTATTTTCCTTCGACTATATCAATATCCACTAATAATAGATACTGTCTTACTCTACTAAAAATATGTTAGTAGCACAGATTATATTCGGGTTGATGGTAATACTGTCTGCAGTTATTTATATCAAACATTAATTTAAGTAAAATGCATTAGAAGAAATTTAATAAAATTAAAGTGGGAAAGCATCGCGAGCTCACGTTTATCTATTAATCTGCACGTGTAGCTGAAGCTGTAAAAACTAAAAAAGGATAGATAAATACGTCTTTAGTTGACTTCTTTATCCCCTTCGAAGAGCATGTTTTCCAAATCCGATATTTTCTTAGCCAATCCGGCCTGGTATAACCTGAGATTGCCTATAGATTTATCAATGTTCGCGTTATATTCTTCAATAGCGGCTAGCTCGTAGTAAATCCAGCTATTTCTGTAATTCTTAAAGTAAAAGTCTCCTGTAATATTGTAAATTTGTCCCAATTGGTTTATGTGGATCTCGTGGTATTTCCATACGGCATTATTGCCGGCCAGATCGTACTTGCTCCAATTTCCTGTATCATAGCTTTTGAGGTTCGCCCTCAGATCGCTTACACCAAGATTGAAGAGATCTTTTGCATTGCTGTCTCTCGTCAAATTATAATACTCACGAAGATTTATGAGGACTGCCATATGGCCATTTAAAACTCGCGGCTCCATGCCTAAGTTCGGCTGGGCATACTCTTCATACCACCAGCCATCTTTATCCTTGTATGTAACGCCTCCTTCATCCACTTCATTAAAGAATGCCCCTAATCCCCCTTTAGCCGTCTGAATATATTTTTCCTCACCTGTGAGATTATATGCTATTGCGAGGATCCTAACTGCTCCAGACTGTGCCATGCCGGAGATAAAATTAGGCGTATTGTTATATGTCGGCCAAGCATGCTTATACACCCAGACAAGGGAGCCATTACGCGTTTCTACATTATCGATAAACCAATCAGAACAGTTTAAGAGCAGATCTTTTGAGCTGTTATTCCCATTTAGATATTGATCATAGTAGATCAGTCCTTGGCTAGAGACAAGCAAAGGATTTCTTTGTTTGCCTATATAGGTCCACCCTTCCTCTTCAGCAGTGACCGACTCTCCTTTAGGAGATACAAAACCATAATCAATTATAGGCACACCCGCTGCATCTAGCTTAATAGTTGAATTGCAGATTCCTACATGGCAAAATGCAAAAAAGCATAATATGATAATCATCAGATGTATTAAGCTACCAAGATTCATCACTACCCCTCACTGAACTATACCCTGCATTTTCCCCGTAGCTGGAATATCATAGACGATTATTTTGTGCTTAAATCTGTCGGTTAGGTATATAGTGCCCAGAGATTCAAGGTTCAAGGAAGAATATAAAAATAGGCGAAAGACCAGGCTGCTTACTTGATCTTTTTCTGGAGTTTCTTGAGCTTCTTCTTAGCGGATTCGCTACCAGAAGCAGCCTGCTTAGCAAGCTCTTCTGCCTTGGCCTTCTTCACTTTGTTCAGCCTCTCCAGCTGTTTCTTACTCGTTGGCATAAAGTACCTCGCCTGTGCCTTTGGCTAATTCTCTTAAATCCTTTCCCGTCCAGACAATTCCCACCACATTTTAACCCGAATAGAAGATGCAGGCAGGACCAGCGATCCGGCCTCCTCCTTCAAAGCCCCTCTCAGATAATCCAGCAGCACTTCCGTCTGCTCCTCAGTCTCTGCCTGGGCCTGTGGTTTTAGGGCCTTGAGGGCCTCCTCCAGGGAGGAGTATCGCTGGTTATGCTGCAGCCGAAATGTCCGGACGTGAGGGTAGATGCCCATCTGGTAGAGCACGCTGTAGAGCACGTCGGCCTTTGGGCCTGGATGATACTCTTTGCCGTGCAGCTTCGGCCACAGCTCCTTCCACTGGAGGTCCCACGAGGTGGGCCCTGCAAAATGGTAGAGATGGACGTACTTTGAGGAGGCAATAACCATCTTCTCAACGGCCGACCGGATATCCTGCATGCCTAACGAGAATGAGGCGATCACCACATCGTAGGGCGGCTGCAAATCCGATTTTACATCCACGTCCTCCCAGCGCTTTTGTACAACGTCGATGTTCTTCACGCCGTATTCCGCCATCTTCTCCTTAAGAACGCCGGTCATTCCATCTGCAGGCTCAACTGCAGTGACGTGCGCCGCCTTCTGGGCGAAGGGAATGGCCAGTGTTCCCGGCCCTGCGCCGATGTCCAGGACGCGGGATTCAGGGGTAGTATCTGTGCTCCAGATCGTCTTATCAACTCGGCTTCTATTCTCCTGTGACATGTTCCAGAACCGGAGAGCGCTCTCCCGGCTCTCCCAGATCCTTGAGCAGTCGCGAGCTGGGCTGGATTCTTTGTTCCTCTGCATCTGGACTTTCCAGACCTCGTTCCAGTCTAAAGCATCATATGAGTCTTCCATTTTCCCGTCCTCGACGTGATTATCCTTTTTCGTGTAGCTAAGAATGCTCGATTCCTTGATTGACTATAACTTGAATAAATATTATGCGTGCGTGGTATCTGCATCCACGCACGTCAGCATCCCGCTAGATTAGAAGTTTTCTTCTTCCATCCAGTCCAGCCACTGAACCGACCGGAGTTCTCTGGCGGTCGCCTCATCGACGCCGTAAACCTGCTGGTAGAAGTCCAGCGTCCACTCAGCTACGTTGATATCTGCAAATCGATCCGGATAGGCTGCCTTGGCAATAATCATGGCCTCGATCGGATACTCCAGGCGCTTTGCCCAGTTGTAGGGAGTCCAGGGCAGCGCATAGACGCGCCCATTCTTCACCGCAGAAAGCTCCTGAAGATTCTGATAGTAAGGCGCAGTGTATAGCTCGCTTGCCGGGTGGTATCCCTGCGCAGTCGGGAGAACTATGACATCCGGGTCCATTGTCAGGATCTGCTCGGTGGAGATCACAACGAAGGCGCCGGTTCCATCATATGCATTCCTGGCGTTTGCGATATCCTCGATGAAGTACGACTCGATGGTATCGAGGCCCCAGGCCATGCCCGCGCCCCCGCCCTCCCTTGCTCTCGGCGAGAGCCCCAGCTGCATCATGCTTGGCTTTTCGTTCTCGGGGACATCCTTGGTGCGACGGCGTATATCCTCGATTTGCGATTCCAGGTAAGAGGCAAGCTCATCGGCATCCTCCTGGCGGGAGAAGACATCTCCTACCAGCCGGATCTCATCTCCTATATTATCCACACTCGGCTGTTCCTGATACGGAGGTCCGACCAGGATTACGAGCGGAATTCCGAGCGATTCGATGGATGCGATGGTCTTTTCGATCTTCTCGTCGGACCCTGCAGAAAATGCCCACGATCCTTCCCGGAGGAAAACCACATCGGGATCTAAGGAGGCGAGCGTCTCGTAGTTGACAGCTGTTGCGCCTTCGACGAGAACAGGCAGGTCGGCTAGATGCGGCATGAGGTATTTGACAGGATTCATGCCGTTCTTAAATTCGTAGCTACTGCCGTCTACCGTCTCGAAGCTGTAATTATAGTCACTTTTGCAGCACGGAGCGCCCAGGGCTATAATTTTATCCTGCAGTCCGAGCCGGTACATGATTCCCTCTACAAAACCGTCATCTATGGCAACTACCCGTTCGATGTTTACCGGAACTTCGACCGTCCGTCCGAGCATGTCGGTTACGGTTTTGTGCTCTTCAGCCGAAATGGGCATGGCCAATAAAAAGCCCATTGTCAATAGAAGAAGCAAAATTGATTGTACTTTTCCATTTTTTATCATATTTTTCCGCCTTTTATATTACGAATTTGGCCTATTTCTTATTGATGACTCGAATTCTTTGCCGCCCAGTCCATCCACTGGATCGACCGCAGGCCTTCAGCTGTTTCAAGGTCTACTCCATAAACCTGCTGATAAAAGCTCAGCAGCCAGTTGTTCAGTTCAATATCCTGAAAGCGATCGGGATAAACCGCTTTGGCTATCACCATAACTTCGATGGGGTACTCCAGCCGCTTGGCACAATCATAGGGAGTCCAGGGAAGAGATACCACACTGCCGTTTTTAATCGCAGCAAGTTCCTGCAGATTCTTTTAGTAGGGAGCCTCGGCAAGCTCCTGAACGGAATGGTAGCCCCAGTCGGTTGGCAGCACAATCAGATCCGGGTCTATGGCCAAGACCTGCTCGACATTGATCTTATGCCAGTATCCCGATTCCTCTCGAAAGGCATTCTTTGCATGTACTAAATTCTCCAGGGACCATGACTCGAAGGATTTCAGCGACACTGTATTTCCGGCTGCGCCTTCTTCTCTGGCCAAGGGAGAGAGCCCAAAGTATAGCACTGAAGGCCGATCGTCATCCAGCACGTCTTCTGTGCGGTCTTCTACCAGATCCACCTGGCTTTTCAGATATCCGACAAGCTCATCGGTCTCCGCTTCCTTGCCGAAGACCTGTCCGATAATGGAAACCTCCTCCCAGAGGTGTGATATGTCAGGCTCCTGATAGAAATCGGTGCCGTAGAGCACGACTACGGGAATGTCCAGGGATTCAAGAGCATCAATCGCCTTCTTGGACATCTCATCATCCGTCCAGAACGTACAGGAGCCCATTTCTACTATCACCAAATCGGGATCAAGAGACGCGAGGGACTCAAGGTTCAGGCCTGCATCATACTCAGCCACAAGTGGAAGCGTCATTATTTTGGGCCTGAGGTAGGAGACGGTGTTCATTCCATTGAGGTAGGAGAACTCTCCTCCGTTCAGAGTGGGATAGGTATAGTTGTCCACCTACTGGAAGGTCCTGGACCCGACACCGACCAGCTTATCCTCGATGCCGAGAGAGATCATAACACCCTCTATCAGGCCGTCGCTAATGCTCACCACGCGCTCGACTTCCACGGGAACGGCAACAACCTCACCCCTGCTATCCAAAACCGTTATATTATCCTCTGCGGCCAATCCTGCACCGATGAAAAAGCAGAGGCAGGCCAGAGCCAGCAGCAATGACCTGCAGGATTTTTCAGTCCTAACCATGGAATTTCATCGAATTATCAATTCTTCTCCACCGTCCAGTCCATCCACTGGGCAGATCGCAACTTTTCAGCAGTCTCCCGGTCTACTCCGTAGACGTTCTGGTAGAAGTCCAGCAGCCATTCTGACAGATCTATATCCTGGAACCGGTCCGGGTAGGCAGCCTTAGCGATGACCATCACGTCGATGGGATACTCCAGCCGCTTGGCGCAATTGCATGGTGACCAGGGAAGAGCTGTCACGTTTCGATCTCCTACCGCCCTCATTTCCTGCAGGTTCTGGTAGTAAGGAGCCTCATAGAGCTCTCGGGGCGGATGATATCCCGATGCAGTGCAAAGCACAATGGAGTCTGGGTCCAAAGCCAGCAGTTGCTCGGCATTAAGGGTCTTGAAGTAACCAGGGTCCTGGTAGGCGTTTTTAGCGTGGACGAGGTCCTCGATGAAATAGGACTCGATCGTATCAAGGCCGAAAACCTGTCCTGCACCACCCTCCTTTCGAGCTGATGGAGACAGCCCCAGGATGAGCACTCTGGGCTTTTCATAGTCTGGTGCATCTTTTGTCCTTTCACTTACCAGATTCAGCTGGCCTTCCAGATATTCTGCCAACTCACCTGCCTCAGCCTCCTTGCCGAACACGCTGCCGACGATTCTTATTTCATTGGATATGGTCGAGATGTCCTTGTGCTGCTCCTCGTTGAAGTTGTGGGCGTAAAGCACTACCAGAGGTATTCCCAGAGACTCAAAGCTGGATATGGTCTTTTGGGCAGCCTCATCGTTATACCTAAGTGAGCAGTCGCCAGCCCTTAGGATAACCACATCTGGGTCCAGCTCGGCGATTGCCTCGAAGTTGGGAGCCGCATCTCCGTTGGCGACTATTGGAAGCTCCCTCAAGCGGGAATCAAGGAAGCTGACCGGGTTGGCCCCATCCATATAAACAATGGGCTCACCTTTCACGCTCTCGTATGTATAGTTCCAGACCTTCGGAAGACAGGTGGAGCCTATGCCCACGATCTTGTCCACTTCTCCCAAGACCAGCATCGTCCCTTCGATCAGGCCGTCGCTGATGGTCACCACGCGATCGATCTCTGCCGGGACCATAACGGCCTCGCCCCGGCTGTCTATCACTTCTCTCGTCTCTTCCGCTGCCCCCTGCAGACAGAGTGAAAACATCAGGAGGGCTAATACCCAAATTTTATGCTTGCTCAATTTGTCACCACCAAAAAGTGCAACTCCACTAATTCTTCTCCCACCAAAACATCATATTGCTCGCACGATATGGCAGAATCCATTGGCCGTTTTGCTCTTTCATGATTTGGGGAAGGACGTCTTTTAGCGCAGATCGCTGAGTTAATGATTGAGCATTGAATCTTTCTGAGAAGTAATCTGCCGCCTCATCCAGAGAGCCAAAGCGGTGGAGCATCTCAAAGTTGAAGACCTTGATATTCGGATAGATGTCCATTTGATAGAGCACATTGAAGATCACATCGCTTTTGGGCATTGTGTGATGGTCGCTTTTTCCAAATAGTGCAGCGCTGAGCGTTCTGTAATCAGCATCCCACGAAGGCTCTCCCGCGAACCACATCAGACAAATGTACCTGGATGAGGCCGCAATCATCTTTAAAACGGCCTGCTGCAGATCGGGAAATCCCAGAGAGAAAGATGCCACGACCAGATCGTACTGGGTTGGCAAATCTATCGGGATTTCCACGTCCTCCCAGCGCTTCTGGATGCATTCTATGTTCCTGATTTTATACCTCTTTATTTCCTCGTTCAACACCTCAAGCATCTGTTCCGATGGCTCCACGGCCGTGACCCTGGAAGCCATCCTTGAAAACGGTATGGCAAGCCTGCCTGTGCCTGCTCCGATGTCCAGGACTGAAAAAGGGGAAGTGAGAGCCATATATTCTCTAAAGGGTGCGACCGATTGCAGATCGTCTCCTTCGAGCATCCGGCCGTAATTGCTGGCTTCCTGCTTATTGCTCCAGTAGCTCACGCAGTCCCTTCCATCACCAGATTCTATGGACTTCGCCATCCTCTCCTTCCAGACTTCATTCCAATCAAGAGACGTAATCATACAGCCCACTCCCAGATCATGTAGTCGAAAATTCGGCTATACTCCGATTTGGCTCTACTCCGCAGTCCAATCCATCCATTGAGCGGAGCGCAAACCTTCGGCCGTCGTGCTGTTCACTCCATAAACATTCTCGTAGAAGTCAAGCAGCCAATCTCCCAGCTCTATGTCTGAGAAGCGTTCAGGATATGCTGCCTTGGCCATTACCATCACATCGATGGGATACTCAAGTCGCTTATCGCAATTGCAGGGAGACCAGGGAAGCGCCATGACACGTTTGTTCTTGACGGCATCAAGCTCCTGAAGAGTCTGATAGTAGGGCGCTTCATAGAGCTCTCTAGGCGGATGATAGCCCCAATCTGTGGGAAGAACGATTACATCGGGATTTAAAGAAAGTACGCGCTCAGAGCTTATTATTTCTGTAGATCCTGGTTCCTGGAAGGCGTTTTTAGCATTGACTATATCCTCCAGGAAATGGGATTCGATGGTGTTTAGCGCCAATACATCCCCTGCTGCTCCCTGACCTCTGGTCCTGGGGGAAAGCCCAAACAGGAGCACAGTTGGCTTATCATTGTTCGGGACATCCTTAGTCCTTTCCCGAACTATATCGACCTCGCTCTCAAGGTACTCCGCAAGTCTTTCGGCCTCATCTTTTTTGTCGAATACCTGACCGATAATTCTGATTTCATCTGAGAGCATGTCCATATTTGGCCTCTCTGCAGTATTGGGGCCGTATGTGACGACAAGGGGAATTCCAAGGGACTCGATGGATTCAATGGCCTTATTCATGCTGTCTTCATCCATCCAAAATGTGCAATCCCCAGCTCTGATAATGATGACATCCGGATTTAAGCTGGCAAGGACCTCGTAGTTAGGGGCCTGGCCATATTGAGCAACGAGGGGCAGTTCTTTGATCCATGGGTTGAGATAGTTCACAGTATTCATGCCGTCTTTCATGGAAAAGTTTTCGCCGTTTACAGACGGATACTCGTACGTAGAAACACTCTGCAGAGCCGATGATCCAAGGCCGACAAGGGTTTTTTCGACTCCTAAAACTGTCATTACGCCCTCCACCAATCCGTCGCTGATTGTCACCACCCGATCAATCTCTTCGGGTACCTCGACTGATGCACCCCTGCCATCTACAACCGTCCTCGTATCCTCGGACGCCAACGCCGCTCCCAATGCGAAACAAAAATATATTGAAGCGAGCATACATATTTTCGTATATATTGACATAATTTCACCTGTCCAGTCCGCCGCTAGACTTTGCATATTCGATCATGCTCATCCTGATCCTGCTTCGACCAAAGCTTCATCCGCTCTGTGAGCATCCTTTGCACCGTGGCTCCGATCCTGTCTGACTCTCTCGTTCCTGAGCATTACATCCCTTGGAAGGACCATCCGCGCCTCTCCAATTTTCCGAACTGAGCACATATCCCTATAGATCTCGTCCAGTGTTTCCTCTGTAATGACATTGTGAGGTGAACCCTCCTTGAGAATTCGATTGTCCTTCATCATCACCACCTTATCGCAAAACCAGCTCACATGATTTGGATCGTGGCTGCAGGCTAGAATTGTCACACCTCTCTCTGCGACTAGCCGCATTATCCGCCAGATTCGAATCTGGTTGCTGAAATCCAGAGCCGAGGTCGGCTCGTCGAGAAACATGAGAGGCGTCTCCTGGGCAATGGCACGGGCCATTAGCACCATCTGGCGCTGGCCGCCAGAGAGCTGGTTGTAGGGACGATTGGCAATATCGGTTAAGCCCAGAAGATCGAGGGCATCTGATGCCTTCTTTTTGTCGGACTTGCTGACTCCGAAAATTCCCTTGAGGCGGGGAGTTCTTCCCATCAACACTACCTCTTTTGTCAAATATGGAAACGGAGGCTTGTGCTCCTGGGGCACGTAGGCCACAATCTTGGCCATATCCTCCACTCGGAGGTTCTTCACGTTCCTACCGTCCATTTGAACGGAGCCTTTATGGAACCTCAAAAAATTCAGGCAACATTTGAACAGCGTTGTCTTTCCGCAGCCGTTGGGGCCGAAGAGGCCGCATAACTCGCCCTCCTCCACCTCGAAGGAGACGCCCTGCAAAATCGGTGTCTTATCGTAATTGAAATGGAGGTCCTGGACGTTCAGCATCGAGGTCATCCCAGTATCGCGCTCCCTCTGGTTCTCAGAAGATAGAACAGATATGGTGCTCCCAGAATTGAGGTGATGATGCCGACAGGGACCTCGGCGCTTGTTAGAGTGCGGGCCAGCGTGTCGCACACAAGCAGATAGGCTCCACCCAGCATTGCCGCTGCAGGAATCACATAGCGGTGGTCGGGCCCAAGCATCATCCGCGTGGCATGAGGCATCATCAGGCCCACCCAGGCGATTATCCCGACTGTGGATACGGCCAAGGATGTTACGAGCGTGGCGAGCGTGATCAGAACAAATTTGTACTTCTCCGGGTTGACCCCTAGAGCCCTCGCCTCATCGTCTCCCATGGAGAGGATGTTTAGCTTCCAGCCCAGTGCCCACATGATTAGAAAGCTAGGGACTATGATTGGAACAAGCAGAAAGACATCCTTCCAGGTGGCATAGTAGAAGCCGCCCATCAGCCAGAAGACGATCTCGCGAAGGGCAGCATCCGTGGCAGTATATTTTAGGATCGAGACTAAAGCCTCGAATATGGAGCCGATGATCACTCCTGCAAGGATGAGGGTGACTATGGGTGTCTCCTTTCTGACGCGGGCCAGGAAATAGGCCATAGCTACTGCCAGGGAGCCGAAGATGAAGGCTGAGAGTTGGATAGACAGGAAAAAGCTGGAAAAGACGATGCCAAGAGCTGCTCCAAAGGCCGCTCCTGAGGAAACGCCGAGAATAAAGGGCTCCACGAGAGGATTTCTAAAGCACCCCTGAAAGACAGCGCCTGCAGTGGCCAGTGCCGTTCCTACGATCACAGCGAGCAAAACACGCGGTATTCTAAGTTCCCAGACAATAGTATTGTGCAGCCTGGTGACGGTCGAGAGGTCTCCGAAGGGAGAGACGTGGGCCATGACGATTCTATAGACATCGAAGACGGAGATGCTGTAGGCTCCAAAGGTTATTGCTACGCCCACTGTGATAATTAGCAGTGCCAGCAGGGCTAGGAGAATCAGCATCTTATGCATTTCTGAAAAGCCGTATTCCTGGTCGAAGCCCAGACGCTTTGCAAATTGCATTTTTCTTGTTAGCTCTGCCATTAGGTCTCACCAGCCGATTTTTCTTGTTCTCTCATGCATTTCAGTTCCAAATTAGTTAACAATTGATATTACTATTCTTTTAATGCTTAGCAAAAAAAGATCATTACTAATATAAGCTTATCGCTTTCGACGATATATAACAAGATTGAAAATGCAACTAAAGCGATTGGCTGAGGATAAAATATATTATTACTTTGATTATTAGATATCAATATTTTCGGATCGCTACTTCATCACCTCCTCGATCCCCCCCTCTATCTCCATGTACGCATCCCTCAGCCGCTCCATCTCATCCTTCGTGGCATGCCAGTAACCTCTCCTTTGTGCCTCCAGCAGCCTTTTGGCCACCTCCGCAGCAGCATAGCGGTTGTTGCAGGCAAGCCGCTCTCTCATCTCGCTGTCGAAGATGTACAATCCAGCTATTTCAGACCATATCCAGTTCGAAACGGCATGGGTCGTGGCAGCAAGCCCGAGCATATTCTCAACTCTGTCGGCCACCTGCTGAGCCCCGTGAAAGTCATGCTCGAGCATGGAATGTGCCCATTTGGGATTGAGAAGCCTCGTTCTAGCGCCCCGCGCCACCACATCCAGCATGTCCTCCGTTTGAATTGCCTCCCCTGTCGTGTCGGAGATGAGCATCTCCGGGGCACTTCCCCGCTCCTTTTGAACTGCCCTTGAAAGCCCGCCGAAGAACTCGTAATAGTGATCGAGGTCGATGATCTCCCGGTCGTGGGAGTCCCTCACCTGGGAGACCAGATCGATCCTGGCAAGGTTGCTGCGGTAAACGGCATAGCTCTTTACGGCATGCAGGTTCTCGGCATAGAGATGATCCATTGACTGGATGAACACCTCGGATAGCTCCTCCTCAGTCCTCCAGACAGAGTCCTCCACCAGGGGCAGCATCCTCGTTCCGTACTCGCCTGCCTTGGGACCGAAGATGCGACCGTTGGCCACCTTGCGGACCGTCCTTTCGTCCATGCCCGCTTCAATCAGGCTTTTTTGGTTTTGGAGAGAGTGCCTGCGCACGAAGTTCATCTCCAAAGGCTCATCCTGGACTGCAGCCAGGTTGAAGGCCTGGTCGAGCATAAGGACTACGTTTGGGAACATATCCCTGAAGAAACCGCAGATGTTTACAAGAGCGTCGATCCTCGGCCTTCCCAGCTCCGCCAGGGGCACGACCTCCAGCCTCGGCGTCCAGGAACCGGCGTCCCTTACCAGGCGGACCCCCAGATATCTGAGGATCTGGCCGACAGTCTCTCCCCCCGTCTTGGTGGTCTCAAAGCCCCAGAGTATCACGCCCGTGCTTTCCGGGAACCTACCTTCCTTCTTCAGGTACGCGGAGATTGTATTCTCGGCGATCTCCGCTCCGCGCTCGATAGCCGTCTGGGTTGGCACGCGGGTTGGATCGAACTGTGTCAGGTTGCGCCCTGTCGGCAGTATCTGTGGCGTCCGGATGACGTCGCCTCCAGAGGCTGCCGGTATGAACGACATATTTAGTCCCCGCAGGAAGCTCTCTATCTCGCCGTCGTTTGCTGAGTACAACTCCAGGAACTGCAGTCCGAAGTCCAGGGTCTTTTTGAGCTGATCCTTTGCAGCATGAGAAAGGCCGCTTGCGTGCACCGCCGCATGAACTGAATCATCCAGGCAGATCCCGGTCAGGTGCGATGCCTGACGGTCTATCTCCTCCAGATCGTCCACAAAGCGGCTCTTGTCTTTCAAGGCATCATCGTAATCGAGCCCGCGTGCCTCCGCCAGTATGCGGTTCAAAGACCTGCAGCCGCCCCTGTCGTACCTCAGGATGAACTCCAAGAAGCTCTTCAGGTCGGCGGCCCGGTAGCGCTCTCCGATGATATGCAGTCCTTTTGGTATGATCCTGCGCTTCATCTCGTAAAGCTCAGCATGGATGGCATCGAGGTCATTGGATCTAAGGTGAAGCTCGGTGGCCTTCTGCAAAATCTTCTCCTCCACTCGCTTCATTCTCAGAGGATCATGCAGCCTGGCCTGGCCATGTTCGTCTATCAGATCCTCCAGCTCGGCATAATCCCTGTAGAGGTCCGAGGTCATGTAGGGCGGGGAGTTGTAGCCTATGGTGGTCCCATACAGCCTGCGCTTGGCAATCACTACTTCAGAGGTGTTCACCACGTGGTAGAAGTAGAGATGGGGAAGGCTGCCTATGAGCAGGTCCGGGAAGCACTCGCTGGATAGTCCGATCTCCTTTCCCTTGGTGAACTCGGCCAGGCCGTGGGTTCCAACGTGAACAACTGCGTCTGCCTTCCAGACCCTCTCCAGCCAGTGGTAAAATCCGATATACTGGTGGTGTGGCGGCTTCGTCTTATCGTGCGAGGCTTTTGCTACATCCTCTTCTCCCAGGGGCGGCCGGGCGGGCTGAATGCCTAAAAATACGTTGCCGAACTGTAGGCCGGGAATCAATAGCCTCTCGTCGGCCACCATCACCCTTCCAGGCGGCTCTCCCCATGCCTCAACTACATCACGGCGTATCGACTGCGACAGGGAGGAAAAGAACTTCAGGTAGTCTTCCTTCCCTATGCCAAAGCAGTTCCTGAGAAGCTCCTCAGGTCTTTGCCAGAATGCAGAGTTGAAGAGCCCGAGATCCTGAAAGATCTCGTGCAGAGGCCTCTTTGGAAGGTCCACACTGTAGCCCTCATCCGCTAGCCTCTGCAGAAGGCGGGAGACGCTGGAGAACACGTCCAGATAGGAGGCCGCACCCAGGTTCTCCTCGCCGGGAGGATAGTTGTAGATGATAATTGCCAGGCGCTTTTCACTATTGCCCTTCCGCTTGAGCCTTATCCAGCCATTAATGCGTGAGGCGATCTTTGAGACGCGCTCCTCAAGGGCTGCAACCTCGCAGGCCTGCCATTCGCCATGGTCCACGCTTTGCAGGGCGCAGCAGGGTATCGGCTCTATGCACCCGTCCAGCTCCGGCCAGATCACGGCCATTATGGACTCCAGAGGAGACAGCCCGGTGTCCGACCTCCACCATTCATCGATGTCCCGGCTGTACATGCAGGCCGGCGTGAAGACTGGCACATTCAGATCGCATAAAAGCCTGCGGGTGAGTTCCGGATCGCCGCCCATGGGGCCGCCGTTTATGCGAAACCATGTCAGGTTGACAAGAGCATCGAGTATGGTCCGCCCTTCAATGAAGAAAAACTCCCTCATGGCCCTAAGATTGTGGATGCCGTCGCAAAAGACAGGGATCAGGTTGATGCCTTCCAGCTCCCTTTGGAGTGATTTTAGAACCGGCTGACACTGCTCGAAGTGCATATTGCCATAGAAAAGAACTCCCACAGTCGGATGGGCCTGGTCGTAACCCGAGGCCGATAAAAATTCTTTCAGGTCATGGAAAAATCCAAGCGCCGGATGGTAGATGCCGTACTCGGGATATGGCACCGGCTCTTTTGCAAAAGGGAGATTGCAGTTAAGGTAATCTCTGAGCAGCAATGTCAGAAGGTTGCGGTAGTTATCCTTTCCGCCGTACCTCCAGTATCTGGCCAGGCGTACATAGTTGCCCGCATCCTTAACAGTCCCCAGCGGGATTAGCCTTCCTGCCGTCTGGACTATGCTCTCTGCCCTAGAGACCCTCTTCCAGACCTCTTCAGGGTCCCGCACCTCCTCACGCCTGATCTTTCCCGCAAAACTTCGGCCTGAGAAGGAGCCGAGCCGGGTGATCTCCATCATCTTGCCCACAGGGGCCATCAGGTTGATTACGATGCTCTGCTCGTCCTTCAGAGTTTGGTAGACCAGATCGATGCTGCGCCCCGAGCCCCGGATATCGAGGAATACGGCATCTGATGAGAGCAGGTCCATCTCGACAGCCCTTTCATTCACCTTCTCTTCATCGATCTGGCGGGGATGGTAGACCTTCAGCTCTAAAGGCAGATTGAACTCATCTTTTAGCTCCAATGCAGCCTCGGCCAGGGCTGAGGAGGGGACCGTGGAAATGAATGTAACCTTCATTTTTGATTTTCAGCCCCTCAGGACTCGGGATAGACGAGCACACCCCGCTTATTCAGGTCGTAATCGAGGCCCTGGAACTCAGTGATGTATCTCTGGTGAATGGCCTTTGGATCGAGCCCGGAGAACAGGTCCGGGTGGAGCCATTTGGCGAGGTAGGCCACGCCAATAAAGTGCCTGCAGCCGCTAAAAGGCATGTAGGTCCAAAGCGGCGAAGCTACAAGGTATACCTTACCCTGCTTTACGGCAGTTGTATTCTGCAGCTCAGGCCGACTCATGATCTCCTCCCTGACCTCTTCCATTCTGCCAGTATCATCTGCGTTCCTGCGATCGTAATCCTCCTCGCCCATGATGCGTATGATCACATCGGGATTTGCAGCCACAACATCCTCGGGGCTCACCTCCTGGACATCGTCCTTTCCCTCAAAGAGGCTTCGACCGCCGGCGGCCTGGATTGGAGGAATGTCAAGATTAGATGCTCGATAGGGACGGTTCTCGCTGTAGACAAGGGGCTTCTCCGTCTCCGGCAGGACCTTGACCTTTTCTTCGACGGAGCAGAGGACGCCATCATAAAAGGATATGAACCTGCTGGCTTCTTCCTGGTGCTCGAAGAGCTTTCCCAGCTTTTCCACCTCTTCGGTGTAGATCTCAGGGCGGCTGCAGGCGAAGCAGGCCACCGTCAACCCTGCACCCTCCAGCTGCTCAAGGAGCGGGCCGATATATGCCCCAAAGGTTCCGCTGCCGGTTCCGGGATGGACCAGAATGAGGTCGGGGTGCAGCTCTATCATCTTCTCAACGTTTGGCTCGTAGAAGCTTCCCACCGGAGTCAGGTTTTTGTACTCGGGGAAGGTTGAATAGATGTCAATATTCTCCGGCCCGCCTATCACCATGCTCGCCGGGACCCTCAATGTGCGCAGCGTCTCCAGGTGATGGGAGATGTCACAGACCACCGTCTTGATAGGCTGGTAGATGGTAACGGTCCGTCCGTGGGTGTCGGTCACCGTTATGGGATAGGCTTCATGGATATGCCTGATCTCAGAAAAGCTCTGCTCTGTGATGTTCCCGCTGTCGAAGTTCTCCTCGGCTCTGACAATCTCATCATCGGATACAATCATGTCTCCGTCAAGGTCTCCCGGCACACTCTGCAGTGCTGTGGCTGGAACCAAGAAAAGGAGAAAGGCCAGTAGGGCTCCAAAGCATTTTGATAGCAATGGCATGGAAGATCAGTTATCCCCATTTTGCAGCCGTGATCTTCACCTGTGTCTCCTCGTAGGGTATCTCTTTGGGCTCAGCCCCGGGCCGGTTGGCTCCCAGGACCAGTCCCGTAATGCTGCAATTTCCCGGGGTCAGGTTGACAGT
Source organism: uncultured Methanotrichaceae archaeon (assembly GCA_964534145.1). Taxonomy (GTDB): domain Archaea; phylum Halobacteriota; class Methanosarcinia; order Methanotrichales; family Methanotrichaceae; genus CAWJYS01. The sequence continues at coordinate 21,006 of CAZHNU010000019.1, read as the reverse complement.
GGCATTCTGGAAACTGGCAAAATGAGTATCATCCGCCCTTACTACCTTAATGGTCACATTGCTGTCGTTTCCGGGAACGGTGACGCTGGCGTCACCCATGTAATGCATGGCCCCAAGGATTATTCTATGTGCGGTCAGATTATAGGTCCCCGGTGCAAGGTGGCTGAAAATGAAGCTGCCGTTTGCATCGGTCTCTGTCATGTTAACTGGCTTTGCCCCGTTTTCCTCAGTCAGCTGGGACATGGCACAAAAGGACAGAGCAGAGGCAAATAGAATCAATAGCAATAGAGCGCAATATGTGCGCATTTCTTTTATCGGCATATTGAAATCACCTATTAAATGGGCATTTTATGCTTATTAAGTATTACTTAAATCTTTTGATTTATTAAAAAATTTGCTCAATGTTCTTTTTATTTGATATATTATTATCGTATTAGCCGTTATTAGTGGCTCCATTCTTACCTTGCCAGACGCAGCAAATACGATATAGCAGATTTCTTATACGATACCGGAATATCGTAGCACGATGTCCATAATAGAACGTGAGACGGGAAGTAAGGCATTGCTGGTAGGTAAACATGGTGCTTGCGATTGATGTCAGGCAGCTGACCAAGGTTTATGACGGCAAAATAAAGGCCCTGGATGGAATCGATTTAAAGGTTAAGGCTGCAGAGGTTTTCGCCTTCCTGGGCCCGAACGGCTCGGGCAAAACCACGTTGATGAGAATACTTACCACACAGTTTCGCCCGACCTCAGGGCAGGCGTTTGATCTAGGCTACGACGTCGTCCAGAATGACTCCGAGGTCAGACGGATCATAGGCTACGTGCCTCAGGAAACCAGCGTATGGGCTGACATTAGCGGTTACGAGAATCTCCTTATCTACTCCAAGATCTACAGCGTTCCTCCAAGCAAAAGAAAAGAGGCCATCTGGGATGCCCTCCAGAGCATGGGCATCGAGGATGTTGCACACAACATGGTTAAAACCTATTCGGGCGGAATGGTGAGAAGGCTTGAGATCGCGTGTGCCCTGCTCGTGAAGCCCAAGATCCTGTTTTTGGATGAGCCGACGATCGGCCTGGATCCGTCAGCCAGAAATGCAGTCTGGAAAAACCTGATATCCTTTAAGAAGGAGTACGGAACAACCGTCTTCTTCAACACTCACTATATGGATGAGGCCGACCTCTACTCGGATGAGATCGCCATTATAAATAGGGGCAAAATCGTTAAAACCGGGACAGCAGGCGAGCTTAAGCAGTCTTTGAGGAGCGAGATCCTTCAGCTTTATTTTGACGGCTGGGCCGGCATTGACGAAAGAATCCTGAAGGAAATCAGGGATTTGTCCTTTGTCATGAATGTCGTCCTTCAAGACTTGCATCTTGATATCGCTGTTGAGGACGGCGAGACGGCACTGCCAATTATCATCGATATTTTAATGGGAGAAGGAGTCTCTTTTAAGAGGATATCAATCGTCAAACCAAACCTCGACGATGTATTCTTGAAATATGCGGGGAAACTCCATTTCAAAGGCATGGAAAGCCAGAAACCGAATTAGGAAGGAAGAGAACTTAGACGATCGGCGTGGTTTTTCAATGACGGTTAATGATTCTATCAGGGAAATGCTTGCGATGATCGAGCTTGAGATGAGACGGCTCAGGCACGACAGGACGGAGATATACACCAGGGCCATTCAGCCGATTTTATGGCTGGGTGTCTTTGGAACTGTCATGTCTCGTGTAAACGCCATTCCCACCGGCGGCATACCTTACATCGATTATATTACTCCCGGAGTGCTGCTGCAGTCCACCATATTTGTATCCGTCTTTTACGGACTTACAATTGTCTGGGAAAGGGAGACGGGAATTTTAAAAAGGCTTCTCGTAGCGCCTGCATCCAGATATGCGACCGTCATAGGCCGATCTGTCGCTTCAGGCGTCAGAGCCGTTGTCCAGGCACTGATAATTTTTCCCGTGGCCATTCTGCTGGGAGTCAGGTTCATTCCAAATCCGCTTTACATTATTACAGCTTTTCTAATATTATTCCTCATCTCAGGCGGATTTGCCGCTATCTCCATCTTTGTGGCATCGATCATGAAGACAAGAGAGCGCTTCATGGGCCTCGGCCAGGCACTGATCATGCCGCTTTTCTTCGCCAGCAATGCCCTGTATCCCATAAAGATGATGCCTCCTGCGCTCCAATTCGTTGCCGTATTAAATCCGCTGACTTACGCTGTTGATGCTGTGAGGGGCCTGATGATCAGCGGGGATATCAGCCATCTCGCAATCGATGTTGCGGCCATTGTCGTCTTCGACTTGGCGGTGTTTGCCGTGGCATCGCTTAGCTTTAGAAAAATTATCGAGTAGGTGATGGAGATGCAAATTGGAAATGTCCTAATGGAAATGTC
>CAZHNU010000019.1:0-18504 GCA_964534145.1 uncultured Methanotrichaceae archaeon | reverse complement strand
TGGAAATGTCCTAATGGAAATGTCTTAATCGAAATGTCTTAATCGAAATGCATTAACCGGCCTGATAGAAGGCCCGGAGGAGCTACTCCGCCAGGAGCCTTCCCACAATGGGCCTCATTTCCTCGGTTAGGGGAACCCGGCTCCCCTTGAGGCAGGCCAAAAAGACATCTCGATTGTAGGGAAGAGAGCCTATGACCTTTTCCCCGTCCACAAGCTCTTTAAGCGCTGAAGCGTCCTCGTTCATCCTGTTGAGCAGGAAGAACACGGGCTTGTTGATCTTGGCCCCCATTTCCGCAATCTTTCGTGAGAGCTGGACCGACTCGAAGCTCGGGTCGATGACCACAACAATCTTATCGCAGCCGACCTCAACGCCCCTCCCGAAGTGCTCTATGCCTGCATCAGTATCCACAACTACGTGCATGCCATCGGCCTTCAGCTTTTCTATGAACTCGCGGGCCAGTCTTCCCATGGGACAAGCACATCCTTCGCCATAATCATGGATCTTTCCTATGGCCACCAGCCTGATTCCGTCATCACCTACAATCAGCTCGGCCGGTATATCCTCGACGGCAAAATCCTCAAGAAGGCTTGGTCTCTTTTCGCCCACTCCCCTCCGGGACCTTCTCATCCGTTCTCCAAGCCCCCGCTTGCCGCCGAAGCTGTCCATGAAATCCTTGGGCCGGGGCAGGCCGAGCTGCTTGTAGAGCCCGAAGTTGGACTCGTCGGTATCCACAACTAAAACCTTCTCTCCCCTGGATGCAATCTCCTGGGCGATCATTGCCGATACGGTGCTCTTTCCGCATCCGCCTTTTCCGCAGATTACCAATTTCATCTCTATATGCTCCTGCATGACATATCATTAAAATAATTTATTATTTAAAAAATTGCTGCTGCCGCCCCCGGCAGCATTGACACGATTTCGATATCTACATCACGCCGGCTACCTTCAGCGGATGCATGCCGACATTTTGCATCATGGCCAGCTTTGCAGCATCCACATTGAACTCCTTTATGATGGATATGAAGGCCTCAGGCGTATCATCATAGTCCATCAGCACAACGTCCTGGTACAGCTTGGATCCCCAGGCCGGGCCGTTCCATTGAGGCAACTGCACCGCGCTGAAGTTATATGCCAGAGCCAGTGCGTCGCCCTGCTTGGCCGTATCGTTCCAGCGGATGTAAATTCCGGCAATGTTGGGCACTGCCTTCTTTTCAGCATCCGTCAGGGCCATGACGAACATGCCGCTCTTTCCGGGCGTTGCATCCCAGCGCATCTGCAGGAGGTCGTCCTTACACCACTGAGGACAGGCAATGACCTTGTAGCTCTCGGCTGAGATGTTGTTTATGGGCAGCTTCCCCTCGACGTACTTGGCCAGGAACTGTCCGCTTGTCACTCCGGGGCAGAGGTGGTCGTGGAAGCAGGTGGCCTGTATGAAGTCGAAAGAACCTCCGCGAGCCCACACATTTGATATGCCAGCCAGCGAGAACTCGTTGCCGTTAAAGGCCTTATCGTTGAAGGTTGCATTACCCTCGTCGGTATGGTTCTGCAGGTAATCGATGTCCACGTTGGCCTTGGATACCTTGCTGAATACCTGGTCGTCTGTCAGAGCCTTGAACTCATCCAGGCTCTTGTTAAGGGCCGGACTATCTGCCTCCATGTAAACGGCCTCTCCATTGGCCTTGTTGAAGAAGTAGAACCAGACAGGCTTCCAGTAGGGCCGGAGCACCTGGAAGAGGTTGGCATCACCGATGCTGTTGCCGCTTTCTGCCGCCAGGCCTTTGATTGCCGCCTGGGTGGTCTTGCCGTCAACGATTGCATGCCCTGCGCTGGTAAGAATCAGGACATCGGTGTCCCCTTTTTCGACTCCGAGCTGCTCCATCGCAGCCTTTGCAGCCTTTGAGCCAAGCTCCTCCATAACCGCATTGTCCGCCAGCGCTAATCCAGGAACAAGCACCAGGAATAAGGCTATGGCGATCGATATCTTTTGCTTATTCGTTAGAATACCTCCTATTAGGGCATCATTAAAAAGTCCCTATTTATGAATTTTACTGATAATTGTATTACTAATTCTCGATTGTTAATATTTCCTTTATGATAAAGGCTATTTATTCATCTCAGGCGGCCGTACGTTTTACCAACTAATTGGATGAAAAATAGTCTTATATACGCGAATAAAAATTAGAAGAATTATGCATATAATCGATCCTATTCATGGCTGGAAGAATGCTCGTCGAATACTATCGCATTATGAATGCGGCAAGGACTAAGCATCTCCTGGATGTGGTAATATCACAGCATATTCCATTGAGGCCCGTAATCTCACAAAAAGGTTTTTGCTGCAAAAAAGCTTTGGCGAATATATAGCCAGTCCGCACAAAAACGACATGATAACCTCTCTTGAATCAGTGAGCATGAGCGTCAAGGAGGGTGAGGTTTTAGGCCTTCTCGGGCCCAACGGAGCGGGTAAGTCCACGCTTATAAAGATACTATGCACTCTGATCCTGCCAACAGAGGGAGAAGCATATGTCAACGGCTACGATGTAGTGAAGGAAAGCGAGCGCGTCCGAGAATCCCTGGGATTCGTCACAACCGACGAGCGAAGCTTCTATTGGAGGCTCACCGGGAGAGAGAATCTGCAGTTTTTTGCCACACTCCACAACATCAAATCAATCGATGCCAAAAAAAGGGTTGAGGAGCTGCTTGACGTCGTTCACCTGAAGAACAGAGCGGACGAGATGTTCCTGAACTACTCGGCCGGAATGAAACAGCGCATGGCCATCGCCAGGGGGCTGCTAAACGACCCTGCCGTCCTTTTCATGGATGAGCCCACCAGAAGCCTTGACCCTGGAGCCGCTAAAAACCTGAGGGATTTCATCAAGGAGCATATCGTAAACGACCGGGGCAAAACAGTCTTCATTTGCACCCATCAGCTCGACGAGGCCGAGCAGCTGTGCGACAGAATCGCGATTCTGGACGATGGCAGGATAAAGGCCATTGGAAGTCCGGCGGACCTTAAGAGCAGCCTTGGAAGCAGCTCGACGCTTTGCGACGTGTTTGCGCACTACACGGGCAAGCAATTTGAGGACCAGGTTTTTTCGCAGTATCCGGACGCACGCGGCAGAGGCGGGGCGCGCGGCAGGGGATTTGGGATGATGAGGAGAAAGGGATTTTGATGGAAGGACAATTGATGTTTGAAAAGGCTCTCTGGTTTATCAAGAGGGGCTACTTGCTGCAGATGAGCTATAAGTTCGATTTCTTCCTGAGGCTGTTCTTCATGCTCTTCAACATCCTCACCTATTACTTCATCGCCGAGATGATGGGAGATGCTGGATCACAGTACCTTGCATCCTACGGAGGGGACTACTTCTCATTTGTCCTGATAGGAATGGCATTCTCCGGCTATCTCATGATCTCGCTTCGAAGCTTCTCCGAGAGCGTGCGCGACGAGCAGATGATGGGGACTATGGAGGCGATGCTTGTGACGCCCACCAGCACATCGAGCATAATCGCGCTTTCGTCTTTATGGAGCTTCATCTTCGCCTCATTCAGGGTCTTGCTTTACCTATTGATCGGCATGCTTCTCGGAGTAAACATGTCCAGCGCCAATATCCCGGGAGCCCTGATGATACTGGTTCTAACCATCATCTGCTTCAGCGGTATCGGAATATTATCTGCAAGCTTCATAATGGTGTTCAAGAGAGGAGACCCGATAAACATGCTCCTCATGGGCACATCCGAGCTTTTCGGAGGCGTGCTCTTTCCAATTGAGGTTTTCCCGGCGTGGATGCAGGGCATATCCCACCTCCTGCCCATGACCTATGCCGTTAACGGCATGAGGCACGCCCTTTTACAGGGGTATTCAATGGCGGAGCTAGCTCCAGAGATTCTTCCACTGGTATTGTTCTCGATCATCTTGTTGCCGTTAAGCCTGGTTGTCTTCGACAGGGCAGTAATGAAGGTCAAGGCGTATGGTGGGTTGGTCCAATATTAATTTTTTTGATATATTTTTTGATCATTTAAGCAATGCTTTCAGAGATGTTATGTTTTATATTTAATCTATTGGCGCAAAGTTTTAAATATATCATAATAATTAACACGAATCGTGTATCTGCATCGGATAAGGGTGAATATCTACGGTTCACTCGTTTGCAGCGCGCTAGGAGCGGAGAGAGACGAATGCATAAAAGCAATTTAATAAATAAATCGCTACTATTATTGCTGTTGTGCTCTATATTTTTTTTGAGCTTTTCGGCAATGGCATCCTACCCAAAGACTTTTACGGACACTCAGGGCCGAGAAATAACTCTTGATAAGCCTGTGGAGAGGATAATTACAAGGTCACCAGATGAGGCCAGAGTCATCATTGCTCTCGGATACGGCGACAAGCTAATAGGCGGAGAGCAGGCCACAAAAACATGCCTTTGCCCATCAGGCGGTGCGGGAAGTGAAAATGAATGCGAAGGATGCGAGGACTGCTACCACACGATTATAGACGGCCGCATGCCGGACCTTCCCGAGATCAGCACGCGCTACGATATCTACTTCGAGCAAATAGCAGCTTTAAAGCCCGACATAATCTTCTGCGGAAGCCTCAAAGATGCCGAGGCATTTGAGGAAAAGATCGGCTGCCCAGTGGTCGTGCTGGGCGGGTCCGGCTGGAACTTCGATGACGGCGGATGCTTCACAAGCATAAAGGTGGCCGGCCAGGCACTGGATGTTGAAGACAAGGCCGATGAGCTTGTCGAGTTCCTTGATGGAGAGATTAACCTCGTAAAATCGGTGACTGATAAAATGAGCGACGACGAGAAGCCCAAGGTCTACTTTGCATCTCGCGGAGCAAGCAAGGGCTTTTACGACCCCAAGGAAGGCAGAGACTTCACCAGAACCGAGCCGGAATACGACCCGCTGGATATTGCCGGCGGCAATAACGTAGCCTCAGAGATCAACGGCTCCACAGTCAACGTGGCGCTGGAGCAGATAATTGCATGGGATCCGGATTATATCTTCATCACAAATGGCGACTCTGGGAACAACACCGGCCTGGATTTCATCAAGAACTGCCCTGAGCTTCAGTCCATCAGTGCGATCAAAAACGGTAACGTCTACAACTGCTTCTCACCCCACTGCCGCGGCCAGCCGGCAGACAGAAGCCTCCTCAACATGATGTACATGGCCAAGGTCATGCACCCCGAGGAGTTCAAGGACCTGGACCTGGAAGATGAGGGCAACGAGATTTTCAGGGCCCTGCTGGGCGTGGACAACGTCTTCACAGAGTACGCTGACTATCTGGTGTGGCCCAGAGAGTACCTGGATAGCCAGAGCTAGGGTATTGTAGGAATAGGATGTCATGCGTCGTGTCCCCATGACATCGTATTATATTTTTTATATTGTTAACGATAGAAAATTAAATGTATTCTGAAATTATATGACCTCAATTTAATTGATTAGCGCAAAGTTTTAAATAGAATAGATAAATTAACACTAGACATGCAATCATTTGGGATTTAGGCAATCATAAAAGCCTCGCCAATAATGCTGCAAGAGATTAGGAGAGACGCAGGAATGCAAAAACGCAATTTGCTGAATAAACCACTGCTATTATTATTATTGTTGTGCTCGATATTTTTTTTGAGCTTTTCGGCAATGGCATCCTATCCAAAAACTTTTACTGACACTCAAGGTCGAGAGATAACGCTGGATAAGCCCGTGGAGAGGATAATTACAAGGTCACCGGATGAGGCCAGAGTCATCATTGCTCTCGGATACGGCGATAAGCTAATAGGGGGAGAGCAGGCCACTAAATCATGCCTCTGTCCAACTACCTTTGAGACATTCACTGAAGGGTGCCTGGACTGCTACCACACAATTCTTGACGGCCGCCTGCCGGACCTCCCCGAGATCAGCACGCGCTACGATATCTACTTCGAGCAGATAGCAGCTTTAAAGCCCGACATAATCTTCTGTGGAAGCCTCAAAGACGCCGAGGCATTTGAGGAAAAGATCGGCTGCCCAGTGGTCGTGCTGGGCGGGTCCGGCTGGAACTTCGATGACGGCGGATGCTTCACAAGCATAAAGGTGGCCGGCCAGGCACTGGATGTTGAAGACAAGGCCGATGAGCTTGTCGAGTTCCTTGATGGAGAGATTAACCTCGTAAAATCGGTGACTGATAAAATGAGCGACGACGAGAAGCCCAAGGTCTACTTTGCATCTCGCGGAGCAAGCAAGGGCTTTTACGACCCCAAGGAAGGCAGAGACTTCACCAGAACCGAGCCGGAATACGACCCGCTGGATATTGCCGGCGGCAATAACGTAGCCTCAGAGATCAACGGCTCCACAGTCAACGTGGCGCTGGAGCAGATAATTGCATGGGATCCGGATTATATCTTCATCACAAATGGCGACTCTGGGAACAACACCGGCCTGGATTTCATCAAGAACTGCCCTGAGCTTCAGTCCATCAGTGCGATCAAAAACGGTAACGTCTACAACTGCTTCTCACCCCACTGCCGCGGCCAGCCGGCAGACAGAAGCCTCCTCAACATGATGTACATGGCCAAGGTCATGCACCCCGAGGAGTTCAAGGACCTGGACCTGGAAGCGGAGGGCAACGAGATATTCAAGGCCTTCCTTGGCGTTGACGACGTCTTTACAGAGTATGCCGACTATCTTGTGTGGGCCAGAGAGTACCTGGATAGCCAGAAATAGGTGTCGGAAATGACAGGAATCATCAACTGGAACGAAATGTGGAAGGCCGTTCACCACAACGGCTTTCACCATCATGGCGAAAACCCCGGCGCTCACTGGGACCAGAAGGCAAAAGAGTTCAACCGCAGGGTCATGCGCCACAAGGAGAGGGCACAAAGCCAGGTAGCATTTCTGGATCTTAGGCCTGAAGAGACGGTTCTGGATGTGGGAGCTGGCACCGGAAGGCTTGCCATCCCCATGGCCAAAATCGCCAAAAGCGTGACAGCCCTTGACCAGTCCAGCGGCATGCTGGCCTGCCTGAAGGAGAATATGGATGCAGAGGGGATTGCCAATATCAACATCATCCATAAGAGCTGGCAGGATGTCGTACCTGATGAGATGCCCCAGCACGATGTTGTTATATCCTCAAACTCTTTGGGGGTCTTCGATTTGGAGGCTGCGCTTTCAAAGATGAACAGCATCGCCAAAAGGGCTGTATGCATCTTCACCTTTGCCGACCGAAGGAGGGACGACGGCTTCAAGGAGTTTTTGATGCCGGGCCACCGCCGCAAAGCCTTAAACCGACCGCCAGACTACCTCATGATTGTTAACCTTCTTGCAGACATGGGCATCTACGCCGATGTCAAGATCGTTACGTGGGAGGCGAGTGAGCATTACGCCAGCATAGATGAGGCAGTCGCCAGCTGGAAGGAGATGCGCGAGGTGCCGGAAGATAAAGAGCCGCAGCTGCGGGAGTTCCTGTCTCAAAAGCTTGTGCCCGATAACGGGGGATTTACCATGAATCGGCGCTCCAAGCAGGCCAGAATATCCTGGCAAAAAGGCCAGGATGTTCCTGCCTAGGAGGGGGTAGTATTGGTATCCATACCCCTCCTCATAGGATCGGTCATTTTGATAGTCGCTGTAGCCGCCAGCGTCAGGGTGGTGAAACAATACGAACGAGCGGTGATATTTCGGTTGGGCAAGATTAAAAAGGAGAGAGGCCCCGGCATGTTTCTACTCATTCCTCTAATGGACAAGATGGTCCGCGTGGACATGAGGGTAAGAGAGCTTGATGTGCCGAAGCAGACTGTTATTTCCAGTGACAACGTTACGCTGGAGGTTGACGCTGTCATCTACTACAAGGTGACGGATGCGACAAGGGCCATCATAGAGGTTGAGAACTATGAGGCTGCCACGCTGCTTTTGGCGCAGACCACCTTGAGGGACATTCTTGGCCAAAATGAGCTGGATACAATTCTATCGGACAGGGACGATCTCAATAAGCGAATTAAGGAGATCCTGGATACTGCCACCGAGCCCTGGGGGATGCGTGTTGCAATGGTCACTATGAGGGATGTTGCCCTCCCGGAGAATATGCTTCGAGCAATTGCCCGTCAGGCGGAGGCCGAGAGGGAGAAGAGGGCCAGGATAATTCTGGCGGAGGGAGAGTTCCAGGCCTCGCAGATGATGAACGATGCTGCCACCATGTACGAGAACAAGCCGAGCGCTCTGAAGCTGCGCGAGTTCCAGACCTTAACTGAGATTGCCAAGGAGAAGAACCTGATAGTCGTCTCGACCGGATCGGACAACGGAACGAAGACTGCAGATATTCCCATGCTGGTGGGACTTTCCAGGGCGGCTGTAGATTAAATGACGGACTTCAAATCGGTCTTCTACCACGGCAAGCCTGAACAGAACCTGTCCAGGTCGAGGAGGGCGGGAAAGAAGAGCATTATGGAGGAGGCTCACGACAGGTTCAAGTTTGTCAGGATCTTTTTCGTGCTGGGAGTGCTCGGCCTGCTCATCCTTCTCACGGGGATAATCATCACCCTCGGACCTCTCAATATCTCAGTTACAGAGGCCTATTATGCCCTGCTTGAGCGCTTCCTTCCCACCTACTTCCATGTTGAGACCCTGACCTCGCGAGTGGTCTGGAACATAAGATTTCCTCGCATCGTAGGAGGGATCATGGCGGGCTTTGGCCTTGGAATGTGCGGGTGCGTGATGCAAGCGGTTCTTAAAAATCCGCTGGCAAGCCCGTTTACCCTCGGAATCACCGCAGGGGCGCAGTTCGGGATATCTGTCGCAGCTGTTTTGGGCGTCACCATATTTGGGGGACCTTACCTCCTGGTCGGCAATGCCTTCGTATTCGCCCTGCTTTGCTCTCTCTTTATCATCGCTCTAGCAGCCATAAAGGGAGCCACCTCAGAGAACCTGGTCCTGGCGGGAATTGCCGTGAACTACTTCTTCACAGCGTTCAGCCAGCTTCTCAAGTATTTCGCCTCGGACGAGCAGCTGCGATTGATGACAAACTGGGGCATGGGCGACCTGGCCGCCTTCACGTGGACCAACTCCCGTCTGCTGCTGGTAATCTTCATTTTATGCTTCCCGCTCCTCATGTCAAAGGCCTGGGACCTAAACATCATGACAGCCGGAGATGAGACCGCCAAGAGCATCGGCGTGAACGCCGAGAAGACAAGGATATTCATAATGGTCGTCACAAGCCTTCTGGTCGCAACGATTGTCTGCTTCATGGGGACAATCGCATTCATCGGCCTTGTTGCGCCTCATATGGCCCGAATGGTCATCGGCGGCGACCACCGCTTTCTGATACCCGCCTCAGGAATGCTAGGAGCCCTGGTCCTCATATCGGCCGACGCCGTGGGAATGAATATGATCGCTCCGACCATCATTCCGACAGGGATCATGACATCCATTGTGGGAGTTCCGTTCTTCATATATCTCATGATGAAGGGCAAGAGAAAGGAGTTCTGGACATGATGATCAAGCTTCAGGCCAAGGATCTGGCCTTCAGCTACAACAGCCATCCGATCCTGGACAACGTGAACTTCGAGATAGCTCCAGCGAGGCTGGTGTCTATTGTCGGCCCCAACGGCTCGGGAAAGTCCACTCTCATCAAGTGCATCGACAGGATTGTTTCTCCCAAAGGAGGGAGCATCCTCATCGATCGCAAGGACGTTACAAAGATGACGAGGATGGACGTGGCAAAGTATCTGTCCTATGTGCCTCAAAGCTCGGTTCGCGTCTTTCCAACAAACGTCTTCGACACGATCCTCATGGGCCGAAGGCCTCATATCGGCTGGATGGGAAGCGAAAATGACGAGGAAAAGGTCTGGGACGTCTTGAGGCTGCTGAACATCGAAGGGCTGGCCATGAGCAACTTCAACGAGCTGTCCGGCGGCCAGCAGCAAAAGGTGCTCATTGCGAGAGCACTCGTCCAGGAGTCGGAGGTCATGCTGCTGGACGAGCCTACCAGCAGCCTTGATATCTGGCACCAGCTCGACGTCATGAGCATAATTCGGGATGTGGTCAAAAAAAGGGAGATAACCGCCCTCATGGCGCTGCACGATTTAAACCTTGCCTCGACCTTCTCAGACCGCATCATAATGATGAAGAAGGGAAAGATCGTGGCCACGGGTGATCCGGCGTCGGTAATCACAGCCGAGAACATAGCCTCGGTTTACAGGGTGGAGGCGGCAGTTAAAAGCACAAACGGCAGCAATGATAGCCGCGATTGTCCGATGGTTGTACCGCTCCGGCAGATAAGAGAGAAAGGGGCATAAGGCCGGAGATCTGCTTTATTGAATGACAAAGGCCTTTATGCCTCCAACCACTTTTCCCCTCACCTTTTTGCAAAATACAATTTCATCCTGAAGACAATTCCAAAATTAGGAGGGCAAGATGGCTGTTTTTCCAAGCATTCTCGCCCCAGTATAACATTTTTATTTCACGAATGACTGCTTGTTCTGCGCTATGGGTGTGCCCATGGCGATTCCCCGCTTGGTGTAATACATGTTTACCATGTCGTCGTGCGCCCAGTAGGAATCAGCATAGTAAAGGGGCAGCGTCGGCAGATCCTGAGCATGAATCACCTGAACCTCATCTATGAGTTCCTTGCGGCGATCGGGGTCCATCTCAGAAACCTCCCGGCTTAAGAGATCGTTTAACTCCTGGTTCTCAAAGTAACGGGCGCTGTTAAACGAAAATCCTTCGCCTATCAGCCTGCTCAGGATTTCAGGATCTCCTCCCATTCCTCCGTGGCTGTTTAAGGCCAGATCGAAGTCCCACTCAGAAACCAGGCTGTCCCGTGCCTTGGAGTCAAGGCTTCTAAGAGTCACCTTGAACCCAGCCTGCTCCAGCTGCTGCTTTATCATCTCTCCTGCCCGCTCGTCGGTGGCCGTGACCAGCATCTCCATTTCCAGGGGCTCGCCGTCTTTGGTGAAGTACTGGCCGTCCTTGGTGTAGCCCAGCTCTTCCAGAAGTTCCCCGGTCCTGGCCGAATCATAATCGTATGTCTCCACATTGGGATTGAATAAATCGTTATCAGGGGCCAGGAGGCCGGGGCTGGCGACGATGCCGTAGCCGCGCAAGACCGTATCCACAAGGGCCTGTCTATCAATGGCGTAGTACAGGGCCTGCCTGAACCTGGCATCGGAGAAGGGCTCCTTCCTGTGGTTGACCATGAGCTTGCTAATGCTGTCGTGTGAACCTCTCAGGACATCAAAGCCCATACCCTCCAGATCCTCAGCCTTCTCGGGAGGAACGGTTGCAGCGTCGACATCGCCCTTCTCCAGTGCCGCAGCCGCCATCTCATTGCTGACCTTTACGAACCTGAGTTGCTTGACCTTTGGAGCGCCCAGGTAGTAGTCGTCATAGGCTTCGTAGAGGTATGTCCCCTGGGCTTTGTCGTAATCAACCAGCTTGAAGGGACCCGTGCCGGTTAAGGCTTCATCCTCCAGGAACTCGGCGGGATTGGCCACATTGCTGTAGATATGCTCAGGAAGTATGGGAAGCGCTCCAGCAACCATCTCGATGAATGGGGCATAAGAGCCGTTCAGATAGAGCTTAACGGTATAGTCGTCCAGAGCCTTTGCAGACTTCACGAGTTTTGGGCTTACCAGCGGATAGGGATGCTCCTTGGTGTAATCGATGGTGAAAACCACGTCCTTAGCAGTGAAAGGCTCTCCGTCCTGCCAGGTCGCGTTCTTTCTCAGGTTGAAGACGTATGCATTATCCTCCATCTGCCAGCTCTCCGCCAGAGCCGGAACGTAGCCGTTCTGGTCTTTCCATACCAGTGTATCGAAGATCATGCTCATCATTACATATCCTGGCCCTCTTGGGTAATGCCCGTAAGGAGAGGGATATCCCCAATCGCCCGTTGGGTCTGCGATAGTAAACACATCTATCGTCTCATCGGAAGCCAGGGCAGGGCTGCAGAGAATGAGAAGTAGCAGGCCCAAAACCGCGGATCCGAAGGCAAATGGGAATTTTAAGGACAAAGCCCTGTCATTCCCTTTAATTGGCCGGATTATTCCCATGTTAACTCCTCCTACAAATTTTGCCAACTTATAAAAATATTAGTTAAAATTGCGCTTTTTTCCGTGATTTAACCCTGCTGACCTCTTCTTGAAGCTGCTGCATCCATTCAGGGATGCGCACTTCTTCCTGTGGGTAAAAATCCTTGACGTACGGCTTGATATCGATAACAGGGCTTCCATCAACAGCGTCGAGGCCGAGGACCTCCAGCACGTTTCCCTTTCGTTCCTTCAGACGGACGACGGTCGTAAGCACGGGATTGGGCCTCGCAGGACTGCAGGTGCAAAAAATGCCTTTTTCAGGAATGTCTTCTCTGCCCATGGGGTGCACCCTGGTGAGCGATCGGCCCTCTTCGGGGACTTTGTGCGCCCAATATAAAACTACAAGATGAGAATACTCTTCGATTCCGTTGAGAATTCCAGCCAGACCCTCATCGATGATGATATTCGAAATCTCTTCGGGCATCTCATCAATCTTCCCTAAGGCGTCTTCGAGATCGCCCTGCATTTTTAGCCCATCGCCGCCGGCAACAAGGAATGGTTTCTCGATCTTGTTTTTTATAATCCCAACCGGTCGCAGCACAATGTCGCCGGATGTTTGTCCACATGGATCGGGCAAATTCCCAGAAGCCTTTTTAAACTGAATCAGGTAATTGTATCCAAGATCACTCTGGGATATCCTCTCAAAGCCATATTGTGTTATTGTTCCCTCCAGCTCTTCGGGTGATATGCGCATATCAATTGGTGGGCCAAACGGCTGGGCTTCTTTTTTGCATTCGATAATTGCCACTCGCCCAGAAGGTTTTAAAACGCGCTCGATTTCGCAAAATAAAGTTTTCTCTATATCGGTTAGATTGAGGGAATGGAGTACGGTAGATATGAAACAAATGTCGACACTGCTATCTTTGACCGGCAGAGGACCGGTAATATCACAGACCTCAGCCTTGATATTCTTTAATCCAACAGAGACGAACTTATCCCTTAAATCAACAATTGCATCATGATTTCTATCCAGCGCGTACACTATGCCGGAATTACCGATAAGCTGTGAAGCTCGAACGGAGTAATCCCCCGGCCCGCAGCCCAGATCGAGAACGCAATCCCCTTCCTTTAAATTCAGCTCCCTGAAAACGAGCTGTGGGTCTTGCATCCAGAAGCTGCTCCTTCCCTTCTTATGTCTATTCTGTCCATCACATTGATTTTTGCATGTAATATCTGTCGTATCCACTTTTTTCCCCACCAGGGATTTCATGCTCAGCTCTTGGTTAAAGCAGGCTATCTATGGCTTTCTTTGGTGACAATGCCCTTTCCCTCGACCTGACGATAGACTTCCCCCGCACACATGAGACAGAGACCGTCTACTGCTTTCGTGGCCATGATCATCTCGCCGCAATTTGAACAGACAACGCTCTCTGTAATTGGGGCGTATTCAGGCAGCATAGGCACAACAGTCTCGATTATAAACAGTTCCTCCAGGGGAAGCTGGATGATAGCAAAGGCCGCCTGTCTCCCCGCTTTTCGGAAAGCTGCTTTTTCCCTTGCGCCGCCCTCTCGATTCTTGATGACCTTTTCCAGGAGGGGATAGAACTCCGGGGAGGCCTTGGCCACACTAGAGCTGAAATCGGGCCGAACCCTTATGCGGACTCCGGTCTCCTTTTCTCGAATGGCGAAGGTCACTGCCAGCCGTCCCAGATCGCGGTAGACCAGGGCGTTGTTCCCCAAGGTGCAGCCTGATACGGCCTGCACTCCGTCGGCAAAGCATGCATTTGTTTCTACAACGGCCATGAGGTCCTCCAGTCCGTCGGAAGAGATCGAATCCAGGCCCAGAAGATTCAGGCCGTACACTGAGGCCATGACGCCAAGAGCGCTTCCCGGACAGAAATGGCCGTGAATCTCAGCCGTCTTAATGAGGCAGCGAGCTATATCTTTCTCACGTATGGCTTGAAGGAACTCTCCTCTGGGATTTTGCTTTAAGTCTTCAATTCGTCTATCTTCTGCAAATATCTGTTGTGTTTTCGTTTTGTTCAATCCAACCATCTCTGAATCCAACCGTCTCTGATTATAGCTTTTTTTATAGCCTCTTTAGCTCATCTATGGCCCTTAGAATTACAGACCTGATCCTCTCTCGATCCGTGTCGGTTTCCAGAAGATCTGCAACCTGGTGAACCAGCGGGGCAAGCAGCTCCATCTGTTCTTTTACGGGAACTCTCATCCCCCTGTGAAGGTCATGCATGTCTTTCATGAGATCCTGCACATCGGCATCTTCGAACGTTTCGCTGGCCAGGGCTATGGATTGATGGAGCTTTTTGATAAAATCATGTTTAACCTCATTTATCTGAGCAACATGCTCTTTGCCGGCCTCAGTCAGGCTGTAGTAGGTCTTGCCATCTTCGGCCCTTCCTGAGATCCAGCCTTCTCGCTCCATCTTCTTTAGCAGCGGATAGATCGATCCCGTGCTGGGTTTCTTTCCGGTAATCGCTTCCACTTTCTTTATTATATCGTAGCCGGACGCCTCACCATCCTTCATGATGTGAAGCATAATCATCTTCAAGATACCAGTTGCCATTATATCAGAATCGCCATATCGATGCATATATCGCTGTTGGTTATTTTTCGATCCAACTATTCACTCGATTAATCCTTCCCACCATATCGATTTAGACATATCTATGAAGATATATATACTTTTTGAGCCAACCGTGCTTATAGGGTATTAATAATCTCTGGCAATTTCATAAAAAAAGAAAAGATGGAAAAGATTGCCTCCTCAAATCGGTTTAAGAAGATTCAACTCCCAGCACCTTCAGAGGATTGATGCCTGCGCCCTGGAGGACCTGGAGATCGTTCAAGCTCTCCAGATGAAACTCCTTTATTGTAGAAACGAAGTCCTCGGGGGAGTTGGCTGAGTCCATCAGAATCTCGTCCATCTTCAGCCTCCATGCCCAGGATGGCCAGGTGTCGGAGTGGCTCATGTCGAAGCCCTTGTCGAGATCGAACCCCAGCACCAGCCCGTCACCCGAATTGGACGACGCATTCCAGCGAATGAATATTCCGGCTACACTTGTATTGTATTTTTTCTTCAAGGCATTGGTTTCGTCCGTAGTGAGGTATTTGGCGAATAAGCCGCTCTTTCCGGGGGTGCAGTCCCAGGCTGCCAGGAAGTAGTCCTCTTTGCACCAGTTGGGACAGCTTATAACCTTGTAGCTCTGGTTATTATAGTCGGTAATCGGGAGCTTATCCTCGACATACTTCGCCTCCAAGAAGCCGCTGGAGATTCCAGGGCAGAGGTGATCGTGAAGCTCGACCGCTTTCATGAATATGTATGTGGAATTTTCGTGGGCCCACATGTTGGCGATAGGAAGCATGTGATCGAAGACTTCCGGTTTCCATGTATCCTTATTGGCCAGGACGTGGTCAATGTCTATTTTATCCGTTTTCTGGACATCAAAACCTGTAGCGTTAGCGTTTACCTTCATGTAGAGGGCCTTGCCGGTGCTCTTGTCAAAAAAGCCAAACCATAGCGGTTTCCATGGCGGACTTTGTACATCGACCAGGTTCTCCTTGCCCGGGGTGCAACCTGAAATATCCATAATCGCATCCAGGCATAAATTTGTGGTCTGACCATTGACCACTGGATATCCGGCATTTGTGAGCGCCAGCACATCCACATCGCCCTTCTCGAATCCAAGCTCATCCATAGCATGGTTCGCGGCATCAGCACCCAGCTGGTACATGTCCACCCCACCGCAAAGGGCCATTCCTGGGAGCAGGGCCATTATGAGCAGAATTGCTACCGCAAATCGATCCAGTTTCACATTCTCACCTTTTCGTCTCTTTTCATTTGACTATATCTTTATCGACATGTCTATGAGATATAAATACTTTTTGATAATGTCGTATTCAATTAATGAGAAGATTTAATAATAATTTCGCAGAAATGGCAGAAAGGATCATTGAAAATTATCTCCTTCAGCAACCTTCAGAATGAGATCATATACACCGGTGTACGTCGTGCTCACTTCTGAGACTGAAGCCATTCTGACTTTGGAATGGCTCGCATCTATAAACAGAAAAGGTATTAGCCCTTCAATTTATATCTTCAGAAACTTGCTGCCAGGATGGCTATAGCAAGATCGATCAAGTCGCAGGATATCGATACTATTTTGCAGTAATTTTTTCCATACTACCCCAATTTTTAAAAAAATGAACTGACTGCAGCTTATCGGGCCGCAGCAGTATCCAATTTTAAACAAAGGCCATCTTGTTCAATGCCGTTGGCGTTCCCATGGCCACTCCTCCGTAAGTATAGTAGAAGCTCACCTTGTCATCAGAGGCCCAAAAGGAGTCGATATAGAACAAGGGCAGAGACGGCAGGTCGCATGCGATGATCTCCTGGGCCTGACTGACCAGCTCTTTGCGCCTGGCAGGATCCATCTCTGAAACCTGCTCCTTTAGCAGATCGACAAGCTGCGCATCCTCATCGTAGCGTGCGCTGTAGAGCCCTTTTCCGATGATGATGCGGTTTAGAACTGAAGGATCTGCACCCATGCCGCCGTGATAGTTTATTGCCAGGTCGAACTTCCAGTCGTCAACCATGCTATCTTTGGTCTTCAAATCCATGCTGCGCAGGTTGACCGCGATGCCGGCAGACTCAAGCTGGTGCTCGATCAGCTCTCCGAGGCGCTCTTCAGTGGGGGCTATTAGTAGCTCTATCTCCAGGGGCTCGCCGTCCTTAGAGAAGTACTGACCATCTTTGGAATATCCCATTTCCTTCAGCAGCTCCTCTGCCTTTGCCGGGTCGAAGGGATACTGCTCCTGGTCGGGATTATACCATGGATGGTCCGAAGGCAGGATCCCAGGACAGCCTGCACAGCCGAAACCGCGAAGGAAGGTATCCACCAGAGCCTGACGATCGATGGCGTAGTAGATGGCCTTCCTGAACCTGACATCGGAGAATGGTTCCTTTTTATGGTTTATAGCCATGATCATAGTCGTGTCGTGTGACTCTTTGATATCAAATCCCTCTTTTTCCAGTGGTTCAGTCGTTTCAGCTGGCACACTGGCAGCGTCGATGTCACCCTTCTTTAAGGATGCTGCCGCCATCTCATTGCTGACCTTCACGAACTTGAGCTGCTTGACCCCTGGAGAGCCCTGATAGTAATCCTCATTGGCCTTGTAGAAGTAGGTTCCTTGTGTCTGGTCATAGTCAACCAACCGGAAGGGGCCAGTGCCAGTAAGTGCTTTTTCATCCTTGTAGTCCTCGGGATCGCTCACATCCCTATAGATGTGCAGAGGCAGGATGGGCTGAGCACCTGCCACCTGGTCCAGGAAGGGCGCATAGCTCTTTGTGAGGACGATCTTAACGGTGTTCTCGTCTATGGCTTCCGCCTTATCAACGATGCTTGAGTCCACCAGCGAATAGGGATGATCTTTGGTATACTGGAAGGTGAAGGCCACATCGTCTGCGGTGAAGGGCTCGCCATCGTTCCAAGTAACGCCTTTTTGAAGGTGGAAGAGATAGGCGTTCTCATCCGGCAGATATTCCCATGTCTCTGCCAGAGCAGGCACAAAGCCGTTCTGATCCTTCCATATCAATGTGTCGAAGATGAGGCTCATCATGATATACCCTCCGCCATGCGGGTAATGGCCGTAGGGCGAGGGGAATCCCTGATCGCCGCTTAGTGCGGCAACTGTAAGCGTATCCGCTTTTTCATCGGCGGCCAGGACGTTGCTGCCGAGAATTAGAATCAGCAGGCCCATGACCGCAAATCCCAGGGCAAAGGGGACTCTCATGAACGATACCGCCCTATGCCCATCACAGGGTCTAATTTTTTTCGTATTATCTCCTCCTGTCAATTTTATGCATCGATTCGAATAATTTTTTGATCAATCACTCTTTTGACTGTTTTCTCTCTATACATTATAATTCGATTAAGCGTATAAATTGCAACAACGCTTGAGACTAAATACGATACAGGGAGTGCGAGAAATACGCCCCAAAGGCCAATCAGGAGAGATCCAACATAAGCCATTGGGATGTACAAAATAAATGCTTGAGTAAGTGTCAAAATTGCCGCGTGCATTGGTTTCTTTAATACGCTCATTGCAGATGTCGAAATTGCCAAAATCCCGTACAGGCCATATCCTATTGGAACAATTGACAGATAAAGGCCTGTAACTGAAATAACCTCAGGATCATCGCTGAATATGGATCCTACTGTGCCGCCCAAAAATGCAAACACCATGAACATAATCAAGCCCCATATCAGGGAAAATCGGTAACTGAATTTCGTTCCAGATTTGATGCGATCGAACTTACCTGCGCCCCAATTCTGACCGATAAAAGGACCTACCACGCTTGCGAGAGCCATAATAACTATAAGGGCAAACGAATCTATTCGAGTCGCAATGCCAAAACCAGCAACAGCATTCGAGCCATAAGCAGCCACTATTCTGGTAATGACTCCGGCTGCAAGGGGGATG
>CAZHNU010000018.1:31618-53409 GCA_964534145.1 uncultured Methanotrichaceae archaeon | reverse complement strand
ACTAGGCCGTGGGTATCGGAGATGACGCCGATCTTATGCTCCTTTCCTCCTTCCTCAGATGTGTTTGCAGTAGAAAGCGAAGGATTCAACCTGGACTGGATTTGTCTTGCCATTTCTATCTCTTTTTTGCTGGCGGAGATATGCGGTTAACATATATAATTAACGTCGAAGGTGTGATTAGATTATAAAGGCAAAAAAGGTAAATGACAGTATTTATAAACTATTAAATCCATTTAAAATGTGTGAGACCTTCAAATTGCACATTAGCCGGATCGCTCTTATTCTTCGGCATGGTGCTGTTCATAATAGGACTGAATGTGTCGGAGGATCTGTATCCCGGATACAGCGTATCGGAAAACTATATCAGCGACCTTGGCGCCACATGTCGAGGCGAAGAGTGCCGGATCTTTCAGCCTTCATCCTTCATCTTCAATTTAAGCGTCTTTGTAGCAGGCCTTTGCGCAGTATTCGCCTCCTTCTATCTCTGGAAGGAGCTTAAAACACGACTATTTCCCGGCCTTATGGCCTTAGCGGGAGCAGGCGCAATGGGCGTCGGCCTCTTTCCTGAGAATCATTTCTATCTCCATTATGCTTCCGCCTCTTTAGCGTTCGTTTTTGGAGGATTGGCTGCGATCGCTTCATCTGCAGTAGAGAGGTCCATGATGCGCTATTTTTCCATACTGCTTGGAATTTTGACCCTTCTGGCCTCCCTATTAATGGTTTCACACAACTACATGGGCCTGGGGCCTGGAGGGATGGAAAGGATGGCCGTTTATCCCTTTGCGCTGTGGGCGGCGGGCTTCGCGGGATATTTATTGAACTCGCGAGAGAGGAGCTGCAGTTGAGTTGGATTATTATCGATAAAAAAAGGGAGGGTGATATCCCGCTATTTAAATGAGCGGGATGTTGTCCACGGACTCGGGGTTGGCGAGTGCGGACAGGTCTCCGGTCTCCTTGCCCAAGGCCTTTGCCTTGAGGATCTCCAATGACCATGCTGGATGCTCCAGCTTGCACATCAAAAGGATAAATCATATATATAACAGATATCAATAGTAGTCGAAAAAATGTTCATAAAAAACTCTTGATTGTTTATCGTCATATAAGTGCGTCAATTAGAGTTAGAGAAACATAATTTGCAGCATTTTATACCCCAAAGAAAAAAAATATTTAATGGAGGGATAATATGAAGCAATTAACCCGCATGAAGTTGCCCTTGATAGCGGCGACTTTGCTTTGTCTTCTGGCGAGCGGTTTTGCCATCGCTCAAGGAGATGAAGTTGGCAGCACCATCACAAATGAGACAGAGGGTAGCATATCCATAGACCGGGATGCCTATGAGATCGGCCTCGATGCATATCTCTACTTCTACCCGCTTGTGACCATGGACATCACACGGCGACAGGCGACTAACTTCGAAGCCGGAAAGGTTGAAGGCTATGGCCCCATGAATTCGTTCTCCCACATGCGCTCCTTCCCGTCGGCGAACTATACGCGTGTGGTCAGACCTAACTTCGACACATTGTACTCATGGGCCTGGCTAAATCTTACCGATGGCCCTATGATCGTCTCAGCTCCTGACACAGGGGGAAGGTACTATATCCTTCAGATGCTCGATATGTGGACGGACACCTTTGCAGCGCCAGGGAAGCGCACAACTGGCACGGCAGCAGGCGACTTCGCCATCGTGCCTCAGTGCTGGAACGGCAGACTGCCTGATGGAGTGACACGCATCGACGCACCCACTCCCTACGTCCGGGTCTTGGGTCGCACCCAGACAAACGGCGTGGCAGATTACGAGGCAGTTCGCAGGATACAGGACGGCTACAGGATCACACCCCTCGATCAGTGGGGGAAGGAGCCACAGCCGGTCAACTCTACCATTGATCCAAGCCTAGATACGAAGACGCCGCCGCTCTATCAGGTGAACTCCATGAACGCCTCGGAATACTTCACATACGCTGCCGAGCTGATGAAGGTCAATCCGCCGCACATCACAGACCAGCCTACAATCGCAAGGATGAAGCGGATAGGTATAGAGCCAGGCAAGAGCCTCGAATTTGAAGATCTCGATCCGGCCGTCCAGCAGGCGCTCCAAAAGGCTGCCGAAGATGGCTTAAAAGAGATGAACGATAAGGTTCCGACAGTAGGAAAAATGGTCAACAACTGGCTGATGAACACAGACACCATTGGCGTGTATGGCAACTACTATCTTAAGAGAGCCATTATTGCCATGACGGGCCTGTGCGCGAACCTTCCAGAGGATGCTATATATCCATCAGCTAAGTATGACGCCGATAGCAATCCCCTCAATGGGGGCAACATGTATTTGCTCAGTTTCAACGGGGGCGAGCTGCCGCCGGCTGATGCCTTCTGGTCGATCACCATGTACGATGCAGACGGCTTCCCCGTGGCCAACAGCATAAACCGCTATGCCATCGGGGACCGTGACAACCTCACTTTCAATGAAGATGGCTCCCTTGATATCTACATGCAGCACGAGAGCCCGGGCATAGATAAGGAGCCCAACTGGCTCCCGGCACCTGAAGGTCCCTTCAGCCCGACCATGCGCATCTACTCGCCGAGGAGGGAGGCTCTGGATGGAACGTGGTCACCGCCGCTTATCAAGATGGTAGAGTAACGCGCGCATATCTCAAACTCGATATCCATTGGCACATTTAACCTGGAGCATTGCCCCTCTTAGATAAATGATGCTCCAGCAGTACAATTTTTTTGAGAGAAAAGTAAACTTAAAGATCGCTAGATTAAATTTCACTA
Organism: uncultured Methanotrichaceae archaeon; assembly: GCA_964534145.1. GTDB lineage: Archaea > Halobacteriota > Methanosarcinia > Methanotrichales > Methanotrichaceae > CAWJYS01. The sequence goes on along the minus strand of CAZHNU010000018.1, from coordinate 50,634 downwards.
ATAAAAAAAGGAGGGTGATATCCCGCTATTTAAATGAGCGGGATGTTGTCCACGGACTCGGGGTTGGCGAGTGCGGACAGGTCTCCGGTCTCCTTGCCCAGGGCCTTTGCCTTGATGACACGGCGCATGATCTTGCCGGACCTGGTCTTGGGGACGTCCTTCACGAAGTAGACCTTATCGGGGTAAGCGACTGGGCCTAAGACCTTGCGGACGTGAGTGGAGATCTCCTTCTTGAGCTCCTCGCTCTCCTCGACGCCTGACTTGAGGATGACGAAGGCGACGATCTTCTCGCCCTTGACTTCATCGGGCTGGCCGATGACTGCGGTCTCGGCGACCTTCGGGTGCGAGACTGCGGCGGACTCGACCTCGGCGTTGGAGATCCTGTGTCCTGCAACCTTCAGCACATCGTCGATTCTGCCCTGGATCCACCAGTAGCCGTCCTTGTCCCTGGTGGCCTTGTCTCCAGCCAGGTATGTGCCGGGCTTGACCTGCCAGTACATGTCCCAGTACTCCTTCTTGTACCTGACTTCATCTCTGAAGAAGGCGCGGAGCATGGACGGCCATGGGGTCTTCTGGACGATGTTTCCGCCGAATCCGAGTGGCACGGAGTTGGCATCCTCGTCGAATATATCGGTGTTCATGCCGGGCAGCGGGAAGCACACGGATCCGGGCTTCTCGGGTGTCATTGCCAGCGGGGCTATGACGTGGCATCCGGTCTCAGTCTGCCACCAGGTATCGATGATTGGGGCCTGGTCGGCGCCGATGTTCTTCCTGTACCACATGTAGGCCTCGGGGTTCAGCGGCTCGCCCACAGATGCCAGAATCCTGACTGTGGAGAGGTCGTACTTCTTCACGAAGGCCTCGCCGGTCTTCATGAACATCCTGATGGCGGTCGGAGCTGTGTAGAACACGGAAACGCCGTACTGCTCAATTATGGACCACCAGCGGCCCAGGTCGGGGAAGTCGGGAGACCCCTCGTACAGGATGCTGGAGGCGCCGAGACAGAGCGGGCCGTATACTACGTAGCTGTGTCCTGTGATCCATCCGCAGTCTGCTGTGCACCAGAAGACATCGTCATCGTGGACATCCAGTACCCAGGAGGTTGTCTGAGCGGGGGTGACGGCATATCCGCCGTGGGCGTGCTCGATACCCTTGGGCTTGCCGGTTGTGCCTGAGGTGTACAGAATGAACAGCCTATCCTCTGGATCGAGTGGGAGTGTCTCGCACTGTGCAGACTGATTTGCTACAGCATCGTTGTAGTATACATCGCGTCCCTCGGTCATGGGGACTGCAACGCCGGTCCTCTTGACGACGACTACCTTCTTGACGGAGGGGGCAGTCTTCAGGGCCTCATCTACGTTGGGCTTGAGCGGCAGTGGCTTTCCGCGCCTGTAGAAGCCGTCGGCGGTAACGACTACCTTGGCCTCAGCATCGTTGACCCTGCTGTTTAAGCCGCCGGAGGAAAATCCGGAGAAGACTATTGTGTGAATGGCGCCGATCTTGGCGCAGGCGAGCATTGTAATGGGCAGCTCGGGGATCATGGGGAGGTACGCTACTACCCTGTCGCCCTTCTCGACACCCATTGACTTGAGTGCGTTGGCGAACTTGTTGACCTCTCTGTAGAGCTCGTAGTAGGTGATGGTCCTGGTATCACCGACTGGCTCGCCGATGAAGTAGTAAGCTACCTTGTTCCTGTTTGCGGACTTGGCATGCCTGTCTACGGCGTTGTAGGCTACGTTGATCTTTCCGCCGGTGAACCACTTGAAGTAGGGCTTGCCGGAGTCATCGAGAACCTTGCTGTAGGGCTGGTACCAGCTAGCGAAGGTCTGGGCCATCTCATCCCAGAAGTCGATGAAGTTGGTGGAGCACCACTCGCGCATCTCCTTCTCGGTCTTGAAGCCCTTCTTCTGCATCCACTGGAAAGCATTGGAGTGCTCAATAATCCATTTCGGTGTGTTAAAAATCCTGGTCTCTTCCTGCAGAACAGCTGTCTTTGCTGTATCGGCCAATTTCATACCTCCTTAATATCAGTTGTTTCCCAATCCCACGGTTGGTCAGGCATATTCGTGAATAACAAATCCATTTCCCTCTCTGATGTCACGGCCCTGCAACCACATATACGAACGCGGGAAGCTTCGGGAAACATCGAACCGTAACCTACCTGATCATTTATAAAGTTATCGCGATAATAATCATCATGATCTTTCATAATAATGATTTTTTACTATAATAGGTTCAAAGATGAATTATTTGAGAACTTATGGATTAATAATTATTTATTGGCTTAAAATCGATAGGGTGGCAATTGAATGAAATGATCAATGGATGAAGCTAGAGGCATCAAAATGGTGGGTCTAAACGAGAAACATTGATAAGTGATTTGAAAATAAAAAAAGGATTGAAGCCCGCTCACTTGATGAGCGGGATGGCGTCGACGGACTCGGGGTTGGCAAGGGCAGAGATGTCGCCCACAGGGTTGCCGAGAGCCTTTGCCTTGATGACGCGGCGCATAATCTTGCCGGACCTGGTCTTGGGGACGTCGTTGACGAAGTAGACGACCTCCGGGTAGGCCACAGGCCCCAGCACAGAGCGTACGTGCTTTGCCAATGTCGGTTTAAGGTCCTCTGTTGCCTCAACGCCGGTCTTGAGGATGACGAAGGCGACAATTACCTCGCCCTTGACCTCGTCAGGCTTGCCGATGACTGCGGCCTCTGCCACTTTCGGATGCGACACAAGGGCGGACTCTACCTCTGCGTTGGAGATCCTGTGTCCTGCAACCTTCAGCACATCGTCGATCCTGCCTTGGATGGTGAAGTAGCCGTCCTTGTCCTTTGTGGCCTTATCGCCGGCCAGGTATGTTCCGGGCCTGATGTCCCAGTAGGTGGACCAGTACTCCTTCTTGTACCTGACTTCATCTCTGAAGAAGGCACGCAGCATCGATGGCCAGGGTGTGTTGCTGACTATGTTGCCGCCGCTTCCTGGAGGCACGGGATTGGCATCCTCATCCAGAATGTCCACGTTGAAGCCGGGCAGCGGGAAGGTCGGGGATCCGGGCTTGAGTGGGGTGATCGGCAAGGGCGACACAAGGAAGCATCCAGTCTCGGTCTGCCACCAGGTATCCATGATCTGCAGCTTGCCGGCACCGAAGTTGTTCCTGTACCAGATCCAAGCCTCTGGGTTGATCGGCTCCCCCACGGATCCTAGCAGCCGGAGGCTGGAGATGTCGTGCTTCTTGGGCCACTGGTCTCCTGCCTTCATGAACATCCTGACGGCTGTCGGAGCGGTGTACAGCACTGTGACCTTGTTATCCTCGATTATCTTGAACCATCGGCTGAAATCGGGATAGTCTGGGGAACCCTCGTAGATCATGCTGGTAGCGCCCAGGCAGAGCGGGCCGTATACTACATAGCTGTGTCCTGTGATCCATCCGACGTCCGCAGTGCACCACCAGACATCGCTGTCCTTAATATCGAAGACCCAGTTCAGTGTCTGAGCGGGTGTGACGCAGTAGCCGCCATGGACATGCTCGATACCCTTGGGCTTGCCGGTTGTGCCTGAGGTGTAGAGAATGAATAGTCGATCCTCAGCATCGCACTTCTCGCTCTCGCACACATCGGATTGCTTGGCTACCAGCTCATGATACCAGATATCCTTTCCGGCCTTCATGGGCACATCTATGCCTGCCCTCTTTACCACTACTACATTCTTGACGCTTGGGGTATTAGCAGTTGCCTCATCCACGTTGGGCTTGAGCGGCAGTGGCTTGCCGCGCCTGAAGAAGCCGTCGGTGGTAATTACTACCTTGGACTCTGCATCAAGAACTCTGCTATTTAAGCCACCGGCGGAGAATCCGGAGAAGACTACGCTGTGTATGGCGCCGATCTTAGCGCATGCCAGCATGGCAATTGGAGTCTCAGGGATCATGGGCATGTAGATGCTGACCCTGTCGCCCTTGGCTACTCCTAAGGATTTTAAACCGTTGGCGAGCTTGTTGACCCTCTTGGCCAGATCGGCATAAGTGATCTTCTGGGTGGGCTGGTCTACGGGCTCGGGGACAAATATGTAAGCTACCTTATCCGCTTTGGCACCCTTTGCATGCCTGTCCACGGCGTTGTAGGCTACGTTGATCTTGCCGCCTACGAACCACTTGGCATAAGGTGGCACCCAGTTGAGGGTCTGAGCATAGGGCTCGAACCAGTCAGCATAGGTCTTGGCCATCTCATCCCAGAAGGCGATGAAATTCTGGCCGGTCCAGGCGCGCATCTCGCGCTCGCTCTTGAATCCCTTCTTCTTCATCCACTGCATGACATTAGAATTCTCGACGAGATCCTTTGGCGGCTCAAATACTCTCGTCTCCTCATAAAGGACAGACGTTGTTGCTTTTTGCTCAGCCATTTTAAACCTCCTTTTTTAATCCCCACATGTTTCCAGACTCCCTACAATTTTGCCTGAAAGCATATCTCCAACCCTTGGGACGGCATTTCAGGAGCAAGCCCCATTGATAATCTAAGACCAAATAGCCTCGGGCATAGCAGGCTTTGGAAACACTGTAGCGATCGATAATTATCCCGGTTTTTCGTTTATAAAGTTATCGAGGAAAAATAGATTAATGATTAATTATTATCATTATTAATTGAATAAATGGGGTGATTTCAGGTAATTTCTTTAATTTTCATAGAAAGTTCGGCATCGAATATTGTTTTATTAAAAGAAAGTTGCAAATAGACAAATGAAAAAAGGGGGATATCCGCTCACTTGATGAGCGGGATGGCCTCTACAGCGTCTGGATTGGCGAGAGCCGACAGATCTCCTGTTGGATTGCCGAGAGCCTTTGCCTTGATGACGCGGCGCATGATCTTGCCGGACCTGGTCTTGGGGACGTCCTTCACGAAGTAGACCTGCTCTGGATAGGCCACGGGTCCTAAGACGGTTCTAACGTGCTTTGCCAGCTCCTTCTTCAACTCCTCAGACTCCTCGTTTCCTGTTCGGAGGATCACGAAGGCGACAATTACCTCGCCCTTGACCTCGTCGGGCTTGCCGATGACTGCAGCCTCTGCCACTTTCGGATGCGACACAAGCGCGGACTCAACCTCTGCGTTGGAGATCCTATGTCCTGCAACCTTCAGCACATCATCGATCCTGCCCTGGATGAAGAAGTATCCGTCCTTGTCCTTGGTGGCCTTGTCGCCGGCCAGGTAAGTTCCGGGCCGAATCTCCCAGTAGGTGGACCAGTACTCCTTCTTGTACCTCTCGGGGTCTCTGTAAAACGCACGCAGCATTGACGGCCAGGGAGTGTTGCTGACAATATTGCCTCCTGTGCCGGGGGCAACCGGATTAGCCTCCTCATCCAGGATATCAATATTGAATCCAGGTAGCGGGAAGGTTGCAGATCCGGGCTTCAGTGGGGTGATTGGCAGGGGGGACACAAGGAATGTGCCGGTCTCGGTCTGCCACCATGTGTCCATGATCTGGCATTTATCGCTGCCGAAATGCTTTCTGTACCAGATCCAGGCCTCTGGGTTTATAGGCTCGCCCACGGAGCCAAGCAGCCTGAGGCTTGAGATGTCGTAGTCCTTAGCCCACTTCTCGCCGGCCTTCATGAACATCCTGATAGCGGTAGGGGCGGTGTAGAAAACGGATACTTTGTTTTCCTGGATGATCTTGAACCATCTGCCGAAGTCCGGGAAGTCCGGGGCGCCTTCATACATGATGGATGTAGCACCAAGGACTAGCGGTCCGTAGACAATGTAGCTGTGTCCTGTGATCCATCCGATATCTGCGGTGCACCACCACACATCATTTTCCTTGAGGTCGAACACCCAGTGCAGTGTTTGCGCCGGTCCTACTTGATAGCCGCCGTGGACATGCTCGATTCCCTTGGGCTTGCCGGTTGTGCCTGAGGTGTACAGGATAAAGAGCCTGTCCTCGGAGTCCATCTTCTCGCACTCGCACTCCTCGGATTTTCCTGCCACAAGGTCATGCCAGTAAATATCTTTTCCCTGCTTCATCGGGATATCTATGCCTGTTCTCTTTACCACAACCACCTTTTCCACAGAGGGGGTGTTGGCTGTCGCTTCATCCACATTCGGCTTAAGTGGAATGGGCTTGCCGCGCCTGTATAATCCGTCGGTAGTCACCACGACCTTGGACTCGGCATCGAGAATACGGCTGTTCAGGCCGCCGGCAGAGAATCCTGAAAATACTATGGAGTGAATGGCTCCTATCTTGGCGCCTGCCAGCATAGCTATGGGCAGCTGCGGGATCATGGGCATGTAAAGAGTGATCCTGTCTCCTTTCTTTACTCCCAGGCTCTTGAGGCCGTTGGCGAACTTGTTGACCTCCTTGTATAGCTGTCCGTAGGTGATCTTTTGTGTAGGTTGGTCGGTCGGCTCAGGGACGAAGATATAGGCGACCTTGTCTTTCCTGGCGCCCTTGGCGTGCCTATCCACAGAGTTGTAGGTCACGTTGCACTTGGCGCCAACGAACCATTTGGCGTAAGGTGGCTTCCACTCCAGGATCGATGACCAGGGCTCGAACCAGTCTGCATAAGTCTCGGCCATCTCTCCCCAGAACTTGATGTAATTGTTAGAGCACCACAGGCGCATTTCCCTTTCAGAGGAAAAGCCCTTCTCCTTCATCCATTTCATGACGTTAGAGTTCTCGACGAGTTTCGTTGGTGGCTCGAATACCCTCGTCTCCTCCAGCAGAACCGAAGTCTTTGCGGTTGCTTTTTGCTCAGCCATTTTGAACCTCCTTTAATTTTAGCATGCTTCTAAGATTCATTTATAGCCATTTTAGGCAACTCATTGGGCAAAAATCTTTATTAAATGTGGCCTGGCCCTCCTTACCCATGGGTCGCCTCAGAAGCATTATAATGAACGATAATTTTCATTATTAATAAGCTTAGTGGTTTCTTTGCCGATATAATATATCTTCTTTAAAAATAAGAAACAGTCTGCAGCATAGCCTGAGCCTCTGTATTTTCTCTGGCCCTTAACTGCAATCGAATATGTTACTTAATAATATTCATAACAATTTTATAATTAGATGATGCATTATGCTTTTAAAAGCATCATATCGCGATTTGACTTATTGGGGCAGGACACTTCCCGTCACGTAAAATGCATTGGACCCTGTTGCCTTTACCCGTACAGTGCTGCCGAGGGTTATCTTGCCCTCAATAACTATGCCTGTATAGTTCACAGCTCTTGCCTTCATCGTATTTCCGCGGCCCTGCTCAGTCACAAGGGCATCCAGAATCTTGCCCTCATATCCTCTGTTTCTCTCCGAAGCCAGCTCCAGCCATAGCCGTGTGAGCAATCTTGATCGATCCTTCTTTATACGGTCAGGCATGTCGTAAAGCCGGGCTGCAGGAGTGCCGGGGCGGGAGGAGTATTTCGTCACATTCACCTTGTCCGGCTGCAGCGATCTTATCAGGTCCATTGTCTGCATGAAATCCTCGGCTGTCTCTCCTGGGTAGCCGGCTATCACATCTGTGACGAGAGAAATTCCCGCGACCGATCTCCTGATGCAGTCCACGATTTTTCGATAGTCCTCAGCGTTATATCTCCTGCCCATGCTGCCAAGGATTTTATCCGAGCCGGACTGAACGGGCATATGGAGAAAGCGATAGACCTTAGGGCTGCAGAAAACATCGGATAGGCCGTTTTGTATCGGCCCGGCAGTGTCCGGGTTCATCATGCCAATTCGTAGCATGAAGCGGCCGCGTATTTCCACAATTCGCTCTATTAGCTCGGGAAGCGTTGTTCCGATGTCGAGGCCGTATGCCGCCGTATCCTGAGCAGCAAGCTGAATCTCGATGCACCCAGATTTCAGGAGCTTTTCCACCGATCTGGCGATCTCATCGGGAGTTTTGCTTTTTAGGCCTCCCCGAGCTTTTTTCACTATGCAATAGCTGCAGCCGCCACGGCATCCCTCAGCAATGTTGACTATTCCGCACAGGTCCTGAGCCTTAACGGGCAAAACGTATGGATATTGGCCGAGCTGGCATGGCGATGATCTGGCCGTATTGAAAGGCTCAGCAGTACTGAATTGCCCGGCGGCATTAAGCGGCCTAACGGAATTAGGCGGCCTTTCACAAAGGAAATCTGCAATCTCCATGGCGGCACGGCCGTCCAAAATGCCGGTCTTCTTCAGGCACTTTATATCCTCCAGGGAGCCAGGCAGGGCCGCTGCCAGGCAGCCCGCAATAACCAGCCGGTCGCTTAAACCTTGTATCTGGAGAAGTCTTCTTTTGATCTTCCTCTCGGTCCTCTCGGTAACTGCGCAGGTGTTTATTATTATCAGGTCGGCCTGTTCCATCGGGGCCGCCTTATGGCCCATCTCCAAGAGCGCCGCCTCCGCCTCCTTTGAGTTTCCCTGGTTGGCGGTACATCCGTAAGTTTCTATATAAAATCTCATCTAGAACATCATGGGACTATTTCTTCATCGCAGCTTGCATTTGCAATCTCTTCCCGTCTGACCTGATAGATCCCGACAATCACGCCCATTATTGCCGGGGCCAGGAAGAAGCCGCCAATCCCTGCCACCAGGGCTCCTCCAAAAAAGGAGAGCATCACCAGAAGGGGGTGCATGGATGACTTCGATGAGACGAGGTATGGCCTGATGAGAAGCTCTGAGGGCAAATAGATAAGGCCAGCTGAGACCACCAGAAATATCAGCGCCTCGCCAAATCCCATTGTGACGTATCTGTAGAGGCTTACGGGAATTATCACCATCCAGGCTGTGAGTATCGGAACCATCCCTGCTATGAACACGAAGCTGGCAAGTGCAAAGGGTCTGGGAAGCCCGAAGGCATAGAATACTGCGGCAGCAATTAAGGATCCCAGGATCGAGGTATAAATTGTGCCGATGAATATGCCGCTTAGGATTTTATCGATGCGGGTTATGTATTTCCGATAGATCTGCTCCTCCTTTGGCGGAAGGAGGTTTATGATCGAGTTCACGAAGTTCTCGCCGTCGAGGAGAACGAAATAGCATACAGGGATGGATATGATGAAATTGATTATTCCGAGGGACACCGTGCGTCCGATGCTTAACACCGGCACGCCGGCTGCAATCGGGGTGACTATTCCCGCCACGTTTTGCAGGCTGCTGGCTATGACATCGCTTGCGACCAGCGGTATCTCCAGGCCCACCAGCAGCGTGCCAAGCGTATTCCTTACAGTCTCCTGATTTTGAGCCAGCATTATGATCTGGTTGGCAATTTCAAGCATTCCCATCCCAAGTATTAGGAAAATGGGGACGACAATGCAGATGGCGGCGACAAAGGCGCCCAGCCGCCTTCTGGCCTTGAACTTATCCCTTATTGGGCGACCTACATAGGCAAAGACAGTCCCGAGGATGACTCCATCGAGGAAGGGAAAGAGAAAGTAGGTGACGAGGATTAGGGCCGCAACGACTGCAATCAAAATGCCTTTATGTTCGGCACACCAGTTTCCCAGCTTGGAATCCACGGAAGTACGCACCTGGGATATGTCCCTACCCTCAGATAGATATGAGTAACGCTTTAAACATGATTCAAAGAGGCTTTCCAAAGATGTCTTGATGGCATTGTTCAGGAGCAGGCTAATGCCAGATTCAGCATCTTATCGAACCTCTCCAGCTGCTCTCCCGGCTTTAAGTTTTGCTTAGCCACCCAGTGCCTAAGCCTTTCTACCGGCTTTCCGCTATCGATTAGGTCCATAGCCTTCGCTATGCCCCCTTTAAGATCTGATGCATGGCCGGTGATATAGAGTATCGGCGCGGCATTCAAGCATACGATATCTCTTCCAGGTCCCGTCTCCTCGCCAGAGAGTATCCTCAGCATTCTTAGAGCCTCCTCCCTATTATCTGACCTGTGGAGGATTGCGGATTCTTCAGCCCTAGTAATGCCTAAATCTACTGGGGATAATGTGAACTGCCTTATCTCTCCATCCGCATCCAGTTCGGCCACCAGTGTATCTCCAAGGGTGGAGACCTCATCCATGCCCCGCCTGCCATCAGCACTTCTGCCGTGGACTACAAGTGCCCTTTCATAGCCGATCTCCCTCATTGCTTTCGCTATTGGGAGGATCATTTCAGGCGAATGGACGCCGCGAACCCCGTGAGACGGCAGCGCAGGGTTGGCCAGAGAACCTGCAATATTTAAGATTGTCCCGAATCTGATCTGAGAGAGTATTCGGTAAAGTGCCCGGGGATGAACTCTGCAGCTCATGCCGTTGAAGATGCCGATTCCCGCTTGCTCGATGCTTCTCTTGACCAGGGATACATCGCATTCCACATCAATCCCAAGTGCTTCCAGGATATCCACGGCGCCGCATTTTGACGTAATTGCCCTGGCTCCATGCTTGGCCATCTTTATCCCGTCAGAAGCAGCCACAATGGATGCAGCCGTGCTTATGTTGAAGGTCTTTATCGAGTCCATTCCAGTGCCGCAGTTTTCAACCAGAGGTCCCTCGACGACAGGAAGGGCCTTAACAGTGTCGATCTCGTATATCGCTTCCCATATCCCGGCTATTTCCTCAGGAGTAGCTCCCTTTGCAGTTATGGCTGCAAGGAAGGCTCCCTGCTGCAGGTCAGGCTGCTCGTTTAATAGAACCTGTTTAAATAGTTCCCTGGCCTCGAATCTGGAGAGGCTCTGGCCCTTTATCAGAGCGTCCACTTTGCTGCCGAACTGTCTCAAACTCTCTTCCATACAAGCACTTCCATAAATACCTAAACGAGAAAACATCTAACAACTAAACCAAAACAACAGATTTCAGTCCTCGTCTCTCTGAAGAATGGCTGAATGCATCGTGAATTCTCTCCAGGGGCGTTCTCTTGGTTATGATCCAGTCAGCGTTTACCGCTCCCGATGCCAGCAGCTCTGCAGCCGCTACGTTTTGGCGGCTGGTACAGCCATATGCTCCCACAACAGCGATCTCCCTGTAATGCACATGCCGAATATCGATGGTAGTCTCGCAGTCTCCTGCCTTTGGGCCTGAGAAAATGCACGCTCTTCCACCGGGGGCCAGCATTCTTAAGAGTGCGCCGTCCACTCTGATCTCAGGTGTAGCGGTCAGAATCACATCCGCGCCCTTGCCTCCCGTCTCTTCTAACACTGTATTTTCAAGGGGCTCTGAAGCATCCAATATGCGGGCAGATGTATGCCTTTCAATTTTTCTTATCCGGCTCTCCAGCCTCTCTGCAACGATGGACTCTGCTTGGTGATGCTCCGCCAAAAGGGCGTGAAGACATCCGATGGGACCGCCTCCAAGGATCAGCACCGCATCTCCACTCGAGACTCCTGCCTTCTCCTGGCCGTTGATGCAGCATGCCAGCGGCTCTGCCAGCGTCATCAGCCCCGGATCGATGCTGCCTGGAACTGCGTTTATGCCTCTGGGAACGCTCTGCCAAGGAATCGCCAGCAGCTGCGCAAAGCCACCGTCGCGGTTGAATCCCAGGATGCCCATTTGCTCGCATCGATTGTCGGTACCCTGCAGACACTGCCCACAGCCTCCGCAGGCAATTCCGGGCCAGACCTGAACCATATCGCCAGGGGCGATGCCGCAGTTCCTGTCGATCTCCAGAATCCTCCCAACGATCTCATGGCCCAGAACTCTCGGATAAACCAGGTCTCGATGGCCGTTTTGGAGCATCTTCACGTCTGTACCGCAGACGGCGCAGGCGGTGATCCCTATCAGGGCTCCGCCTTTTGGGCACTCTGGATCGGGGAGATCCTCCAGTCTAAGAACTCCCGGCGCTTTTAGAACAGCAGCTTTCATGCTCTCAGGGGATGAAAAAACTCAGGAGACCTTTCGACTCTCACTTTTTGGGCAGCTCCACGCTCATGAGCACTCGATCCGTCTCCTCGACCAGCCTCTCGCGGGGCACACCGTAAATGCCAGCGAGAAGCGATGCTCCTCCCATGCCGACGCCTTCCTTGACAAATCCCTGTGCGTAGATCTGGACCGGAGGGATCTTGGACATCTCGAGTCCGGGGTCCGTGTAATAATAGGGCCTGCCGGTTGTCTCCACGATCTCCTTGAAGCTGGCGCTGTGGTCCTCAACGATGTATTTTGTTGTGGCGATGGAGATGTCTCCCTCGATATTCAGGGCCGCTCCTGCAGCAAGAACAGCTGCCATCTGCGTTCCTCCAGCCAGGACGACCTTGGTTCCTTTCAGGCCGCGCATGAGGCCGAGAGCAGCAGGCATCATGGGATCGCCAAACTCGGTAACCGCTCTTAGAGGATCGTTCTTTAGGCTTCCTTTGGAGATGCCGGCTCGCCTCATGGCCTCGTCTACGACCTTGACCTTCAAGTCAATAGGGTTCGAGCAAAAGCTGCTGCTCACGTTTCCATTGTAGCCGAGTGCCCGGAGCACGGCCATGGCAGTCGTAGTTCCGCCTGCAATTGACTCACCTATGAAAACGCAGTCCGAAAGCCTGGCCAGCTTCTTTCCGAGAAGCGCAGCATTTTCGAACAGATTTTTGGCTTCAGGAACAGCAGTCTTTAGCCGGATATCGCTGCCGCCTGCACCACCGAGTTCAACGTAGGGGACGGCGGGCTTTTTTCGAAGGCCCGAGGCCACGAAGAGCGAGGGAATGCCCGTCAGGTTGAGCGCGGCCTTTGTGACAATCGCGGGCGTAGGAGAACCGCCGGGAGCCTCGGGAAGCTCAGGCATTGTGATGATCCTGTTCGTTTCCACAAGCTCAGCATCGGCGCCAGGCGTATAATCCGTCAGCTCCGGTGAGGTTCCGGCGGCACTGATGCCTGGGATCTTGCCGGTGTCCGTGTTGGAGACGATGCATAAAAAGAGAGGCCTCTTTGGCAGGAACTCGAAATCGGGGTAGATCCATTTTGTCATGATCCATGCCGTGGCGGTCCCTGTATATTAAATCAACGGAACATTATTTAATTCAAGTTCATTTGTCTGACGGGAAAGCGGCTTTTAGCTGCTGTTGGCATTTGGCATCTATTTGCTTTTGGATTCCATTTCGAAATGTATTTCATTTTGCAGTCCCTTCTTGGATCGATCGCTTGAGCAAAATTGGGCCTGGCCGGCTGCTTTATCTGGATAACATCAAGTTGACAATGATACTGCTGGTCATCGCAGTTCACGCGGCGGTGACCTACGGGCCGATCGGCAGCTGGATTTATAGAGACCGCTCAACTTCGTCCCCGATATCCGATATGGTTCTAATCCTATTCCCAATTCTGATGCTGGCCTTCTTCATGGGCATGCTGTTCTTAGTTGCGGGCTACTTCGTTCCTGGCTCATTTGAGCGGAAAGGGGCGAGAAGATATTCGCTGGATCGGGCAAAGCGCCTCGGTCTGCCTGCTCTGATATACATCTTCGCGGTAGCACCGCTGGCCATATTCTTTTTTTTCATCGATTCTGGATTTGCGGAGTTCTACAACTCGTATCTGAGCGATCCTGGGGAATACGAGTCGGGGCCTCTCTGGTTTGTCATAGCTCTACTGGCCTTTTCTTTGGCCTACGTTCTCTACAAGATCATTTTGTCCGCTCTTGGCATGAGGCCGAGGAACTGGGGACGACTGGGCAACGTCCACTTGGCCCTCATTGCCGTGATAACGGCCGGCCTTTCCTTCCTGGTGCGGATCTGGTATCCAGTTGGAACAGATGTCTGGAACATGCAGCTTTGCTTCTTTCCCCAGTATGTCATCCTTTTCTGCCTGGGAATCGCGGCATACAAAACAAACTGGTTCGAGGAAATATCTACAAGTGATGGCAGGCTCTGGCTGGCGTTTGCCATTGCATTAGTTCCCATCATCCTCATGCCGCTGATAATCCTGGGAGGCGGGGTTGAGGGAGATTTCGCTCCTTATCTAGGGGGCCTTTATTGGCAGGCAGCTTTTTATGCCCTTTGGGAGCAATTCTATGCAGTCGGCATGTGCGTGGGACTGATAGTATTATTTCGCGAAAAATGGAACTTCCAGGGTTCAAGGACTAAAAAGCTCAGCGAAAACGCCTTCGCGATGTACGTCTTTCAGATGCCTTTCCTTGTCCTTTTTGGGATGTGGATGGAACCGCTAGGACTTGATCCGTTGCTTAAATTTCTGGCGCTGACTTTGCTTGGGATTGGATCTGTGTATGTGTTTTGCGAATATATTATCAGGCGCATTCCTTTTATGAGAAATATATTTTAAATTATGATAAAATTTTGGACCGATAAAATAATATACGCTCGACAGCAATATTGAAAATGAATCGAGGAGTGGGATCCTTGCTGGACACTAAAAGGAAAAATGAAAAGGGAGAAGTTGAAATAGCTGTCTGCCCTCTGTGCAAATTGCGTATAGAGTTCATTGGCGCTCCAATGGTCAGGTGTTATTCTACCGGAAGGACTTACGAGCCGGATGAGATCATATGGACTCTGGAATCAAAGGTTCCGAAAGAAACCGGATACGATGTGGAAAATGTTCGGGGAAATGACAAAGAAAGGGATTTCCTCCCCAATGCTCACCCATGTGTGGACGAGATAGGCGCGTGAAGCGCCATTTTATCCGGCATCTTTTTAGAAACGGATAAAAGCCTCTTTTTAGAGACAGATGAACGATTCAAGATGCGCCTTGATTGCTGCTTGCTTCGATGATATCAGCGATTTCTCGTGCCGCTTTCTCCTCGCCATGAGGAACTGGAATCTCGATTTCGAAAGCTGAGGAAATATTAAGACCGATTAGCTGGCAAAACGAAAAGGTAAGCACTGCGGGCTTTTCTCCATCTTTTTCGCTGAATGTAACCTTTTCCATATTCATCAGGAAGGATCGAAATGGGTAGACAGCTCCCTCATAGATGATCCCATTTTTTGCGATAAATGCCTCTTTTGTGGCGGCGAGTGCATTTTTAAGGGCGAGTGCCGGTGTAACTCTGGAGACGATGAAAAGAAAAGCTGCGAACGCAATTAGAAATACTCCGGTGATAAGGCCCCCTTCTCCTGCAAAGATCATCATCAGGGCAGCAGCAAGAACGAGCATCCCTCCAATGACGATAAGCATCGCGCGGTTTCTCTCCCGGTAATCTTCGTATTCGCGCCGCGCGCTCTGCTCTGATTCATCTTGTGAATATTTCCAGCAGGCAAGGAGCCCTTCGCTATTCAGAATGCCGTCCATGAGCTTTGCGCGGCTGAAAAATAGTGCTGCAACTGCTATGCTTGCGATCGCTAAGAAGAATGCTATAAAAGCAACGGCAAAACCGCCTGACATTCCGTCAATAAATTCTAATGCTGATATGCAAATGGCTGCAAAGACGACTGCTGAAATCAGCGATCGGTGACACCACTTCCACTGAGTATTCTTCATCATGCCTGCCGGCATCCATAGCACATAATCAGATGATAACCCTTGCGATGGAATAAATGAGGCTAATGATAAAGTCAGTATGGTGATAGACGGCATGGTGATGACGGCAATTAACTTTATAAATCTCAGCTGAATGTTGGTATTATGGCCGATTCCTCATGCAGATGCATTAAAGCGGGACGAGGGTGTCGATATTGCCGATAGAAGATTATTTGGTAAGAGGGGCAACAGGGCAGGAGGTCGACCTTTTCATAGACTTCGCCAACTCCGAAGGCTGGAATCCGGGGATTCATGACGCAAAGGCCTTTTTTGCAGCTGATCCAAAGGGCTTTTTTGTAGGCGTATTCAATGGCAAACCCGCTGCAAGCATTTCTGCAGTGGCCTACGGATCAACGTTTGGCTTCCTGGGATTCTATATTGTTCAGCCTCACCTGAGGGGGAGGGGTCTTGGGATCAAAGTCTGGAATGCTGCGATGGAACATCTTCGCGGGAGAAATATCGGGCTTGACAGTGTCCTGGGGCAGCAGAAGCTGTACGAGCGGGACGGCTTTCGGCCTTACTACAAGAGCATACGTCACGAGGGCGTCGGAACCGGACGAAGACGCTGGGCCGATGGCATAAAATACCTATCGAATGTGCCTTTTGAAGATCTCCTGGCCTATGATGATAGATACTTCCCTGCTCCCAGGCATTCATTTGTCAAATCCTGGATCAGCCAACCTGGGGTGGTCGGACTTGGCGCCATGAGCGGCGGCGAGCTGGAGGGCTATGGCGTCATCAGGCAGTGCCATCAGGGATACAAAATAGGGCCGCTTTTTGCCGATAATGCCGATGTGGCCGAGTCTTTGTTCTGCGGTCTATGCGACCATGCCCCTGCAGGCGCTCCTGTCTTCCTGGATACGCCGGAGCCAAACTCTGCCGCCCTGGAACTGGCAGGACGGCATAACATGCATCCTGCATTCGAGACGGTTCGCATGTACAATAAGGGGGACCCATTCCTGCCTTTAGAGGGCATCTTCGGCGTAACGAGCTTCGAGCTGGGGTGACGATTTGGCCCATCTCCCGGCCATATTGTTTCAATATGTGAGTGCTCGGGAGTGGCCAAATTCACGCCGATAGAAATCTATATATATCTTCAATTTTGCTATATAGCATTGGCAAAAGTCGATAGATCTATTTTTCTCCCTCCTACACCAATTGGCTTTTGCCTCCCTCCATATTCAGTCGGATTCACGGCCTTCTTCAGGCCCGAATCCCTCTTCAGTCCCGCATCCACCCTCAAACTCCTGGCCGCTCTCGGCCATATGCTGCATGTACATCTGCTGTATCTGTGGGGCGATATTGCACCGCAAAAGCCCTGAGAGGAAGACTCCTGCAATCAATGCGTGCTCTTTGGGCATATCCTTTAATGCCGCTTTGATCTGTTCTGCAGCCGCAGCTTCGCTTTCAACTCCTGGATCAAAAAGCTGCTTCTTGATCAAATCGCCTATTCTCATCATATCCTCGGAGGGGATGTCGAAGAAGCCGCGAACGATCTCGATAACGATGGACTCTTCATTGGGGTCGAACATAGTTACGCTTGCTGCTGTGCATGATGAAATAGGTTTGGGCACGATGAAATAGGTTTAGCTTACTATCAATAAAAAATAATGCTTTGCAATTGACTGCTCAAAAGCCTGATATAAGGAGATGTAGTGATGCTGGAAGTAGCGCTTGCATTATGGGGGACTGACTGCGATAAGTGCCCTCTGTGCATTGGAACTTGAAATGGACTTTACCTTATTTCTTAAAGGTCTTATCATCGGCCTTTCAATTGCCGCGCCTGTTGGACCGATTGGCGTTCTTTGCATCAGTAGAACGCTGGCTGAAGGCCGCCTGTACGGCATCGCTTCCGGCCTTGGAGCAGCGACCGCAGATGCGGTCTATGGATGTGTCGCCGTGCTTGGTCTGACGATCGTTTCAAATAGCCTGGTCCAGCAGCAGGCCTGGATTCGCCTTATCGGCGGCCTGTTTCTATGCATTCTGGGCATCAAATTATTTTTGGCAAAGCCAGCGAAGCGAGGACCTTTGGCCAGCAGGAGCGGCCTTGCCGGCGCTTATGCCTCAACATTTTTCTTAACGCTCACAAACCCGATGACGATTCTCTTTTTTGCGGCAATAATTGCAGGTTTGAGTCCGGCAGATGCAACTGAGAACACAATGTCTGCGGGAACGGTGGTAATGGGTGTTTTCATTGGCTCATCCTTGTGGTGGCTCATACTTAGCGGCAGCGTCGGCGCATTCAGGGAGAGGCTTGATCTGCAGAGAATGCAGTGGGTAAACAGAATTTCAGGAGCAATTATAGCAGGTTTTGGCCTATCTGCTCTCCTTAGTTCGGCATGATGGCTCTCTAATTTCATGGTGGTTCCAGTGCTGGGAGTTTTTTATGAGTTTTGAAGTGGGCTGAAATTTGGGCTGAAGTGCCCCCTCCTTGGGAAGGAAAAGGATATTTCCTTTTGGAGAAAGGGTGTTTTGTGAAGGCTCAGACCTCAGGCGAACGGCAGCAATCCTTTGAATCCCATACCGAGGTGGAACCTGATGGGGATAGTACCCATCCGGAGAGGATCCATAAAGGGATAGATAGAGCGCAGTTTTGGGCATTGATTATCGAAGGCCTGAAGGCCGCGTGGCCGATATGCATCGGCTATATCCCGCTTGGACTTGCCTTCGGCATTCTTGCCCAAAAGGCAGGATTTGATGTGCTTGATATAGCTCTCATGTCGGTTGTGGTATTTGCCGGAAGCTCTCAGTTCATTGCAGTTGTAATGCTTGGCGCCGGAGCAGCTCCTTTGTCCATAGTTCTCACAACCTTTATGGTCAATTTGAGGCATGTCCTGATGAGCTCTGCGCTTGCGGTCCACCTGCACGGCGTCAGTCGATGGTTTCTTTCTCTCTTCGCCTACGGCGTTACCGACGAGAGCTTTGCAGTGAATATAGTCAAGTTCAGGGAGGGCGGCTGGCATCCTTACCAGGCGCTCACAGTCAACCACGCTGCAAACTTCACATGGATTTTAAGCACAGTCCTCGGAGGCTACGGCGGACAGTTCATCGCAGCAGGCAGCTTTGGAATTGACTATGCCTTAAGCGCCATGTTCCTCTGTTTGCTCGTGTTTCAGCTCCGGGGTAGAATATACGTAATGACAGCCGCTGTCGCAGGGGCCCTTGCCGTCGCCATATCTCTATTGCTTCCCGGCAACTCCTTTATCGTCATGGCATCGCTGCTGGGGGCGACAGCTGGCTTTGCCATCAGAAGATATGCTCAAAGGGATGATGGAGACGGCGGATCACATGCTTGAAACGGAGTACATCCTGCTGGTTCTTGCAATGGGCCTTGTCACCTATATTCCGCGCTGGCTTCCTCTGTTTTTCCTCTCGAAGCGACGCCTTCCCGAGTGGTTCATCGAGTGGCTGGACATGATACCTGTGGCCATATTAAGCGCGCTCATATTCTCCGATCTTTTTGTGACAGGCGATCCGAGAAGCCTGGATATCCTGCAGCTCAAGTCGCTGGTGGCCATCCCGACATTTCTCTTTGCGCTGAAGACTAAATCACTGGGCGGGACGGTTGTCGTGGGCATGGTGCTGTTCTGGATGGGAACTGAGTTCTTTGGCGGATGAGGCGAGGAAAACTGATGAATGAGAGAATAACAGAGAACGACAGAGAACGACAGAGAA
>CAZHNU010000018.1:0-31518 GCA_964534145.1 uncultured Methanotrichaceae archaeon | reverse complement strand
GTGCCCATACTGGAATCGCAGGGGTACGACTACTTCTGGAGGCCGACCTGGGGCGATCACACACCACCCTTTTACGCCTGGTTTATCAAGCGGAATTCCCAAGGCATAAGGACTCATCACATCCACATGGTGGAGAGCCATTTTGAGCATTGGGATCGTTTGCTCTTCAGGGACTATCTGATTGAGCATACCGATGCGGCCGAAGAATACCGGAGACTGAAGATCCGTCTGGCAGCAGAGCACCCAAACGACCGTGTGGCCTATACGAAGGGGAAGACGGACTTCATTCTAAAAGTGACAATTCAGGCAAAACGGGCTTATAAAAGGGCCCAAAAGAGGTGACTAATTGATGGATGAGTCATTGTTCATGAGGGAGCTTGGAATAAAGAGCTCAATGCTAAAGGCGTTGGATTTTCTGATGGATAACGAGTCCTTCGATTACTCAAAGACCGACATAGCAGAGGGCAGATGGCACAGAGCTGAGCAGGGCAACGCTATTCAAAGTATTGCCGATGCTGGAAACATTGGGACTCATAAAGGCCACCAGGACAGTAGGCAAGGCTAAAATATACAGGCTGAACAGGATGGATCCCATCGTCAGGAAGCTCATGGAATTGGCTGATGCTATCTAGGAATATTTCGCTCTGAAGCATTGTGATCCTGAGGCTGGATCGCATTGAGATTGGTTTTCTGTGGAGTGAACGCATCAGAAGCGCTCACTCGAATATATTCACCTCCACCATCTCCCCTGCCTCCATACCCTCCCGCTCCTCTGGAACAATCACAAATCCATCGGCTCGCGCCACAGAGCTCAAAATTCCCGCACCCGAGACCATGATGGGCATTGCCTCACTCCCTTTCAGGGCAACCCTGACTATGCTCAAGTAGCCCGCCTTGGATGCGATCTTTCCTCCCAGCCGCGCCTGGAGTTTAGGCACAGGGTCGTGAAGGTGTGCCATCTTTTTAACGGCGGGCCTGATGAACAGATAAAGGTCGGAAAGAGCAGCTACTGGGTAGCCGGGCAGACATACCACGGGCTTTTCACCGACGATGCCAAGGGCGGTAGGCTTTCCCGGCTGGATTCTGACGCCGTGGACGAACAGCTCTCCAGCCTCCGCGAGCACCCGCGGAGCATAGTCCTTCTCGCCAACCGAAGTCCCGCCGGTAATCACAATCATATCTGCGTTCAGGGCGCCTTCAATCGCTGCGCGAATCTTTGCGGGATCATCGGGCACTATTTCGCTTTGAATGGCACTGCCGCCCCACATGTTCACATAAAGACTGGCCATAAGGCCGTTGGTTTCATAGGCCTCGCCGGGCTGCAGCCGTCGCGCGCCATGTCCCCGCGACACAAGCTCCCCTCCTGTTGGAATCACGGCAATTTGCGGCCTTGAATAAACCGTAGCCTGCCAGAGCCCTAAGGCCGAAAGCAGGGCGGTGTCAGGCGGCCGTAGCAGGTGGCCCTTATTTAAAACCGCCTCACCCCGGCGGACGTCCTCTCCGATGAGCGAGACGTTTTTGAAAGGATGAACCTCGGCCGTTACCTCCATAACGCTCCCGCGCGTAACGGCGTCTTCAAGCATGACCACAGCATCGAAGCCTTCGGGGACGGCCATTCCGGTCCGTAATGGACGGAAGTCCTCTAAATAGACGGAAGCCATGGGACTTGCTCCTCGCGTATCCAAAGAGCGTACTGCAAATCCGTCCATAGCAGCCCTGTTAAAGGCAGGGAGATCTACAGGGGATATCGCATCCCCGGCGAGGACCCGGCCGACCGAATCCTCGACAGGGATAGTCTCCGTCCTCGCGGTGGGGTTGCAGCGTTCCATCAAGGTTTTTCGGGCCTCTTCTGCACCAAAAAGGCGTTTAAACATGATTAACTGTAAGATTGTTTCTAAAGATATATCCTTTTGTATATATTCTATATATCCTCTGAAAGCTTGATATAAGGTAATAGTGGATGGGTGGTCAGATATCGTGCTACTATCGGATTGGTGGATGATTTAATGGATGCGGTTGTTTGGCTGGAAGATGTGGGCAAGGAAGACCTGTCCATCGTGGGCGGCAAGGGAGCTAGCCTTGGTGAGATGATAAATATCGGTGTTCCTGTGCCGGGCGGCTTTGCCGTTACTGCCCAGGCTTTCAGGGATTTTCTGAACAGGGCAGGAATCGCCGAGAGGCTCTTCGAGGCGCTAAAGGTCGACGTGAACGACCAGGGGCAGCTGCTGAAGGCCGAGGAGAATGCAAAGAGGCTCATCATGGAGGCCAAGGTTCCAGAGGACATCGAGCAGGCCATAAGATCGAGGTACGAGGAGCTTTGCCGTCGCGAGGGCAAGGAGGTCTTCGTGGCGGTCAGGTCGAGCGCCACGGCAGAGGATCTGCCTGATGCGAGCTTTGCCGGACAGCAGGAGACGTACCTCAACATGCGCGGCGCAGATGCCGTGTTCGAAGCCGTGCGAAAATGCTGGGCCTCCCTTTACGGGGCCAGGGCCATATTCTACAGGGTGGAGCAGGGATTCGAGCACGAGAAGGTAAACCTCTCGGCCATAGTGCAGAAGATGGTGGACTCGGAGAAGTCGGGAGTCATGTTCAGCTCTCAGCCGTCTACCGGGGAACCCCTCGTGGTCATCGAGGCTGCATGGGGCCTGGGCGAGTCGGTTGTTAGTGGAAGCGTCTCTCCTGACAACTATGTGGTGGACAGGACCAATAAGACCATCGTCAGCAGGTTCATCGCTGCCAAGGAGATAATGATCATTCGCGATCCCAAGACCCAGAAGACTGTGACCATCAAGGTCCCGCCTGAGAAGAGGGAGGCCGTGGTCCTGACGGATACGGAGATCATTGAGCTGGCCAGATACGGCGAAATCCTGGAAAAGCACTATGGAATACCCCAGGACATAGAGTGGGGCGTCGAGAGGAACAAGATCTACATTCTTCAGTCCCGGCCCATCACCACAATCAAGAGCAAGGCAGAAAAAGCGGAAGGGGCGCAGGCAGGATCTGGAAAGGTGCTCTTAAACGGCCTTGGAGCCTCGCCGGGCGTGGCGACAGGGGCTGTTCGGCTCGTCTCAAGCGGAAAGGATCTGGATAAGGTCAAACAGGGCGACATAATGGTCACGGTTATGACCATGCCCGATATGGTTCCGGGAATGAGGAGGGCCGGCGCAATCGTCACCGACGAGGGCGGCATGGCTTGCCATGCGGCAATAGTCAGCCGCGAGCTTGGATGCCCCGCAGTCGTTGGAACCAAGAAGGCAACTAAGGTTCTAAAGGACGGCATGACCGTAACGGTTGACGGGAGCAAAGGAATCGTCTACGAAGGTCGTGTCGGTGCTCCGACAGAGGCAAAGCCGGTAGCTGCTGCCGCTGCAACCGTTGTCTCCAAGCCTATAACCGCAACGGAGATCAAGGTGAACATCAGCGAGCCTAGCCGCGCACAGGCGGCTGCTGCAACTCTTGCAGACGGAGTCGGGCTGCTTAGAATCGAGCACATGATACTGGGCCTCGGCAAGACCCCCAACTACTATATCAAGAACAACAAGACCGATGAGTATATCGACGAGCTGGTTAACGGCATCAAGACCGTGGCCGATGCATTCTTCCCCCGTCCGGTCTGGGTGCGGACCCTTGATGCGCCAACGGATGAGTTCAGGGCCATGGAGGGTGGCGAAGGAGAGCCCCATGAGCATAACCCGATGCTCGGCTGGCGCGGCATAAGGAGAGACCTGACTGAGACTGAGCACTTGAGGCTTGAGATCAGGGCCTTTAAGAAGCTGCACGAGATGGGGCTCACAAACGTGGGCATAATGCTCCCCATGGTCCAGCACGTTAGGGAGCTTAAGGCCGCCAAAGCCATCATGAGGGAGGAAGGCCTGAATTTGGAGAAAATTGAGCTTGGAATCATGGTTGAAACCCCCGGAGCGGCGCTTACAATTGAGGATTTCATTGAGGAGGGCCTGAACTTCGTGTCATTCGGCACCAACGACCTGACGCAGTACACGCTGGCGGTCGACAGGAACAATGAGAATGTGGCAGGCCTGTATTCTGAGCTGCATCCTGCGATTTTGAAGCTCATAGAGTACGTGATAGAGCAATGCAACGAGGCTGGCGTTAAGACGTCAATCTGCGGCCAGGCAGGGTCCTACCCCGAGATGGCCAAGCGGTTGGTGCAAATCGGCATCACGTCGATATCTGCTAACATCGATGCAGTGGCCACGGTTCGTGAGACCGTCGCCCGGGCAGAGAAGATCATCATGCTGAAAGGGCTAAGGGAGCGGGTGGATTGAGGAAAGAGGCCCTGCCTGAAGGAGAGGTCATCCAGATACTGGAGGAGATGAAAGCCCGCGACTTAGATTACGGGAGGTTCTTCTCCACCATGTGCACTCTGCCTCACCCAATTGCGGTAAGGGCTCACAACATGTTCCTGGAGACAAACCTAGGCGATCCGGGCCTTTTCCCCGGGGCAGCCGAGGTGGAGCAAAGGGCTGTGGAGATGATGGGCGAGCTTCTGCATTGTCCAAGCGTTGCGGGCTACATCTCAACGGGCGGCACCGAGTCCAACATCCAGGCGATCAGAGCCGCCAGAAATGAGTCGGGCATAAGGGGCGGAAACATCATCGTCCCTGCCTCAGCTCACTTCTCCTTCGATAAGATTGCCGACCTTCTCTGTCTCGAGGTTCGAAAGGCCGGGCTTGACGAGTGCCTAAGGGTCGATCTGGCCTCGGTCGAGTCGCTGGCAGATAAGCGAACGGTGGCGATTGTCGGGATTGCCGGGACGACGGAGTTCGGACAGGTCGATCCCATAGACGGCCTGGCAGAAATCGCAAGTGCGCGGGGGATTCACCTCCACGTCGATGCCGCCTTTGGCGGATTTGTGCTTCCCTTTCTAAAGGGCGACTGGAAGTGGGACTTTGCGGTGGACGGCGTCTCCTCGATTACCATAGATCCTCATAAGATGGGTCTGGCCATAATCCCTGCAGGCGGCCTGCTTTTCCGGGGACACAGCTGTATGGACGCGCTGGAGACCGACACTCATTATCTCACAAAGGCAAAGCAGACATCTCTCACAGGAACCAGGAGCGGTGCAGCGGCTGCGGCTACATATGCAGTCATGGTGCACCTTGGAAGAGACGGGTTCACAGAGATGGTCGATTACTGCATGGGTCTGACCAGGCATCTGGTGGCGGGTGTCAGGGAAATAGGCATTGAGCCTGCGATTGAGCCCATAATGAATGTGGTCGCCTTAAAGGTGCCGTCTCCCGCCAGGGTTAGAGAGGAGCTGATAAAACGCAACTGGCAGGTCTCCATGACCAGGGAGCCGGGCAGAGCGCTGAGGCTGATCCTCATGCGGCATATGACAAAGGAGAATATCGATCTTTTCCTCGACGATCTGGAAGATATATTGCGCTCCAGGGCCTGACCCGCGGGCCTGATCCACAGGCATCGGTCTTGATTTATGGATCTAATTGTATATCTGCTTTAGGGCCGGGATTTTTTGATTTTAAATTTTTTAATCAAATGACAATTCGTGATAATCCCGGCCTTTATCATATTCATTTGATGATTCCCGTCTGCTTTATCACGTAAGGCGTCCTCTCGCTGTCGTCCGTCCTTTCAGCATCGGCATGATATCCGTCTCGGACCCTGACCTCTACTGTGTATATCCCTGCTCTCAGCTGAGCCGTATCCCATTTCCAGACCTTGCTTGTGGTCCATGGTGTCAGAGCCACCCACTGCTCCTCGGTTGACGGGCCCTTCAGCCAGTACTGATAAAGAACTGTGTCCCTCTCCGGATCTGAAGCAGTGGCGGTCCAGGTAACAATCACGCCTGGCTCCCGCGGGCTTTGCCTGTCCGATTTGAGGCTTACAAGAGACGGTGCGCTGTTAAAGGTCCCTGAGTCGCCGATTTCCGTTATGTAATACTCGGCGCTCAAATGGCTGTCCCAGCCGTCAGGACCCTCGTGATATCCATCTCTAACCCGCATGTCGATGATACTATTTCCGCCGTCGATGGGATTGGTTCCCCAGCCCCATACGTTGCTTTCGCTCCAGTTGGTCATGGGCTTCCAGACGTTTCCTGTCGCCGGACCGTTGAGCCAGAACTGGTAAAGCAGCCTGTCGCCCTCTGGGTCAGATGCAGTCCCCATCCAGACGATGATGCTTCCGGGAAGCTGAGGCGCCTCTTTATCAGGCGATAGAATGCCCACAGACGGCGGCTGGTTGGACCCGCCGGCATCTGCGCCTGTGGACGTCTGTAAAAGCAACTGTCCACTGTCCTTTTCCTGCATCAGGTCTCTGGCAGATACAAGAAGATCCTCGGTATTGACGGCAATTCCCTGACATATGAACGCCATCGCCAAAACAGCCATAGCTAAAAGAAATTTCCAATTCCTTTCATCCGTAATTTCAACCCCCTTCTTGTCCCTTGACGCTTACTCTTTAAGCGTGATGAATAGTTAAATTTTTCCGGACAATTGGAATAGTAGAATACAAGCCTATAAAAACAAATATTATGTCCTGGCTCAGAGAACCAGTGACAGATATGCTCTAAACGAAACGATCTCAGACCTTTTTGCCAATGGCAAAACGCCTCATTACCTTTTCGATCTGGATTTTGACCTGATCCCCGACCTTGGTTTCTGGGACAAAGATCACAAAACCCTCAACCCTGGCAATGCCATCGCCCTCGCGGGCAATGTCCTCGATTTTGACATCGTACTCTTTTCCAACCTCTACGGGCGCGGCTGGAGCGGATCTACCCATTGAAGATCCTTCTTCACGTCTGTACAATTCTTCACCGTCCTTCGCGAAAAACTCCAAAACAGTTTTTTCGCAAATAGAGTCCATCCTTTCGACTATTAAATCCTTTTGCTCCTGCAGGCGAATTTATTTCCCTGTAGAGGTATTCTGGTGGCCATGGATCACCTGGAGAGGTACCGCGAGATCATACCCGAGTTCGAAGGCTTTTTGGCAGTGCAGTCTATGCCTCTGCCGGTCTCTGCCCGCATCAATTCGCTGAAGGCAGATCGAGAGGACGTGTTGCAGCGCCTGGGAAAACAGGGAATCGGCTGCAAACCGTTTGAGTGGTATCCCCTTGGATTTAGGCTGGACATCGAGAAGCCCGGGAAGCTGCTGGAGTACCTCCTGGGCTACGTTCACATTCAGGAGGAGGTTTCGATGGTTCCTCCACTGGTTCTTGACCCCCGGCCTGGAGAGCGCGTGCTGGATATGTGCGCCTCTCCGGGCAGCAAGACCACACAGATATCCCAGATGATGAGAAACCAGGGAGTAGTCTTTGCCAACGAGCCGTCGCTGGCCAGGATTGCCCCTTTGCGTTCGAACTGCGAGCGCCTCGGAGCGTTGAACGTTGCCATCACCAGATACGATGGCCGAAGGTTTCCCTCACAACCAGACTGCATCATCGACAAGGTCCTTGTCGATGCCCCCTGCTCAAGCGAGGGCCGGGCAAGGAGGGACCCCGACCTTTTTGCCAGGTGCAGCCGTAAGAGATCCCTAGACATTCAGGCTTTGCAGATAGGGATTCTTCAGAGAGCCGTAAGGATTACAAAGCCCGGTGGAACAATCGTCTACTCAACCTGCACCTATGCTCCGGAGGAAAATGAGCTTGTCGTTTCAGAGGTGCTCGATTGGGCAAGGCTTGAGCAGTTCAAGCTTCCCGGCTTAAAAGGGTGTCAGGGAATAACCGAGTGGGAAGGAGAAAGTTTGAACGAAGATTTAAAGCGCTGTGCCAGGTATTATCCTCATCTGAACGATACTGGAGGTTTCTTTGTCGCCAAACTCATCAGGAGGTAGAGATGGCAGCAGGGGCGGAGAAGGCAGCAGGGACAGAGAAGGCAGTAGGAGCAAAGGCGGAAGCAGGGGTAGAGATAGAAGCGATAAAGGCAAAAGCATCTTCGAGCCTTTGAGCAAAAGCGATGTAATAGATCTCTGGCGATCCCGCTTTGGGATGCCGGAGGCCGCATTTGACGGCTACAGATTTTACCGCAAGGCTCAAAGCATCTGGGTCATGTGCGATGAGGATTTGCCGAACCTGAGCTACGAGTCGCTTGGGCTTCGCATGGTCTCGCTCAAGGACCGGCCCTGGAAGCCTACCACATGTGCGCTGCAGGTCTTCGGCAGATACGCTACTAAAAATGCAATCGACCTGGATGATAGTCAAGCGAAGGTTTTTTTATCTGGAGGCAGCCAGCCAGTCCTGGCTGAATGCGAGTCCGGATATGTGGTGGTATTTTATAGGGGGGAGGTCCTTGGTTGCGGTCTGTACTCCCGCGGGTGTCTTGCCTCGCAGCTTCCGAAAGATCGAAGGATTGCAGCGGGCGAATGTTTGCCAGCTGAGTGACAGGTGAGGATAGCGAATGGTTTCTGGCGTTTTCAGCTCCGGTTCCGGGGCCCAAAGCTTCAGTTCAAAATCCGAATTCCCGGATACATCGTTTACGGCATCGTTTCCGGCCCCTGAGGGCGCAATTGATGGTGAGGAGCTTTTAAGGCTCTGGGCGCAGCCGCTCCGGCTCTTTCGCCTTGCAAACGCTCTTAGAAGCAGGAGCTGTGGGGACGAGGTCTCTTTCGTCGTGAACAGAAACATCAACTTCACCAATCGATGCATTGGCAGCTGCAGGTTTTGCGCATTTCACCGCGAAGACGGCTATTTCCTCTCTTTGGAGGACATTTTGGTGCGCGTTGAGAAGGCGGCCTCTCTAGGCGCCACCGAAGTTTGCCTGCAGGGGGGACTTGCTCCCGGAATGGTTCTTGAGGATTACTGCGAGATCATCGAGACGATCCACAGGAGCTATCCGGATATGCACCTCCACGCCTACTCGCCCATGGAGGTGCAGCACATGTCGATGAACTCCAGAGTTCCCATGGAGGATTGCCTGTCGGAGCTTAAAAAAAGCGGGCTGGGCTCAATGCCGGGGACGGCGGCCGAGGTCCTTGTTGACGATGTGCGAAGGCAGATTTGCCCCGACAAGCTGACAACAAAGCAGTGGCGCGAGACCGTAACAACCGCTCATTTGATGGGCATTCCCACGACATCGACGATGCTCTACGGCCATATCGAGCGCTTTGTCGACCGTCTGGAGCACTTCAGGATTTTAAGAGATATCCAGGCGAGAACTCACGGCTTCACCGAATTTGTGCTTCTGCCCTTCATGCCCTCAAATAATCTGCTGGGCCTAGATGTTCAGAGGACGCCCGACCTGCTGGAGCACCTTAAGATGCATGCGCTGGCGAGGGTTGCTCTGTACCCGCTGATCACAAATATCCAGGCGAGTTGGACGAAGCTGGGACGGGACGCAGCAGCAGCAACTCTGGAGTGGGGCGTCAACGATCTGGGCGGAACGCTGATGGAGGAGAACATCTCCAGAAGTGCTGGCGCCAAGGAGGTTCAGTACCTGTCGGCAGAGGAACTGCGGGGGCTGATAGAGCGGCAGGGCAGGAAGCCAGTTCAGAGGACGACGCTTTATGAGAGGATGTAGGGCATCGTAAGATCAGCGTCGGCTCCCTGCCCTGCCAGGCCACCGTCACCTGAGGAACCAGGTGCGCCTCCAGGAGCTGCTTGATGTATGCCTCCAGAACATCTTCCGATGTCCGGAAATTGCTTCCAGGATAAAGCCCCTCCTTCTTGAGGAAAAAGCAGTAATCACAGTTGAGGTTGCAGGCCGATCCCGACGGCTTGGCCATGATATGGAATGCAGGGGCAAGGTTCATTGGACTCGCTATTGAGCTCATTTTCATTCCCCTTTAATGGAATTCTTTTGCAATATCGTCCGGTTTCCATGTCTGGTCGAAGAAGGGCTCAAGCGGGCCGTACAGGCGGATGAATGTGAACCAGCCTTGCCCCGGCAGCGTCTTGATCCAGTTACTCTCCTTGCCCTCAAGCGCTTTTGGACCGAAGTAGATATCGACAGAGCCATCGGAGTTTTCCTGCGGCCGGTCGTATATGCTGATGCTGGGCTTGGGCTGGCCGTTTTGCAGCAGAGACCGTGTATTTGCATCGTAGACAGTCACCGACCAGAAATCCCTGGCGGGGATTCCTGCAGGAAGGGTGAGCCGGTAATTCTGGCCGCCATCCAGGTATGCGCCG
Organism: uncultured Methanotrichaceae archaeon; assembly: GCA_964534145.1. GTDB lineage: Archaea > Halobacteriota > Methanosarcinia > Methanotrichales > Methanotrichaceae > CAWJYS01. Next base: position 21,416 of record CAZHNU010000018.1, on the reverse strand, counting down.
CTGGCGTCTTTGTAGGTCGCAAGATACTGCGAGCCTACACCAATCCTCTTAACCTCCATCGCCGGGGTGACCACGATGGCCGTGTAGTGGAAAAGCGTGCGGGCGTCCAGCAGCCGGGCGCCGTTTCGCTCGAATTTGTATCCGCCGATAAAGGGCGTCTCCCAGTGCCGGTCGGTATAGACCCTAGCCAGAGGATCGCGGTTGGCGAAGGAGATCGCCCTGGCCATACCATCGCCCAGTTTGACCCCGTCCGCCAGGATGCGTCGCATGCGCTCGTCAGGTTTAAATTCAATTCCTTTCTCGATCCCCAATGCCTTGAGCAAACCCAGCTCTTCGGGTGTGAAAGCTGATGACGGCTCGTACTGGACCATTTTGTGCAGCAATTCAAAGTAGCGGATATCACGGGGATAGGTTGAGTCTCCTCCTTTGAACGACGCGCTGACAGCGCCCGGCTCATGAAAGCCCTCTCCCAGAGGACGGGCTTTGAAGTACTTTTCAAAATAGGCCAGCGCGGCCTCGCCTCGTCCGGTGTTTTTCTCAAAACCACGCACCATAACCCAATTGCGGTAAGTGGACGATTGGAATACATAAAAGCCATCCGGCACCACGCCATCGTAGCCAGGGGGCAGGAGCAGGTATCTGCCGCCCTGCCCCTTGTCAGGGCCTGCATTGCCCAGGTCGGCGATATAGCGCATAAACCCGTTGTTGATGATGCCCAAAACCATTGGCGGCACATCGATGACCGCCGGACCGGTTTTTTTCAGGTCCAGGCACATGCTGGCGTATATGCTTTCCGTGTTATAGGTGAGGCCAATAGCCTCTGATTTTCCAGCACCTGGTTCGACGTATACTATCATTCCGCCCGTTTCACTGATGTCAAAATCGCGGGTGTGGGAATCCAGAAGGGCCTGCATCGACGCTGCAGGCATAAAATCGAGGTAGGCCTGGGCAGTGCGCTGGAGTTCGAGTTGGTCGTATAATTTTTGAATTGTCTCTGCGGTGGGGTAATCCCCTTCAAATTTGAGTTCTTCTAAGCTGGCGATCATTTTCCTTCTGGCCTCCATTTGGAAATTGCGCGCTCGAAAGGGAAGTATTGGGGATAAACATCCAAGTCAATGCAGCACAGATTAATAAAACTGCCGATGCAAAAATCAATACGTCAGCCAACCCAGTTTCATAGGCCTGAACATAACCTGCAACAAGCTCTTCAAGCCTTGATACCGGAAGCGAATACTTGGATGCAACATAGCCAGCATCGTCTGCAAGTATTTTCTTAAGCAAAATGGTAGCATTGTAAATTTGAGATTGACTCAGTCCAGCATCGCCAAGAATTCTGTTGTAGGCAGAGATTCCGAATATCATCAGCAGCGAGTTCAAGAGGGCAATGCCAAAGGAGTTTCCCAGAGTCTGACCGGCATTGTTTACAGCCGAGGAGGAGCCGGCCAGCTCTCTTGGCGGTATGCTCAAGGTCACATTGGCCTGGGCCGTATTAGCGATGCCAAGACCAATTCCCAGCAGCACTTCAGAAGCGAGAAATATTAAAAGAACATCTCTATGGCCGACAATCAATGCCATCACGAGGATGCCAGACATCGAAATGATATTGCCGAGGAACAGGACATTTCGATTGCCAAGCCTGCCAATAAAAAGTCCGCCAAGAATGCTGAATGCAAAAAGAGATAGAGGCAAGGGAGCCATTAACAAAGCGGATCTCATAGGTGGGTGGTTGAGCAGAACTTGAAAATAGTTGGAGATTTGGAAAGTGACTCCAGAGACAACCAGGGCCATTAGGATATTGATGATCATGCTGATGGAGAAAACACGGTTTTGGAAAAGGCCAAAGGGCATGGCGGCGTGCTCTGTTCTCGATTCCCACCAGAAGAACATACACATAATAAAAAGTCCGAGGAGAAGAGGAACCATTACCGATCCAGTTAAAAAACCGCTTGCACTATTGGCCGCATTGATGCCCAGGACAATCCCGATGAGGCCTGCAGCACAAAGCATTATCCCCATCCAATCAATTTTTTTCTGGGAGGGAGATTTGCTTTCGGGCGCGATCTTCAGTATCAAAAATAATGCCAGAAGAGCAATCAAAGTGATTATGAGGAATGTAGATCTCCAGCCGTATGACTGATTTAACCACTGAATTGCCAGAATCGATAATCCTACCATCAGGCTGGATACGCCAATAAGGATGCCAAGCGCCTTGGGGCGTTCATCTGGTTCGAAAGAAACCAGGATAATGGCCAGAGACAGAGGACTGACCAATGCACCGCTCGCACCTGCGAGTATCTGGGCGGCAAACAGAATGTTGTAAGAGACGGACGCCATCGAAAGAAGGGATGCGAAGATCGAACCGACCAGACCGATTAAAAGCAAGCGTTTTCTGCCATAGATGTCTCCTAAGGTGCCGCCACCGAGGATGAAGGCGGAAATGATCAAAAGGCCTATGCTTGCCAGGAGGCCGATTGAGGAACTGGACATTTGGAAATTCCTTTGAATTGCAGGGGCTATGAAGGCGATCATGGACAGCCCAATGGCCGGAACCATCGCCGCCAGAATGCATGCAGCCAGGATTATCCATCGATTTGGGTTGTGTTTGGCATTAGACATCATTCATGCGAGTCCAGTCCTATTTTCCTTGATCAATGCGCCCCTTCGCCAGCCGCATCCTGCAGCTGTTCGAGCACCCTGTCCAGATTAAACGACGCTGGCTTTTGCCTTGGAGGGAACTCTTTTAGAGATTGAATCTGCTGTCCCACTATTGCCTGTGCAGGCACGAGCATGAAGGCGTGGTCGATGATCCAGTCGTAGTAGGTGTTGGAGTTCTCGTCCGCCCGCTCGAAGGGGTCCTGGCGCAGGTTGAAGATTTTGGGAATCCGGAGCGGGACAAACGGCTCAGACCAGCAGGCAAGCTGCTTTGCCCTCTGCTCCATGAACACCAGCTTCCAATCTTCATACCGCAGGGCGACCAGCAGCCCATCGTCGTTGATGTAGAAGAACGATTTGCGCGGGCTCTCGCTTGTTTCTCCCATGAAATAGGGCAGCATATCGTAGCCGTCGATGTGAACCTTGAAGGTCTTGGCGCCGGCTTTATGGCCCTGCAGAAGCCTTTCCTTGATGTCGGGCGCTCCTGCTGCGGCGAGAAGTGTTGGCAGCATGTCCTGGTGCGATACCATGCCGTTTAAGACCGTACCTGCCCGGAACCTATCCGGCCACCTGAGGAAGCATGGCACTCTCCATCCTCCCTCCCAGTTGGTGTTCTTCTCGCTCCTGAAAGGCGTTATCGCCGCATCGGGCCAGCTGTTGTAATGAGGCCCGTTGTCTGTGGAATACATGACGACAGTGTTGTCTGCAATTCCCAGCTCGTCCAGCTTGGCAAGCATCCTCCCGATATTTTCATCGTGGGCAACCATCACATCGTTGTAGAATCCCTGTCCGCTTTTGCCCTCATGTTTCTTTGCCCGGTGAGTGCGGAAGTGCATGGCAGCGGTGTTGTACCAGACGAAGAACGGCTTTCCTGCCTTGTGGGCTTCATCGATGAACCGCAGCGCCTCTTCCGTCACCTCGTCATCTATGGTCTCCATCCGCTTTCTGGTGAGTGGCCCCGTATCTTCGATCCTCTGCCCGCCCTTTCCATCGGCCCAGCTGTGGAGCACGCCCCTCGGACCAAATCTCCTTCGAAATTCCGGATCTTTGGGGTAGTCGGGCAGCTCCGGCTCCTCCTCGGCGTTGAGGTGGTAGAGGTTTCCGAAGAACTCATCAAACCCGTGGACTGTAGGTAAAAATTCGTCTTTGTCGCCCAGGTGGTTTTTGCCGAACTGCCCTGTAGTGTAGCCAAGCGGTTTTAGAAGTTCCGCGATGGTCGGGTCTTCAGATCGAATCCCCAGGTCCGCTCCAGGAAATCCGACCTTGGTGAGGCCGGTCCTTATCGGATTTTGGCCGGTGATAAAGGCAGCCCGCCCTGCAGTGCAGCTCTGCTGTCCGTAATAGTCGGTGAAGGCTATGCCCTCGTGGGCTATGCGGTCGATATTTGGCGTCCGGTAGCCCATCTGGCCGCGGCTGTTGAAGCTGATATTCCACCAGCCGATATCGTCGCCCCAGAGAATGAGAATGTTCGGTTTATTAAGGCTCTTTGGCATCGTTAATCCCTTCGGTAGAATTGTCTCAAGAAATAACATCCCGGAAGCGCCATCCTCCCGGGCTTTTTCACAAACTTTTTTGCTAACTGCTGTTGCCTCGATATGCCTTTAAATGGCAGCGGCATTCTCGAAAATGGCAGCTATGCTATCGTTTTCATAGCGGAGCCAGAGCTGCTGTCGGTCGATCTCGTACGTCGCTGCGTTCTCTATTGACCTCAGATACTCCGTCTCCTGGTCCATTACGCCCTCCGGCTCGGCGCAGAACATGCGCGTAGTAGCTGCTGGTCCTATGGTGATGTTGTTGCCATCGACCTGATAGCCTGCTCTGTAGTTGTTGCATCCGGCCGTCCCGGTCAAATTCCCATCTGCTCCGAAGATGGCGGTGACTTCCGTTCCCGTAAGAGCGCCGACCACTGCCTCACGGCCGTTGTTGTAGTTCAGCATGCTCCAGTTAGTGCCGACCAGCGGTAGGGGCTGGACTACAGAATAGGTTAGGATTACAGTTCCATTGGCATCCATCATCTTCAGCAGGCTATCGGATATGCTGTAAGTAGTGGAATTTTGCAGATTTTGCAGATAAACCGATTCCTGACTCGAAATATTGTCGTAGCAGAACATCATCGTCGATAGCAGTTGGCTGATGGTGATATTGCTGCCTTCTGCAACATAGCTGCCGGCATAATTATTGCATCCACCGTGGCCTGAAAGGCGGCCCGATTCAAACAAAGCGGTAATTTGCGTGTAGTTTAACACATTTTCCGTTTGGCCTTCGGGACTGAGATAGGAATCCAACGACCAAGAGACTCCTTCTAAGCTTGTAGCTGTTACAGGGCTTGTGAGCGAAATCTTTCCTGTTGCGCTCTCAGCTCCGGCGATTGGTACCGCAATCAACAGCAATAGTAGCGCCAATTCCAAGAAACTTTCCAATTTCATATTCATTCCTCTTATTGTACTAATATGCTCAAACATCATGCTCAAATATCACATATATCCCAAGCATTGTTCGTCAATCTATCCAGGTGCCGAGAATGTGGGCGGCGGCGAAGATGACTGTCCTCTGACAAAGAAGCTCGTCCGAGCGGTAATAGTATCTCTGGGGGTAGAGCTGGCGGTTGCTCTCATAGTCACTGTGCGCCAACCACCAGGCTGACCCGCCCTTCCGTTAAAAGTAAGTACGGTGCTTCCTCTCACAGAACCCATATTGAAATTCTGATTTCCGCTAGGACCACTGACAGTTATTGTTACGGAAGCAGTTCTAGTGACCAGATATTGGATCGGGACGGTCTCACCTACGTTAAAGGACTCTCTCTGCAGCCAGACTACGCCTTGCAAGGGCGGGCTCTGGGCAAAAGCGCTTTCAACAGATATGGCGCTTATAGCCAGCATCAATGCCAAGATTATTATTAATTTCTGTCTCATTCCGATCACCACTCATGCCTAATTGGCAAAGTATCTTAATAAGAGGACCTTTCAACCTTAAAAAATATTGCTAACTGATTATTCTAAACAATTGACCGAACCAGAATTAACAATCTCCCCCAAGGTCTCCTGCCGGAGAAATGTTTCCCAGTCAAAGTCCATTTGCTTAACAATCTATTATTATTAATATTATTTATATCCACATTTTATTCCCGAAAACGCATCGATGCCCAATCCAAATGGAAAAGCGCAAAAACCAAAAAAAAGCCAGATCTAAAAAAGAATCGAATGCCGGCCATCAAAACAAGCGATGGAGGGACTAGCATTAACGGCCGGCATCTCTTTAGCTATCATCGCAAAAATTGATTGGAGATCATCGCTCCTAAGGCTTCGACGTATAAATTTCATTTGGGAACTGAGCGGTCGATCCGTCCCATGCGGGCTTGTACGACTTCAAAGATGTCTCCCGGCAGGTGCAGTCGAATATCCCTTCCTCGGACAGGAGCTTTCGCTCGTAATCGCTCATATCGAAGTAGCCGCCGAAGCAGCATGGCAGCCAATCGGAGATTTCTTTGATTTCCGACTTTACGGCATTGATCTTCATGCTCTTCTTAATCTTGAAGGAGCCTACGTAGTTTTCATCTATCAAAATGAGCGGATTCTTGACTCCACCATTGGTCTTCAGGCCCTTTTGCATCTTATCCAGCTGAGACAGCATCGCGCCCACATGCACCGTTCCCGCTGTCACGTCCTCCTCAATTTTCATTTCGGTGATGCCTGCGCCTTTGGCCTTGACGATTGGGCCTGTGCAGTTGAGAGTCACGCCGATATCCTTTCTAAAGCCCCTGGCATACTCAATCTGATGGAGCATCTGTGCTCCGGCCTGATAGTTCCTGGCATCAGTCCTCTCCTTAAGCAGCGAATTGTACTGTATGGGATTGGCGGCATAATAGCCGGTTCCGTAGGCGAAGCCCTCCGGAGACTGAACCATCTCGTTTTGCTCTGTGAAACCGATGACGCTATCGTAGTTCTTGTTGGTGACAATTCTCCCTGTTTGATAAACGTCTACCCATTTGCCCGCATCAGTTTTGCTTTTCAGCTTCTCAGGCATGAAATCAACGGATTTTGCAGCCTTCTGCTGCGAGTTTATGATGGTTGCAGAGTCCATTGTGCCGCTTCCATGCATGTAGTTTTTAAACGAGAGGTTGTTGGTGTTTACATACTGGTAAACCATCACATAGCCCTCTCCTGAGACGTCCTGCTGGAATTCATGAGTGTTTTCAATGTAATACCCATTTGGGTTCATGGCAGGCTCTCCCGCTGCAGTGGCGAAGCCTGTCGAAATAAGCAGCATCAAAAGTACCGCTCCTATCCTCCTATGCATCCTACATCACCTCAACCGATATCTACAGACAGCGGCAAGATCTGCTGGGATAAATAGCATGTCTTTATAGAAAAAATCTTATATATTCCAGTATTATGAGCATCATATCGGAAAAGCGAGTATGGACTATAACTACCCGTATGCTTCTGAAAAGCAATCCATTGTTTCATTATACGACATGCCGTGCTTTATCCGAATATGTCCGTACTTTCTCCGATATACATGCAGTTGAAGAAAAGGAACTTGAGAATTGAAAATAGAATATATAGATGACATACCTGCAGTACACTACATTATATCTATCAATTTTATTTCGATTAACTTTACATACATTCTCGCTGTTCTCCCTGCCGTGAGACTATGAGAAAAATAATTAGCGCTATAGTGATCGCTCTGGTTATGGGGTCGATCTTTGCCCTCACAGCTGCAGGAGCGGAGACTGTAAGTGTATCCGGATCAACGACTGTATTGCCCTTGGCTGAGGCTACCGCTGAGGCCTTTAACGATGCTCAGGATGATTATCAGGCCCTGATCACCGGCGGAGGCACGGGTGTAGGCATCAAGAATGTGGCTGAAGGCAACTCCGATATCGGAATGGCCTCCAGAGAGGTCACAGCCGATGAGAAGACCCAGTTCGGCGACAAGTTCGAGGAGAACCTTGTGGGATACGATGGAATAGTCATCGCAGTCAGCAAGCAGATTTACGATGCAGGCGTCACTGAGCTTTCCAAGGATCAGGTCAAGAAGATCTACACCGGCGAGATCAACAACTGGGAGGATGTTGGCGGCCCCGATGAGTTGATACTGGTCATTGCCAGGGAGCAGGGCTCAGGAACCCGCGATACCTTCAACGAGGACATAATGGGCAACAAGGCTGCAGAGACCCCGGGCGTTAACACGGTAGCCGGCAGCAACGCAGAGATCAAGACCGCGATTACTGGCGGCGATAACGCCATAGGCTACCTCGGATTCAGCTATATTCAGGACGGAGCTGTAGGCGCAATATCTCTCGATGGCGTTGATCCAACATCCGAGTCCATCAAGGACGGCAGCTACGAGCTGGCCCGCAAGCTCTACTTCTACACCTTCGGCGAGCCGACAGAGGGCGCTTCTGCCTTCATTGAGTTCGTGCTCAGCGCAGAGGGCCAGGAGATAGCAGAAGAGAACGGATTCGTGCCGGTTTAATACGGCGCGCCATCCCCCTCTTTTTTTAACTTTGATATAAAGACAAGCTTTACATATCTCGCCTGCGCCATTATTATCGGTGAGATTATTATGAAGCTCCTAATTGTTTTAATGGTTGCTCTCTTTGCGGGATCGATCCTTCCGGCTCTCGCACAGGAGAAGGTGACTGTATCCGGATCTTCAACGGTGTTGCCGCTAGGTGAAATCGCGGCAGAGGTATTCAATGCAAAACAAAACGAATACCAAGTATCCGTAACGGGCGGCGGCACTGGTGCGGGCATAACGGGGATTGCTGAGGGAAGGTTCGATATTGCCATGGCCTCGCGAGAGGTAACCCCGGATGAGATCGCCAGGTACGGCAACGATTTCCAGGAGAACCTGATCGGCTACGATGGCGTAGTGCTAATAATCAGCAGGCCTATCTTCGATGCTGGAGTCACCAATCTTTCTACAGAGCAGGTAAAAGGCATCTATTCGGGAGAGATTACCAACTGGGATCAAGTAGGCGGGCCTGACGAGGAGATCTTTGTCGTGGCCAGAGAACAGGGCTCGGGAACCAGGGATACCTTCAATGAGGATATCATGGGCAACAAGTCGGCCGAGACGCCTGGGGTTGATGCCGTCACTCTGGGAAGCGCCGAGGCAAAGACTGCTGTTGCCGGCAACAATCAGGGCATAGGCTATCTGGGATACAGCTATGCACAAGGCGGCAATGTCGAAGCTGTGGCCTTAGACGGGATTATGCCCAGCATCGACACAATAAGAAATGGAACATACGGCTTGAGCAGAGACCTTTACTTCTATACCTATGGCGATCCCAAGCCTGGGGCAAATGCGTTCATAGATTTCGTGCTGAGCCCTGAGGCACAGATAATCGCCCAGGAGAACGGATTCATACCCGTATCCGAGATCTCTGTGGCCGAGGTTACAGATGAGACAACGCCCGCAGCCGGGGAGGCTTCTCAAGCCGAAGGAGCACCTGCACAGAGCCAGCCTGGATTCGAAATCGCATTGGCCCTGGCAGGTCTTCTGGGTGTTTCGTATATTGTTAAAGGAGGAAGAAGGGACTGATTCTTAGCAAAAATGTCTGAAGTATAATGGAAGATATCATCTCAGGGCCAATGTGTGGGATGATATCCTCCTTTTGAGACCAGAGTTAGCCAGTTTTCCGAGTTCAAAGGTCAGCTCCTAAAATCCTTTGGCCCAATTGATAGCTGGTTGATCAAGAATTTATATATTTCACAAATAAAGACAATGCTGGAAATAATGACTATATTCAATATAGATTTCAGTGTAAGGCATCAAAATTTTAATATCTATAGGCACCCTTTTGTCATCCTGCCCATTTGCAGCAATGTAGCCATCTCATAAATAGTAAAATGAATAGCTACGGCGCTTTCCTCTGGGCAATCCACCGCTAGATCGCTGCCAGAATCTCCGCTTTCTTTGAGTCGTAGTCCTCTTTTGTGATCAGTCCCTCATCCAGCAAGTCCTTAAGCTTCTTTAGCCTTTGAGCAGGATCGCCCGTCTCTTCAGCCTTTCCGGATGATCCCCTCAACAGCTAATATAATGTAAGTAGTTTTAATACTTAAACGATATCTCTTTTCAAGGTTTAATGCTAAGCAAGGTGAGTTCTGGTTGTCAAAGATATCGAATTTAATGGACTTGCTCTAAAACTAAAAAAAATTGCTGGAACTTCTTGAGGTATGGCCTTTACCAAGCCGGATCCAGCCCACAGCCAATTCAAGCTTAATTCGTTTCATTCTTGGTTTCATTCACAGACAAAAGGAATGAAACAGCCTTATCCGTGAAATCGGTGAATAGGCCGTCTACCCCGTAGACGAAGTAGAACTGGCGGAGCTCTGATGTGAAGTTCTGATACTTCGCAGGCAGGCTGTCGGCGCGAAGCGTCCAGGTATGAACCTGCAGGCCATCATCGTGAGCCCATTGGACCAAATCGGGATTTGCCTCAATGTACACCTTGTAGGGACCGACGCCGTCTGCATATCCGGCAATCTCCTTTAGGCCTTCTTCTGTCACCATGGAGCTGTAGTTCTCGCCAGTATCGCTGTTGTTTCCGGAATCTACCAGCTGGACCAGCGGCAGCTTTGTATGAAGATCATTCCTCATAATCTTCAAAGAATGGTTCTCGAAGCTCTGGACATATACTGTGTCGTTTTGATCATCGTATCCATACTCGGCCAGGACCTCCAGCAGCTTCTCCTCCATGGGTAGCCCCTCAGCGGCGTGCCATGTGGGGCTCTTGATCTCCGGATAAATACCCACGTTCCTGCCGGTTGCCTTGTTCAAGCCCTGCACGAGTTCTATCATCTCTGCGAATGTGGGTATCTCGAAGTCGGACTTGTTCTGGGGGAACCTGCCTGCAAAGACCGGTGTACCATCAGCATTAGCCCTCTCGTGGACCTTAAGCTGCTTAATCTCTGAGAGGTTGAAATCGGCGGCATACCAGCGCCCGTCCTCCCTAGCCCTGTCTGGGAAGACTTCTTCCACGTTGGTTGTTCTTTCCAGATGTATGTCGTGCAGGCAGATGAATACGCCGTCCTTGGTCAGGACCAGGTCGGGCTCTACGTAGTCAGCGCCCATGCCGTAGGCCATGGAGTAGTCCTCAAGGGTGTGCTCGGGCAGATAGCCGCTGGCACCGCGGTGGGCAATCACCAGCTTGTCATCGGCCAGGGCCGGCGAGACCATGACCGCACCCATGACCAATAAAAGCAGCAATCCGGTTTTTGTTTTGTTAACAATCATTCGTCATCACCTAAACGCTTATGCAAGTTCTTCCGCCAAAGGGAGATGTTCAGTTGCTTGGAGCCTTTAATTGAAGGATTAATGAAGCTTTGGCATTGATAATATATAGCAAACAATTTCTTCATAGATTGAAGGATTGCGATAAAGCCTGATGTTTAGACAATACATGCCAATTTTGTATGTCACTAAAGCATTTATCGATGCTGGATAACTCATGTCGGTCGTAATTTAGGCGCTCATAGATTGATGAAAATTTGTTGAAAACAGATGATGCTTTTTTTCATCCGAGCGGCGCAAAAGAGGTACTGATATGAACATTAGCGCAAGACTTTCGATGTGCTTAGCGATCGCGATCCTCTGGACCTCGATGCTGGCACTGGCAGAGCCGGATTTGGTCTTCGTTCACACGACCGATGTGCATCTATGCGATGAAGAATTTAAAGATTCATATTACGGAGCAGCCAAGGACATTGATCCTGTAGCATTGTTCGACCAGGCCGTGAATGAGATCCTAGAGATCAATCCCAATTTCATCATAGATACTGGGGATTGTGTGGCCAATGCAGACAAGAGAAATGTCTCCAGCTCAAGGGAACTCTATGGCCTTTATACATCGGCCATAGAGCCTTTTAGCCGGGCAGGTATACCCATCTACCACGCAGCAGGCAACCACGATGTTGTAGGTGTTAACGATAAAAAAGCTGATATCAACGAGTCTGGTTATGGCAAAGGCCTTTTCTTGGAGACCTTCGGCCTGAACAGCACATACTATTCCTTCGATTCGAATGGCTATCATTTCGTTGTGCTGGATCCAAACAACATCGATCCTGAGGACAAAAAAGGCTTGACTTATGATATAGACGATGAGCAGTTGTCTTGGCTCTCTTCGGACCTTTCCAACACAACTGGCTCAGTATTTGTATTCCTGCACGAACCGACACTAGGCTTGGTAAATGTGGAAGATCTTCACGATGTCCTGAAAACAGCCGATATTAAAATGATATTCTCGGGCCACAGACATGAGAATGAAGTCCTGGATTCATACGGCATCCCTGAGGCAGTGGGCGGTGCGATCTCTGCTTCCTGGTGGCAGGGACCGGTAAAAGACGGATCGTCTGAAGGCTATCGCGTAGTAGCCATTACCGACTCAAGGATTGATACCTTCTACAAGGCTGTGGGAACTGATAGGCAAATCAACCTGGCAAAACCCTTGGAGCCTGTAGTAAATGGTGAAGTTGATGTAAAGGCTTTGATCTGGAGCAATAGCACAGTCACCGGGGCATCATATCGCATCGACCAGGGAGATTATCAGTCCATGGATCTGGTCCCAGAGGGCATCTGGTATGCAGCAACAGGATCCTTAGATTCAGGCAAGCTTGAACAGGGCTATCATACCTTGGAGATTGAGGCCGTGGACGATGTGGGGGCATTCGCTCAAAATTTCTCCTTCAAAGTCAGCGACGAGGAGATATCGGATATTGGAGATGTGCTTTCTCATATCGATACTTACATGGGCAAGTATGTTACTGTAAGGGGTGCGATTACGGCTGCATTTAAAAATACTCCTGTAATTCAGGATGATACCGCCGGAATTCATCTGTTTGCCGAATGCTTCCAGCCGCCCGTTTTCAGCGTCGGGGATATATGGACCATAAGGGGTAAGGTCACGGAGTACAGCAATTTGACTGAGCTGAAGCTGCACTACGCAAAGGATGCTGTAAAAAGTGATGAAAAGGGCGAGATGCCAAAGCCTTCGTTGAAGAATGCATCTGAGATCGATGAATCTGCGGAGGGATTGTTGGTGGGGATTAAGAATTCTACAGTCACATCCATCGATGACAGTGGATTTACCATCCAGGATGAAACCGGGGAAGTCTATGTATACGGCAAAGAGGCGGGCTTTAACGCCAGTTCCCTCAGAAAAGGCGATGTGGTGGACGTGGTTGGCATCGGCCAACAGTACAAGGACATGCGCGAGGTTACTCTGAGAAACTCTTCAGATATAGCAATTCATCTCAGAAGCTAGGTGCAGCTATCCGCTCCAGCAGCTGAGGCTGTATCCTGAGAAAAAATGATGAGAGGAAAAAATCCTCTAAATTTTTTAATAATATCTAACTATATTTGCATATTTTTGAATTACAGCTATATAGCATAAATGAACTTGGTACAATCATATAATATAATTTCAAAAGGTTGATATAATCGCCTATTCAGTTTGTTCAGACGCCTTTTGTCTATCAAAGATAAAGGCTTCAAACTCCAAACACTTGAGAGTGGTGCTTTCAATGCCCGACCAAGAGATCGATATGAAGAAAGTTCCGGCTATAAAAGTTGCCAGCCTCATGGCAAAAGGATTGCCTTTTCACGAGACCGTTCCCAAGGCATTTGGCGACCTTATGAGGTGGATGATATCAAAAGGCCTGCCGATGCCCATCAGCTCCCCCATGGGCCTGACAGTGTATTACAGTGACCCTAAGACTGTGTCTCCTCAGGATGTCAGGTTCAAGGTGGCCGTTCCCGTATCAAATGATATTAAGATGATGTCTGAAGACGATTTCGCTGTGGAAAAACTGCCCCGGCATGAGGTGGCTTATATAACTATAAAAGGGCCCTACGACAACCTCGAGGGGGCGTACGGCCGGCTTGCGGAATGGGTTGTGCAGAACAATTATCGCTTTGCAGATGCTCCCCGCGAGGTCTATGTGCAGTGGGGCGAGAATATTCCTCCTGAGGATTGGGTGACTGAGATTCAGTTCCCAGTAGAGCGGCGGATTAAACCCAACTGAAGAAGAAGGGGTTCGGCTTCATCGTGATTGGGGGATTGGGGTGTCCCCCGATAGCACGAGCATGCTACGTTTATTCGATTTGATTGGACGGCAAATACCTCATCATATTATAAGTGTTGCCAGAAGGGAGACGCATCCAACAAAACCGATGATTGTAATCAGCGCTTCGCTGTCGATTTCAAAGCATTTATCCATCATTTAGCTTACCAGTTCTTTGGCTTGGATATATTTCTTCCCAAAATATATCCTATAGGCACTTAGAGGTTATATTCTGATATAGTCTTTATTTGTGAAATATATAAATTCTGGTTCGGTATTTTATCCTTTGGGCCAAGAACTCCAGCGAGCGGATCTTGAACTTGGAAGAACCGGCTAACTCAGGTCTCGGTAGGAGGATATCATCCCACCTGTTGGCCCAATGAGGCGATATCCTCCTTTGAGTATCTTAAAGGACATAAGCCTCCAGCCTCCTGGCAAAAGGACTGCTTTTTCGCGAGATGGTTTGTAATGTGGATTGTTAATCGGCACGTTCCATTGATCTCCAGGCCGGGCAATGGCAAGAACTCGTCGCTCTTAAGCTCAGCCCATTCCTCAAGGCCCGCAACGGTGTTATGGTCTGTCAAGGCTGCAAAGTCCACATCGCTCGCCAGCATGGAGTAGGCCACCTGTGAAACGGAGTTCTTTCCATCGCTGTGAGCGCTGTGCGCATGCAGGTCTCCGGAATACCAGCCCTGGGATTCCATGTCATCGAGATGAGATAGCTCCCAATCCATTCGCTCCCCATCGCTCTCTGATCTTTTATCTGCGGTTTCGTTGACGGTAATTATAGCCTCTTTGACCTCGTACTCAGGGCCTTTTGTGACTCTTACCAGCCACTTGCCCACCGGTGTCTCAAGCCTGTACCACCCTTCTCGGTACTGAATGTGGCGTGGTGAAGGTTGCGTGTCCATTGCTCTGATTCTGAGATGTTCTCGCCCAATTCGCTGGTTATTGATTTAAAAAATATCTTTGCTATTGTTCTATATTTTTTGGCTCTATCTATAGATATTGTCCTAAAGCCGGACAAATTGCCCGTTTTGATAAGCGTTCAGCGGGTCCTTTGCTCAGTTGTTGATCTCTATAGAATCCTGTTCAAGATTTCATATACATATTTTAATGGCCAAAGGAATATATTCTACTGAGCGGTTGAACCACTATGCTCTCTTTGGGGGCGTATCGTTAGAAAATAGCGGGTATGGGCGGAGAGATCGGGTTGCAGGTATTCAAGAAAGCCATATGTGCCCTCGACGCAAATGATGAGGATAAAGAAAAGATCCGTGCCACAGTTCGGGCCTTCGAAGATGCCTGCAACTATTTAAGCAAAATTGCATTCCAGGAAAAAATCGCCGATCCTAAAGATCTTCATGATCTGACCTATCGGGATTTGAGATCGATATTTGGGCTTCCTGCAGCAATTGCCGTGAAGGCGATAAAGAAAGTAGCATTTCATTATGCCGATTGCCCCTATTATCTCCATGTTTTCAGGGAAAGGTCAATACTCCTTGAGGGCCGGCTTTTTTGTCTAAAGAGGAAGGGTGGATTGAGGGCATCAATATCCACGATTGGTGGAAGGGTCAAGGCGAAATTGACGGCAGGAGAATATCAGCGCCGCATCCTGGAGAATCAAGTCATGAAGGCAAAGATCGTCATAAAGAGAGGTGATCCCTACGTTCACATTTATGTTGCCCAGGATGTTTCTTTGAAGGAAATGGATGACCCCGTTGGGGTGGACCTGGGGATAAAGAAGCTTCTGGTCGCCTCCAACGGCTTCAAGAAAGACGGACGACTCATAAATGCAAGGCGAAGGCATTTCGCTTCTCTAAGGAAATCTCTCGAATCAAAAGGCACCTCCTCTGCCAGGAGGAGGCTCGAACGGCTGAAAAGAAAAGAGAGGAGATGGATGAAATCCGTGTTGCATCAATCCAGCAAGGGGCTTGTTCAATCCTTAGAGGAGGGAAGCTTTGTGGTGCTGGAGAGGCTTCTGGGTACGAAGATCAAGAACCACGGAAAAAAAGGCCGTCGACATACATCGCGGTCTCAATCATTATCAACCATGGGGATGCTTTCGCATATGATCACATATAAATGTGAAGAGAACGGCATTGCTGTGGTTTTGGTCAGGCCCGACTTCACATCTCAGCGATGTCCTCGCTGCGGCACCATAGATAGATACAACCGCAGGACTCAAGCACTTTTCAGGTGTGTGAATTGCGGGTATCAGCACAATGCAGATTTCGTGGCATCCGTTAACCTCCGGGAGCTGGCTCTTGGAGGTTGGGCTGCTGTCAGCCAGCCTCATGTGATCCCTACGTGAGATGGGAATTGCAAGCTTATTTCAGCGGCGTCTTGGCCCTGAATGCGAAGTGCAGCTGATCGAAAACAGGATGCTTTAGCAGTGAAAAGACTGAGGACGTCAGCTCTTATGTTTTCCTCATAGCCTGATGATTATATATGCATCTATATTGCAGTATATAGAGAATTTGATCTACATGTTATATTGAGAATAACTATATTAGGAGAATGCACAATTGCAGGAAGTAGATGACTGATGAAACCAGAGTGTCTATAGTCACTCACTTATTGGCTCTTATTTTATTTTCTTTGTTATTTCTTTACTACCTGTTTCAAGTGGTGCTTTTTAAATGATTGACTTTATGCCAATATTATTATTTACTGGTATGAGGTTTGAGGATTGGAGGGGCAGAAATGATGGAAACTAGGAAGGTCCAGAGAACAGGCAAGTCTACCTATATAGTCTCTCTTCCCAAAAACTGGGCCAGCAAGAACGGGCTTGAGAGCGGGTCTGTGGTGTACATATTGCAGGGCGATAATGGAGCCTTAATGCTGATGGCAAACAGAAGCGAAAAGGACCTCAGCATCAAGCTTGATATTGGCGAGAAGGCCGGGGAACCGTTAATCAGGGATATTATCGCCTGCTATGTCGCAGGCTATAGGACGATAGAGGTCTCATCAACGCGTTTGTCCGCCGAGCAAAAGAAGGATCTCCATAATATTGTAAACAAGCTCATCGGCCCTGAAATCCTGGAGGAGACCATGAGCAAGGTGCTCATCCAGGACCTTCTAAGCTCAGAAGAGCTCGAAGTTGAAAGGGCGCTTCGGAGGATGAAGACTGTTGTTAAATCAATGATGCAGGATTCAATTGAGGCACTGGTCGACGGGAAATCGGAACTGGCACAGGATGTGGTGCTCAGGGATAATGACGTGGATAGGCTGAACCTTCTAATATCCCGCCAGTTCACCGATATTCTCAGGTCCAGGTCGATCAGGCAGGAGGCCGTCAACTCAATTACAGTCTTCAACTATATGCAGGCGGCCTTAAATCTGGAGCGGATTGCCGATCATGCTGCAGAGATTGCAAAAATGGTGGGGGAGGCCAACTGCAAGCTCTCAGACGGCATTTCTAAAGAGATCTCAAAATTGGAGCCGGTTTTTGGCAGCCTCATTGATGAATCCATGCAGGCTTTGATCCACGGGGACTCCAATAAGGCCAATGAGGTAATAGAAAAGATTAAAGAGGCCCAGAGGTGCTCTCATATGATGGCCAATACCTCGCAGGTGAGGGACAAAGGGGAGATGCTGGTCCGGCTTATTGTGGCCGGAGGGCTGGAGCGCATGCTTGACTATATAATGAACATATGCGAGCTGACAATAAACCTGAAGAATGCCACTCTGGATATTAAAGGGGATAATTAGGAAATAATGATTAGGGAATGATAATTAAAATGAAAAATTATAGCTTATATGAAGAAAGGCAATCATGAATATACCTTTCAATAGATTAAGGACCGTTCATATTCTAAACTTCTCTCTACAAAGAAATATGATCATCTATTAATAGTAATTATCCGATAATAAACTCTCAGACTGTAATAGAAAAGGTAAATGGGGTGAAATTGATTGTCTAGCTCTGATGCCCTTTTAAGTACAAAGGATATTGGGAATGCCTTTGATATGCCATGGGCTGGCGCAAACTCAAACTTGAAGCTATCCGAGGAGCCGTGGGTCGACCCGACAGCGATCGTCAGGGACTCTGCTCTTGGTGCCTGGACAATGATCGGGCCGGGGGCAATGGTTATGGAAAGCAGCCTGGGGGACTACAGCTATCTCATGGATGAAAGCAGCATTACATATGCAGCCATCGGCAAATTCTGCAATATTGCATCCCATGCCTGCATAAATCCCGGCAACCATCCAACGTGGAGGGCGTCGCTGCATCATTTTACATACCGGAGCATTTCCTACGGCCTATCCGAGGAGGATGATCACGGATTTTTCCGCTGGCGAAGGGCGCATCGCGTTGTGTTGGGGCATGATGTCTGGATAGGCCATGGAGCCGTGGTCCTGCCAGGGGTGAAGATCGGAACAGGCGCTGTTGTGGGAGCGGGCGCAGTCGTATCCAGGGATGTTGAACCCTACGCTATAGTTGCCGGTGTTCCTGCAGTGCCTCTCCGCAGGCGATTTTGCCAGGAGACGGTAGAGGCCATGATGCGGATTGCCTGGTGGGACTGGAGCCATGACGAGTTGAAGGCAAGCCTGGATGACTTCCGAAGGTTAGATGGGGAGGATTTTGCCAGAAAGTACGATACAAATCGTTGAGCTTAGTCGTCAATGAGGCAGCAAAATCTATCGTAGTTGCAGCCTCTCATAATTGTTTTACCTTTAGGCCTCCTTTCGTCGGATAGTAAGCTCTCCATCAATATCCTGTGGACAGATTGCTCAATACTTCTCCGAGCCGATTTCTGGATAGGTCAAGCTCTTATTGTCTGTAAGGCTATTTTTTTCGCTTATTGTATTTGCAAAATTCATATATCCAAAAAAATGTTTGTCTAATCCATCGCTTTGTGAATTATCCCTTAAGACGAATGAATGTTTGGAGCGGGAGCGTATCAAATATATGAAACTCAAGATAGCTGCGATATTAATTTGGCTGCCTATAATAGGGCTTGGTATTTCAATGGCCGTCGAGCCTCTGTATGTGGGTAGCGGCGTAAGCGACCAAATAGTAAACTTGGATGTCGGCACTTCAAAGCCCGGTTCACACTATTCCTTTGCGAGATCTGGATTTGCTGCTCCTTCGATACCCCAGCCCAAGGTTGTATCTACCGGCCTCCTTTTGCATCAGGCAGAAAAGCTTAGAGATGAAGTCCAGGCTATCCACGATGATGCAAAAAGGCTTCATAACTTCACAGAAGGACTGGAAAAGCATGCAGAGAATTATGTGAATGATGCAAAGGCAGTCGCGGAAAAAATGCAGTCAGACATCCAGTTGTCTGCCAGCCATGTATTTCAATCTGAAAAAAATGCGGCTATGTCTGAAAAGAATGCAATGGATTCGGAAAAGAATGCAGCCATGTCTGAAAAATACTTAAGCCGCACGGTTATTATATATAACGATACACTTAACCATTCTGAGAGAATGGAAATTCTATCGAGCGAAACCAGAAGCAACAAAGAGGCTTCAGATGCGAACCTAGCCAAAGCTGAGGGCTATCTCGGTGAGGTGCGATCAATATATAACAATACCTTGAATCTTTCCAATGAGGCCAGGATTAGAGATGCAGAGACAAGGAAGCAGTGGATGGATATAGTCAACAGGAGTGAGAAATTCTCCTTCAAAGCAGCCGTCACACAGATTCCCTAGAATTCGCACTTGTGCTCAATATCTGTTCCCTGAGTGATATTGTCTCTTGCATGATCCGGTTAATAGATCATGCAGCCAAAAAATTTTTTGTCTATGCCAGACCTTCGGGGATGGCAACAATAGCTATCTTCTGCACCTCATCGCCAGAAAAATTAGTTCATCGGATGCATTCGACTAAGCTTCGCAGGCCCTTCCATATGATACATCAAAGCCCTCGGCAAGCTTTATCAACCGAAATCCATGAAGCCCACGATTTAGCAAATTGATTTGGCCTTCGATATTAGAGCCGTTGATCCTGACCTCCTCCGGGCCAACCATGTTCGGTCGCTGCAGGTTTTTATGCATGATGTACCTCAGCCTCCATCCGAACTTGATCTTTAAGGCCTTTATTATCAGTCCATGAGAGAACATGTTTTGAAGGCTGGGGCGGTTTTTGGGCGATACCATGCAGCAGGCATGCTCATAGTCCATCTTTTGAGCAATTTCGATATGTACACCCTGCATCATGCTTTGCAGAGAGTTTCCCCTATATGCTGGGTGAACGGCGACCGTTGCCAGGTGCACAACTCTGCGGAGTTCATCTCGAGGAATATTTATATCCGTCCCAAAATTATCCTCTCTTTCCCCTGGAAAATAAAGAACGCTGTATGCTATAAGGCCCTCGTCGGTGAATGCCCCGATGGTCGAGTTCCTGATCTGGAAATGTTCTTTAAAATAATCTGTGGAGTGTGTTCTAAATATCTCCTTATCTGCCAGGCTATGAATAATAATGTCCTGCAGTCTCATAATATCTTTCAGGTGGCTCTCATCCATGAACCTCATCTCATAGCCGATATTCTGCTGAGATGGCAGGTTCTTATTTCTCTTGATGATCCCTGCTTTAATCAAAGAAGACATTTGAATCGCCCCTTGCGAGATTTTTGGCCAAATTAGCCGAACAGCACTCTGCTACAGCGAGATTGCAGGCTTCAATTTAGCGCCACTTGCTGTAGATTGCGAGTGTCTTATCTATGGGTGAAGCCTTCAAGAATTTTCCAACGAAGAATAAAAATGATTAAAGTCTAATATATAGTTTTTCTTAATAATGTATATAGTAGTAATCCAAAAACATGGCGTAATGATCATAATAGTTCAATGAGTCTCATCTAGCTTTGCCGATCTGATGCGGATTCAATCGGCTTTCATTCAGGTCTTTATCCATATTGGATAAAAATAGAAAGCCTTTAAGGAGAAATACCGCAAAAATTTCATCTGGGCCAGTGAGGGGATCTTTGCGATATCTCTCCTTATTGACTTATGCCTTCAAGTTACGAAATATAAAAGCTTCCAAAATAGAATATGCATATATTCGAATGGAAGTCAATCTCTATAGGGTATATTTCCAATGAAAACATCTCTAGAGAAAACAAAAAATCAGAGATCATGTGCTGGAGGCATGTTCAACTATCTCTGCTCAGCCAAGTGCTGCAACTCTGCATATTTAGAAACGGCATTTTTCACTTTTTCTATCGCTTTTTGTTCGTCGGATATTGTCTCTTCGGGGAATCCTACGTCGCCCTGTCGCCTGGCAATGGCTCTGGCCTTAATTGCAGGATTTCGTCCGCCAGTATATTTCTCGCCTGTAAAGACAACCAGGTCCCTGATATGGCTATCTAAGATCAGGCTTCTGCCAATATCTTTGTCCTCTGCCTGCCTGACTATGCCGTATCCCCTTGCCTGCCATTCATCAGGCTTATCCACTTTGCCGGAGATGGAAAGAAACTTTTGCAGTTTCATCATTTCAGCTGCAATGGATAAAAGATCAAAGGCATTCTCATCTACAAGCACGTCACGGGTTATATCCTCGGGCAGGCTTCGCAGTATCAGGCGTATGTCCTTGATGCTATCCAGCCATGCTTCCAATTTCTTTTTAACTCTTAAATCGTTATCGGAAAGAGTTTGCCGATCGTGCGCGGCTCTATTTATCATTTGTTCCCTTTCCTTACTGCTCAGTAAGGCATCCCTTTTTTGGCCAATCATGTCCAACAGTT
>CAZHNU010000017.1:0-53533 GCA_964534145.1 uncultured Methanotrichaceae archaeon | reverse complement strand
CACAGCTTGCTGCGGCTGGATAAAGGGCATATTAATCCAATTTGGAAATGGTTCAGCAATAGCAAATCCTTATCATGGGACATTACGAATAGGTTTTGCTAAAATCTTCCGTCAAGTTGATCTATAAAGCAAGACAACGAATGAGAGAAAAAGGAGTTGAGATGACCAGCCTTGAAGAACTGATAAGAGAGCTTCCGCCTGAGCTCCATCAGGAGGCAGAGGACTTTATTAGCTTCCTGATAGAGAAGCGGGCCAGAAAGCTAAAAGGGGAATTGAAGCTCGATAGGATTGGAGCATTACAAAATATGAGTGATCAATATTCATCCGTAAAGCTCCAGCACAAGATTCTTGACTGGTGGGATGACGAGGAAGATGTACCTTCTTGATACCAACATACTCCTTGAGCTCCTTTTGAAAGGCAGAAGCATATAGAAACAGTTTGGAGAGGCCTTGAAACGAAAAAGAAATAGGCACTACATGAGCCCGAGGAAGAGGTCCTCTCTGCAGCGGATGCCTTTAAGCATGCAGAGCAGTCTGAAGCCCGCTGGCAGACCTTTGAAAGAGATCAGAGGCTGTGTCGAGTGCTGGTCGAACTGCCTGAGCCGACCTTCTCCAAGCTGGAGAAGCTAGCCAGGGCGCGCAGGAGGACCGTCGTCCATCTTGTGGAAGAGATAATCACCGGACTGGTGGATGCACTTGCACCTTCGGAAGAAGAGGTTTAGGGGGCTCTCACACTTCTCGGGCCCCCAGACGAACGTCTGCCCCCAGCCGCATCATCTCCTGGAAGAATCCCGGATACGATACATCCACGGATTCGGCAGTGTCGATCTTCACGCCTCCTGCCGCAAATCCCGCCACTGCAAGTGCCATGACGATCCTGTGGTCGTGGTAGCCGTGAACTGAAGCGCCGTGCAGCTTTCCGCCGACGATCTCAAGCCCGTCCGGCCGCTCCTTAATATTAGCTCCCATCTTGGACAGCTCTGTGGCCATTGCCTTCAGGCGATCGGTCTCCTTATGCCTTACATGCTCTGCATTATAGACCACGGTCTTTCCATCGGCAACGGCTCCGAGTGTCGCGATTGTGGGCACCAGATCGGGCGTCAGGCTCGCGTCCACCTCCACGCCCTTAAGATCTCCACCCTTGATTCTCAGGTCTCCCTTTTCCTTATCCCAGGTAATCTCTGCGCCCATGTTCCTCAGAATGTCGATGATGGCGGAGTCTCCCTGGCGGGACGGCAGAATTCCTCTGACAGTGACATTCGATCCCGTGACGGCTGCCGCCGCCAGAGGGTATGAGGCCGATGAAAAATCGCCGGGTATGGTGTAGCTGTTCAGTTCGTAAGTTTGACCTCCGGAAATTTGAAACTCCTGCCGGCTTGCCTGCACCTTCGCCCCTGCATCTGAAAGCATATCCAGGGTGATCTCCGCATAAGGACGGGACTTAAGCTCGCCCTTGATTATGATCTTCGTGTCTCCTCCGGCCAGAGGCGCAGCGATTAGAAGGGCCGACAGGAACTGAGAGCTTACGCCGCCGTTCAGCCTCGCAGTGCCGCCCAACATTTTGCCCCGAACTACCAGTGGGGCCTTGTTGTTGTTGCGGATGGAGAATGCCTGGCATCCCAGGTCGTTTAAGGCGCTCAGCAGCGGCCCGTTGGGGCGGGTGCGAATGGAGGCATCGCCTGTCAGGACAGCGCCGTCGGTTAAGGCCGCGACAGCCGAGCAGAAACGAAGCGTCGTTCCCGAGTTCAGGACATTGATGACGTCTTCAGGAGTATGGGGCTTGCCAGATACGCCCTCAATCCTGACCTCATTATCTGTGGATGCCGACACACGGGCGCCAAAGGCCTCGCAGGCCATGATGGTCGCACGCGTATCTGCAGATATGAGCGGCCTATTCACAACGCCGCCGGGCCCCAGAGCGGTGATGAGTATGGCGCGATGAGTGTAGCTTTTTGAAGGCGGTGCATAAACCTCGCCGGAAATGCTTGAGCGCTCGACTGACGCGATCATGATTGAGAGATGGCCTGGAAGTATAAGAAATATTATGCCACGGCACAGCCTGTCACGGCCTGTAATGGGAGGATGATCAAAGGGGAGATGATGGATGATTAAATGGGAAGTGATGCGCAGGGGTGATGGGAGAGGATAATAGGCAAGGATAGTGGGCGAGGACAATTGCTGAGGATAGCGGCCGAGAATTATGGACGCTGCCAGTGGGCGCGAGTGATGAAAGTAGATGAGGGCCGGGCTGGCTAAGCCAACGCTTTGTGGTGATCAGCCCTCGTATCCCATGGATTTGGCCTTCTTAAATGAGGCATCAGCGGAGGTATCAAGCCCCATTTTCTCAAAGACGGCCCCTTTCTCATGCCATGCTTCTGCAAATGAGGGGCTCAGCTTGATGGCCTTATCATAGCATTCCAGGGCCTCATCGTACTTTCCCTGCCCCGCAAAGGCCTTGCCTTTGTTAAACCAGATGCCTGCATTCTCGGGGAAGGACTCGGAGGCCTTGTCATAGGCTGCAACGGCCTCATCATATTTATTCATCTCATAGAGGGTGAGGCCTTTGCTGTACCAGGCCAGACCGTATTCGGGGACGATATCGATGGCTTTATCCAGTGCATCAAGCGACTCGTTGTATTCCCCAAGGCTGTAGAGGACATTGCCCTTATTCTTCCAGGCAGTTACATATTCGGGATCTAATTCGATGATCTGGTCGTAGGCAGCGATGGCCTCCTTAAAGTACACCACTCTGTCCTCTTTGCTGCTGTTGATAGCCAGCCTCTCGCCTGCCTTCATAGTCAGTGCCTTTCCTGTGAGAGCCAGGCCCTTATAATAAAGGGCATTGATGTCCTGCGGATTGGACGCGATCTTGCTGTCGTACAGCTCTATGGCTTTATCGTATGACTTCAAAGACTCGTTTAGCATTTCGGGATCATGTTCTGATAGCGATAGAGACTTCAGTGCCAGGGCTCTGCCGTCCCATGCGCCGACATTATCGGGGTCCATTTCAATGGCCTTGTTATACGCCTGCAAAGCCTCCTCATAAGATCCCGATCCGGCCTGCTCGAGCCCTCTTTGGTACCAGTAATCGGCCTTTTTGGTCCAGTAATCGTTGGAATTTTCCTGCGCTGCAGCAAGCGTTGATAGAAATATAAAAGCCATTAGAAGCAGGGCAAAGCCCATCTTAAATATATCACCATGCATTTTTCCGCTGATTCTTTCAGCCGTCATTGAACCTCGACCTCCTCCATTAAACCACCTTTATATTTCGGGCTGCGCCTCAGGATGCCCTAATTGATTCCAGGGCCCCAATTGCCCATCAGGGCTTTTTCACAGGACACCGCCAGTCTACCAGTTCCCAGCGCCCTCTGGCCGCTCGCCTTACGGCGCGTGACGTAGTTCGGCACTCAACGAATATAAGTTTTTTGGCTTTCTGCATCCTTCGTTCTTATCAACCATATTTACCGGGGATACTATTTCCAGTTTTCCAGGACCTTGTTTAGTATATTTAGATTCAATGATAGAAAAAGGTATTCCATTATCCCCCCTAAAGCCACCACTGCCAGAGCATCGGCTTATTCCTGCACATGAGGACGGTATTCCTGGCATATCTGATGGCGAACTTTTCCCTTTGTGCCTTATCCTTATTCTCGTAAAAGAACGCCTCAGGGTCCATGAAGGTTGTAGGCTCAGGTACAACGGCCACATTGCCGGTCATGAAGTCCAGAGGATTAATCCTCTTTTTCCTGTCCGGCGCCTTTCCCTCCTTTGAGGCTGTGAATATCCCTTCCCAAAATCCGCCATCCGTCGTGGAGGCCGTAAACGTTCCCTGAAGCTTGTCGGCGGTGCAGCCGCCTGCCAGCCTCATGAACAAAGAGGGATTCTGACGGAAGGTGATTGTCGCGTCGAATGCATCGCCGCTGGAGATGCCGATCAGAGATCCATTTTTTCTGCTCCCGATGGATGAATCGCCGTGGAGCGTTGATCCGATCTCGCAGATGGATGTCACGCCCATGTTTTCCGGACGGCCTTCTGCGCTGCCCCATTCGACCTCATAGCTGATGTTCCAGATGCCGGAAGGGCCACTTGCCGCCGCGAGAGCACCGGCTGACATAAGCAGCGCCGCGATGAGGATGAGATAGGGCATCACTGCCATGGCCATTAACATTGCAGTTGCCATTGCCTTTGTCGTTGCCATTGCCTTTGTCGTTGCCATTGCCATTCAAGACACCTCTTATCTTGCCGGATGCTCATTTTTTCAGCCGCCGAATTATCAGCCGTCGAAATGCCCATATCAATAACGAAACAGCAATAAAAAGATGGCAGGGGTCATCCCTTAAACCCAAGCTCCCTGGCCCTGGCAAAGGCTGCTCCCGCCTCTTCATCGCGGCCCATAGCCTTTAAGGCATTGCCTTTATTATGCCAGGCCCTTGAGGATATCGCCGATGCCCGGAGAGACTGCGAGGACGAAAGCGTCTCTATGGCCCGATCATAGGCTGCAATGGCCTCTTCATATTTGCCTGTCTCGCTCTTGAGATCGCCCCTGGCAACCCAGGAATAGTCGTTTTCCGGATCGATCCCGATTGCCCGATCGATGGCCCGGCCCGCCTCCTCAGTCCTATTGGCCTCCAAAAGTAAGTCGGCCTTTCGGAACCATGCATCCGCCAGATCCTTTGTGGAGTTGGCAGGGATATTCTCGATGGTCCTGTCGTATGCCTCAAGCGACTCGTTGAACCTGCGCTGGCTGCCGAGGGCATCTGCCTTGTTAATCCAGGCCATGAGGTTCGTTGGATCGGCCTTTGTGGCGTTATCCAGGGCATCGAAGGCCTCCTCGTATCTGCCAAGCTCATAAAGCGCAATTCCCTTGGAGACCCAGGCGTAGGACAGCTCCTGACCCGAGGCGGCATCGATTATGACCTGATCGTAAGTCTCAATGGCCTCCTCAAAGGCCTGTTCTGTGGACGCGGATTCATTCGCCTTCCCAAGCTCCTTTAGGGCCATAGCCTTGCCCCCCAGAGCGCCGGGGAGTCCGGGCGCAATCTCCAGGGCCCTTTCGAAGGCTGCAGCAGACTCCTCATATCTCCCCATGTCCATGAGCGTGGCGCCCTTGATCTTCCAGGCCTCAGCGTGCTCCGGATTTATCTCCAGGGCAGTGTTCAGCGCCTGCAGTGACTGGTTGTACGTCTCGGACTCGTTTTCAAAAAGGGCGATTAGCGATAGCGCCTCTCCCTTTCTGAACCAGCTTCTGGAATTTTCAGGGTTTATCTCAATGGCGCGGTCAAAGGCCTCGACGGCTTTACTGAGACGGATCAGGTCGCCTTCAGCCAGGCCCAAATATCCAAGCGAGTCACCCCTGCCGATCCATGCATCGAAATCCCGGGGGTCCTGCTCCAGCCGGTCCTCATAGAGCTGCAGCGCCTTCGAATAGGCCTGGGTTGCATTCTCGGACTGGAACATATTGCTGAAGACATAGCCCTTTGAGCCCCAGGCCTCAGCGCTGTTCGGATTGATCTCCAGGGCCTTATTTATGGACCTTAGAGCCTCATCGTTCCTGAGCAGGACCTTCTGGGCATCTCCCCTGGCCAGGTGAGCTTCACCCGACTCCGGGTCGAGCTTAAGGGCTTCATCGTATGCAATGATTGCATCCTCGTATCTGCCCATCATGTAGAGGGCATCTCCCTTGCCCTTCCAGACCTGCACATCGGCGCTGTCCAGCTCAAGGGCTCTGTCGAAGGCTTCTAGAGCCTCCTTTGATCTGCTCAGATCTTCGGAGAGTATCGACCCTTTGATCTTCCAGGCCAAAACATACTTGGGATCTATCTTCGTGGCGTTGTCCAGAGCGGAAACGGCCTCATCGTAGTATCCCTGCTCCCGGAAGAGGATTCCCTTGCCTACCCATGAACCGGCATCCTTAGGATTCGTCTCCAGCGACCGGCTCAGCCTCTCCATGGGCATCTCGTGGCCTTTCTCCAGCCAGTAGCCTGCTGGCGTCCAGTAGGTCATGAATCCCTTTTCGGCACTGCTTATCCTATCCCTCAATGTCAGGTTTCCTGCGATATCGTCCAGGGTAATTTCGCTGTTGAGGAACAGATCTGTCCCGTTCGTCTCTCCCCTGCCAAAGTGGATCCTGATCCTCTCTCCAGGCTCAAGGCTGATATCCGGAAGGGTGACCGATGCGTTTTCGGCTCCATCAGCCACCAGGACCAGGTTCCTGAAGCTCTGAGTCTCATCGCCGTTGTTGACAATTTCTATGAACTCGTCTTCTCCCAGGGAGGTGACGTTTGTGACCTGCATCAAGGCCTCATCGGGCTTTACCCCATCCATCAGCTCCTCGGCTGAAAGGTTGGCCGCATCTACCGCTGCATCCAACTCATCCGTCTCATCCTCGCGTCCCAGCTCTCTTAAGACATAGCTTTTAGTTGATTGGGCTGACGGGCTCGCAGGGTTTTGCTCGATGGCCTTTTCCGATGCCAAAAGCGCCTCATCGTATCTCTCCAGAGATGCCAGGAGCACAGCCTTTGTGACCCAGGCAGCCTCAAGCCGCGGCGTGTAGTTCAGCTCAATGACTTTATCATAGGCCTCGATTGCATCTTCTGCCCTGTGCATATTTGCATAGTTCTCGCCCTTGAGGAACCAGGCGCTGGCATTTTCGGGATCCTTTTCCGTATAACTGTCAAGAATTTCAACAGCCCTGGCATAGGCCAGGTCATCCTCATTGCTGCTAAGGCCGCTTAGAGCCGCCCCCTTTCCCTGCCAGGCCAGAGCATCATTCGGATTCTTTTCAAGGATCTTGTTCGTGATCTCCAGGGCTCTGTTGTAGTTCTTGAAGGCCCAGGACTTGAGGTCATGGCCGTTGTTGATCAGGGCTGTGTAGTTTTCAGGATCTATTTCGAGAACCTTATTGTAAGCCTGTAAGGCCTCCTCATGAGATCCGTTGGCCGACAGCTCGTATGCCTTCTCCAGCCAGTAGCCTGCCGTGTCTTCCTGTGCCGTGGCGGATATGCAGGCGGATATACATATGCATACAGCAGCAATCGCCAGCAGCGTCGGCCCAAGATTTGCGCCTATAATTATTCCCGGAAGCCTTAACTTTCTTCCAGCTTCCTTTAAAGATTTTCTTTCTTTCATCCCATCATCTTCTTCATTTATCGATGTTTAGTTCACAAAAAAGAAACTTTGAATGGAAAATATCGAAAAAAGTTTTACCCTTCTTCGTGCCCCAGCCTCCGGGCCACGTAAAAGGAGATGCCGCTGCATTCTGCGGGTCCAGATCTGTCACCTTGTCCAGGGCAGCTACGGCCTCTTTCTGCCTCTCTGCGCTCTGCAGTACCTCGGACCTGGCCGACCAGTATATTACAAGCTCCAGGGTATCGTTGGCAGGTATCAGTTGGATAGCCTGGTCAAAGGCCTCCAGCGACTCGTTGAACCTCCCCATCATCTCCAGAAGCTCGCCCTTTCTTCCCATGGCATCGTAGTTCTGGGGTTCGATCTCAATTACATTCTCCAGCGTCTGCAGGCTCTCATCCCATCGGCCCAGACGAACGAGGGCCTCGGCCTTAACTCGAAGGATGCTGGCATTACTCGGATCATTATCGAGGACCCGGTTAGAAATCGCCAGGGCCATCTCAAAGGACTGCAAAGCCTCCTCCTCTCTACCCAGATTGCCTAAGATCTGGCCCTTTCTATGCCAGGCCCTTGCATCCTGGGTATTGTTCAAAAGAGCCTCATCGGTCAGCCGAAGGGCAGTCTCATAAGCCCTCAGGCTCTCGTTTTCCTTGCCGATGGTGCCAAGGTCCAGGGCTTTGTCAATCCAAATGGTTGCATTTCCCGGGTCTATCTGCAGGGCCCTGTCGTAAGCCTCCACCGACTCCTCGAAAGAGCCCCTGTACCGAAACTCAGCGGCTTTCTTCATCCAGTAGTCTGTAGTATAGTTATCTGTAATATTTTCCTGAGCATCTGCACAGATGCATATACAAAGTGCAGCCAATGAGATCGAGCAAAATAGAATCTTAAATTTATCATACATTTCAGGCAGTCCACGACGAACTGGCCTTCGCTCCGCTAGCTTGCCTCTATTTTCCATCAAACCGCACCCCTTTACAGATCCGCTTTCATTATCGAAAGCGATCAATTCGCAATATATAGGCCAATTTTTTGGCAGTCTCCCGCACTGAACTGCCGTTCCTACTTACGGCATTTGCCGGATTACGGCATTCAACGAATATAAACTTTGCGGATGTTTCGCAAAGGCCAAGGCAAAAAAGTTTCCATCGTTATGCGATCGCCTCCTGAGCCCAAAAATCAGACTGTCTTCTTTGAGGGAGTACACTGCCCGCAGGCATGCAGAAAATTGCCTCAAGGTCAGTCCGGAAGAGGTTCTGATCACGACAGGATCTCAGCAGGGGCTGGTCAAAATTAACAAGCGGGAAATTGATATGATATATGTGTATTATCTATCGTAATATCCGCAAAATTTATATCATTAATGCAGCATTCGTGTTAACTATGGAAATACCAGAACATGGTTCCCGTTTTGGAGACTTTTGAAATATGAAATGGAAAATAGCTGCACTCTTGCTTCCTGCAGTTATTGTCATAGGCGGAGTCTATGGTTGGCAGGAATACCAGGCGTTTAATGCAGTGCCTGTCACTCGACTTGCAGCTGGCAGCTACTATCCTGAGATGCCGCCAGATGAATACCACCATTACCTGCAAATTCCAATCGATCACCAAAATCCATCTCTTGGAAATTTTACTGATTTTTACCTCCTCAATCCTGAATTTAAAGCTGGAGATAATGTTGTATTTTGGCTTTGTGATAACCAACAAGAAGCTGT
Source organism: uncultured Methanotrichaceae archaeon (assembly GCA_964534145.1). Lineage (GTDB taxonomy): Archaea > Halobacteriota > Methanosarcinia > Methanotrichales > Methanotrichaceae > CAWJYS01. Next base: position 44,696 of record CAZHNU010000017.1, on the reverse strand, counting down.
AGGATTAAAGACCTCTTGGAGCGATTTTGATGCCAGCTTAGGCGGCCTCTCTTACGCGCTCATAGGAAATCGAGGCGTAAGCCCCACATTATTTCCAGAAGTATTTAACGAAGACGGTTCGGCAAATTATACCTTGGCAATGAAGCTCTATGGCTCCGACGAGCAGATAGACGACATAGAAGCAATAAGGCAGGACATGCAAAAGAAGGGATTGCTGCCGAAGAACGGCGAAATCATGGTCTATGGTCGTTCAGGGGGTGGAGTTCTAGTCCAACAATATTTGGATAAGTATGGAGACCATGTATCTCGTGCTTTGATTGAAGCAAGCGGTGGTCCGGATTTGGCGAGAGAGCATAATACAACTTTCATGAAAAATACATACGAATCAAACCCGGATATCGCGAGCTCTTATTTTGCGCTGTCCCAAAAAGGAGATGCAACTGCGTCATTGGCATTCATGCTGTTTATGATTGGCCAGGGAGGAGACGTGGATTTGCAGGAGAAAATAGTTAACAGTAAGACAAATATTTCCTCATTGGGAGACAAGTTCGCATATCTGAAAAGCTGGCTTGCTCCATCTTACAATTTTCCCTTGGTATATTCGTTGTTCAATGCGCCAAGGGAGATGGAAGTCAAGGTGCGCCTGTACGAGCTGATGGCCGAAGATCTGAAAAACTACCATCCTGCCTCCTCGAAAGAGGTTTGCCTGGGGATTGAATGGGCAAAGGTCCTTCTCGCCGATTTCATGAAGGCCCGTGAGGAGGGGGAAATGCCGACAACTCAGATCAATCTGAACCGCTCTCGCTACCGCGGAGAGGTTATGGTTTGGTCTGGAACTGCCGATCAGGTTTGTGCAGTTGAAATGGGGCACTGGGTTAGCGACTCGTACCCACATTCCAGATTAGCGGTATTCGACGACGCCCATCATTTCCAGAAGCATCAGGACTGGTATCGCGAATTTAGAAGGGCATATTTTACATATGGATTGAACTCATCAGAAGTCCAGGTTTATTTCAAAGATTATAGACAATTGAATCCAGAATTATGATAAACAAACGTGTGATCCTTGTAACAATCTTTATTGCCATGGCTGCTATATTAATTGCGACAATAATAAAATCTCCTATTGGTTATACGTTTGATGTTGCAGTTTACCGCGAAGGATATGTTCTTGCCGTGGAAGGAGAGAAGGGGATGAAGATATTCAAGCTGGACTCGAATAAATCCAGGCTGGATATGATCTCAGTCTTATACCCGCCTAAAGGACTTTACTTCAGGAACATTAAATTAGCAGGCAATTATGCTTTTGTAGCCTCTCTGCCAAAAGGAAACGACCACTTTGTGAAGGGAGAGCTTGTAATTATCAATATTTCAAATCCATATTATCCAGCAGTTTCAGATATTAGCGATGTGGGTACTGGCTTTGGCTTGTTCATAAAGGATAATTATGCATATGTAGCAGCTGGAAAAGAAGGGCTTCATATCTATGACATCAAAGATCCATCCTCAGTAAGAATTGTGGGCAAATGTGAAACTCCCGGCACTGCTTGGGATGTGTGGCTTTCAGGAAGCCATGCCTTTATAGCGGATAATGAAAACGGACTCGCGGCAGTGGATGTTTCCAGCCCGGCCTCGCCCAAATATTTAGGGCGGACAGTATGGGCAGGAAAGAGTTACCTCTTTTCCATGGGCCCGGAGCCTGGAAAATATTTAACCAATGGAACAATAACAAAAGACATATTAAATATATTTCGTCAGAACGGTTTTTCTCTCAGAGGTGACGATGTTATTTTAAAAGAAAACGATAGCTGTTGGGCAATAATGGAAAATAGCGTGAAACGAATAAGCATCCAAAAAGATGGTGACAAGCTAAGTGTTTACCTGGAAGATCCCTGTGCGGAAATCGTCCGGGGTGAGGGAAACTATGCATATGTGGCTGCTGGACCACAGGGCCTGATAGCAGTAGACGTATCTAATCCCTTCAAACCGGAGGTGATATCCCGATTCAAATCCGGAAATAATGCCTGCGCAGAGGGACTGGCTATAAGAGATAATATTTTGTATCTGGCTAATGGGAACAAAGATGATCCGAAGGATAACGGCCTTCTAGCAATCGACATGTCAAATCCTTCTACTCCGAAATTGATCGGAAAATATCCGTTCTCCGGATGGGTTGAGGGCGTGACATTGCTCGAAGACAGGGCTATCGTAGCAAATACTGATAGGGGTGTAGCACTAATCGACGTAGCTGATGTCAGGGGCCCTCTATTCGTGTGTAGGGCACCTTAGTTGGAATATCACTGATTCAGACGAAATCGAATGAAAGGAATGCTGCAAATAATTGGGCATGGGTTACTCCCCATGACCCAGCTCTCTGGCCCTTGCAAATGCGGCCTCTGCTTCAGAGCTTCTGCCCAGCGCCAGCAGGGTTTTTCCTTTATCATTCAAGACAGCGGGATTCTCAGGATTCACCTCTATGTATTTATCAAAGGACCCGATGGCCTCCTCGTACCTGCCGGTCTCATTCAGTGCCACTGCTCTGAAATACCAGGCATTGATGAAGTTGGGCGCCAGCACAACGGATCTGTTGAGGGCCTCGACAGCCTCGTCATACTTGCCCTGCGAGCTGAGGATCGTCCCTTTGCCGTACCAGGCGAGGGCATCGTCCGGATTTCGCTCGACGGCCATGTCATAGAGCTCTCCTGCCCTGGCAAAGGCGTTTTCAGCCTTGTCTTCTCTGCCCACTGCCTTTAGAACATGGCTCTTGCTTTCCCAAGATCTGGCTGCGTCTGTGGACATCGGATCGATTTCGATGGAGCGGTCGTAAGCCCTCAGTGCTTCTTCATAGCTGCCCATACCGGCCAGAGAATCGGCCTTCCAGAACCAAGCGTCTGCCCTATCGGGATCGACCTCCAGGGTCTCGTTGAAGGCCTCCAGGGCTTCTTTCATCCTGCCGGTCTCGCCATAAAAACCGGCCCTCATGTATAGAGCATCTGCGTTTGAGGGATCAACCTCGATAGACCGGTTGACGCTGTAGAGCGCTTCCGCATATTTCCCCATCTCGAAGTAAGCGATTGCGCTCTTCAGGTAGGCCAAAGATGAGTTCGGCTCGATTTGCATAGCCCTTTTATAAGACTCTACGGCATCGGTGAGAATGATATTTCTCAGCGTTGCGTTTCCCGTTTCATTGATTGCAGCTTTACATGATTCATTGCCTTTATCCAGCCAGTAACCTGCCGTGTCCTCCTGAGCATAAAAAGGAGAGCACAGCACAGCCAAAACTATGCATATGAGAGCGAAAAATGCTCTTATCATATAATACCCCCTTTGCACTAATAATAACTGCAGATCTACATAAATATTTTCATTAACCCCTAATCTCAAAGGCTTCTTCAATAATCACAGAATCAAAGCCGCCTTCATCTATGAAAGACGGCGAGGAGCCAGCGGTCTCGATGGCTTTATCATAAGCTTTTACGGCTTCTTCATTCCTGCCTAAAGCTTGCAGCGCTTCACCTTTATCCACCCAAACCAGAGGATTGCCGGAAAACTGCTCAAGCGATTTATCAAAGGCTGTGATAGACTCGTTGTACCTGCCCAAGGCCTTTAGTGCCTGGGCCATGCCATACCAACCCCCGAAGTTAGGATCGATCTCGATGACTTCATCGAAGGCTTTGATGGCCTCGTCGTAAGCCTCAAGTGATTCATTATACTTTCCGAGCTGCATCAAAATCCTGGCTTCATTTTCCCAAACGATCCACGAGTCCTCCTCATTTTCAGGCTGCAGCTCAATGGCCTTGTAGTAGGCAATGACCGCCTCCTCCAGCCGGTTCATCGATCTGAGGGTCTCGGCTTTATGCAACCATGCCTCGGCATATTCTGGATTATAAGAGCCGTTAACGTAAAGCTCCCCGCTCTTATTGTACCAGTAATCTGCCGTATCTTCCTGGGCAGCAGCGCAAACGCCGAGTATTGCCAGAGCCAGCAGAGTTAGAGCCAGCTTTGCACCTACTACAATCTTTGATCGTGCCTTTGCTTCTTTGACCTTAACCCACTCTTTTCTTCTTTTCAATCGCCCACTCTCCTTTTGCTTTCGGTTAATATGCACGAAAAAATTTGATGGGGGTCATTCCTGATACCCCAACTCTTTTGCCTTGGAATAGGCCTCATCTGCCTCAGCCTGTCGGCCCAGCGCCTTCAAGACATCTCCTTTGCAAAGCCAGCCTGCTGGCTCTTGAGGATCAAGCTCTGTAACCCTCTCAAATGCATTCAAGGCCTCTTCGTTGTTGTTCTGGCCCATGAAGTTGAGGCCCTTGAAGGTCCACACCTCTGCTAATTTTCGGCTTGAGCTGGCAGGGATCATCTCGATGGTTTCATCAAAAGCCCGGTCGGACTCGTTGTACCTCCCAAGCATAGAGAGAAGCTCTGCCCTCTGCCACCGGAAATCGATATTCTCGGGGCTCAGCTCAATTGCCCTGTCTACGGCATCGAGCGCCTCGCTGGGCCTGCCAAGCCATCTGTGAATAAAGCTTTCGTTAAACCAGGCACCGGCATCTCCCGGATTTGTCTCCAATACCTCATCATAGTAATCCAGGGATGTCTCAAGGCTTTCGTTGGCCTCTTCACGCCTTCCAGGACTTTTTTCACGGCCAGATAGCACAAGGAGTGCCTCTCCTTTGCCCTGCCACGCAGCAGCCAGTAGAGTCCCATTCGATCCAGCAGCCTCAATGGCCTCTTCATAAGCCTCAGCCGCTCCTTCAAAGGACTGGCTCCTGAATAGCTCCCTGCCAGCCTGAATCCAGTCATCTGCAGCTCTCACCTGTGCAGTCTCTTTAGAATTAGGGAAGCCATACTGCGCCCAGTTTGCGCTCAAGGCCTGCAGCGCCTCATCGTACCTGCCCAGAGACATCCCCCCGGATGAATCACCCTTGCCCCTGGTCGGCCTCTGCCAGGCTGCGGTGAAGTCCGAGTTGACCAGCATGATGTTCTCGATGGCACCTGTGGATTTGTTATGCCATGCTGAGGTGGTCCTGAGAATCTGGCCGTCGGCAATCCAGACATTATGGTAAATATCTGTGCCTGTTGTCCACCAGATCCCCCACCACAGGCCCATAATGCTCTGCTTATCCCGGGTCGGCAGCAGATTGAGAGCGCCATCAAAGGCTTCCACTGATTCGTTGTACTTTCCAAGCGAAATGAAGATGTCAGACTTCCTTATCCAGGCACCAATTGCCTTCGAAGAGTTCAGGTCGATCACCCTATCGTAAGCCTGCAATGCTTCATCGCTTCTGCCAAGGTTGTCCAGGCTCTCGGCCTTCAGCCACCAGGCCTCGGCATCTTCGGGATCTTTTTCAAGACAGCCGTTTAAAATCTCAACTGCCCTCTCGTAGGCCTCTATGGACTCGTTGTATTTTCTCAGGCTCAGAAGGGCATTGCCTTTGCCCATCCAGGCCCTGGCCGATTCCGGATCGATCTGGATGGCCTTCTCGTAAGACCGAAGAGACTCGTTGTAGGCTTCGGCCGCCTCTTCGATTCTATCCGGGCCCACCAGAGACTCCGCCTTCCCAAGCCACGCATCTGCAGCTGCCAGAGCAGCAGAGGAGTATCTGTATGTCGGGTCCTGTTCAATGGCACGCAGAGCTTCATCATAGGCCTCAACGGATTTGTCATATATCTCCTGGTTTCTTAAGGCTGCACCTTTATTCGACCAGGCCGTTGCACGATCTGGATCGATCTCCAGGGCGCGATCATAAGCCCAAACAGCCTCGCGGTTTTTGCCCAAGCTCCGGAGAGCATGGCCCCTGCTGGTCCAGGCCCGGACATCGGATGAGTCCAGCTGCAGGGCGCGGTCGTAGGCCTCGATGGACTCTTCATATCTGCCCAGATCATTGGATAGAATCTCGCCCATCATCTCCCAGGCCATCACGTATTCTGGCGTTATCTTCGTTGCATTTCTCAGAGCTACGATTGCCTCCTCATACCTGCCCTGCTCGCGGAACAGGATTGCTTTGTTAACCCAGGCTCCAGAGTTATTGAGATTCTCTTCGATGCTCCTGTTCAGGTGCTCTATTGCCTTCTCGTATCCTGCTGTGGCTTCATCGCGCCTACTCAGCTCTTCCAGCACTCCCGCCCTGTTCTGCTGTGCCTCCTGGCCCACGAACTCCTGGTCCAACTCGATGACCCTGTCGTAGTTCTTTACTGCCTCCTCCAGGACAGACCTTGATTCCTCCTTCTGGCCACTGGCTGCAAGACCCTGGCCCATATGGGAGAGAGCGACAGCTTTTCCCTCATAGGCCTGGGCCAGGTTTCTGGTATCGTTATGAGGTGTAAGCTCTATGGCCTTATCATAAGCTGTGAGGGAGTCGTTGTACCTGGCGGAGTCATTATTGAACGTTGCCAGATCATCGTAGATCACTCCCTTGCCTGACCAGGCTTCGCCATATTTGGGATCGATCTCCAAAGCCCAATCAAAGGTAGCTATGGCCTCCTCGAATGCCCTTGTGCGCTCTTCTCCCTGCAATCCTGATCCATAAGCTGCCTGGCGGAAGGTATAGCCCTTCCATAACAAATGAGTGGTGTTTCCCGGATCAAGCTCGATGGCTTTGTCGTAAGACTGTAGGGACTCGTCGAATCTGTTCTGGTTCTGGGTGATCACCCCGGCCAGGTTCAGGCTGGAGGCTTTGTAGGCCCAGAGGGTAGCGTTCTGGGGCTCGAACTCTATGGCCTTATCGACTGCCTGAAGTGATTCTTCAAGAGATCCGTTGTTGTAGAGTTCCAGGCTCTTTTCATACCAGTAATTTGCGCTCTTCTCATCTTCCGCTATAGCACCGATGCAGAGTAAGAGTACGGTCAGCGCAAGCATAAAGAGAGCAAATCTTGCTCCTACTACTATCATCGATGGCTTCTCAGCTTCCAGAGTCTTTTTTCGTTTCATTTTTTCACCCACATCTCCTGTTTTCGTTGCCCATGGTTGAGCGATAATCATGGTTTTTCAAAATTGGGCCAGGGTTATTTCTGATACCCCAGCTTTCTGGCCGTGTCGCTAGCCATATCCGCCTCGGCCTGGCGGCCTAGCGCCTTCAGAGCCTCACCCTTACCCGTCCAGGCTGTAGCAGAAAGATTCATGGCATACAGATCCAGTACAGGCGTTATGTTGAAAGGCGCAAATTCAATGGCTTTATCATAGGCCTTGACGGCCTCCTCATACCTGCCATTATCGTAAAAGATCCGGCCTTTGCCCATCCAGGCGGCTCCCTCTTTTGGATTGAACTCTATGGCCTTGTCATAGGCTTCGAGTGCCTCATCGTATCTGCTCAGATGATATAGAGAATTGCCCTTCCAGACATAGATATCAGGATGCTTAGGCAACATCTCGATGGCTGTATTGCAGGCCTCGATGGTCTCGTTATATCTGCCAAGCACATATGATGCATAGGCCTTGCCAGACCAGTTCGGCCAGCCATGTACATCTTTTGGACTTAGCTCTATGGCCTTCTCGTAGGCCTGTAGAGCCTCTTCATATCGGCCTGCATCACTGAGGGATTTGGCCATGCCACTCCAGATTGTGGATTGGTTATCGATATCATTGACAGGTATAAGCTCAGATGCCATAACCCAAGCATCTATGGATTCGTTAATCATGCCCAGGCCCTCGGAATAGAACATGGCTTTGCCCATCCAGGCGCTAGGAGCCTTCGCTGGACTAAGCTCGATAACCTCATCGTAGGCCTCAATGGCCTCTTCCCACCTGCCCATTCCCGCGAGGATTGAAGCTTTAGTTTCCCAGGCGCTTTCATTGCCAGGGTTTTTCTGAAGGGTCCGGCTATAGATCTCCAGGGCATTCTCCCGAGCATCTATTGCCTCGGCATCTCTTCCCAGGCAGGAGAGTACCACACCCCCATCTATCCAAGCGTTAGCATCCTGAGGATTCTCCTCCAGAGTCTGATTTAAAATCCCCAAAGCGATCTCGTATTCTTTTCTGGCATCATCTGTTTTGTCCATAAAAGAGGAGATGTGGCCTCTACTAACCCATGCATGGGCATTCTCAGGATCTATTTGGATAGCCTTATCGTATGCCTGGATGGCCTCTTCGTAAGATCCGTTTATTTGTAGCTCCTGGCCTTTTTTCAGCCATCCCTCCGCAGTATCCTCCTGCAGCCCATCTCTGTTACTATGATTATCATGAGCTAACTTCGGCCTGATCTCCGCTCTATCGGAGAGAAAAGGACCTTCATCTGCCGTCTTCTGCTCTATCTCCTCCTGATCGCCAGTTAGAGGATCTTCCAAATCGCTTTTTGCAGCATCGAAGTAAACGATCGACGGGGCGATCGAGCCATCCAGCTTAGTCCTGTAGTCCAGAGAGGCTACTTTCGCTCCTGAGCCATCTCTCACGGAGACGATCCCAGCAGTGTCGTTAAGTTCCAGATTGCTGTCCAGGAAGAGGTCGGTCTCATTCTCCTGGCCGCTTCCCAGGTGAATCCTGACGGTTTTCCCCGGCGAAAGGGAACGCTCTGGTAGCGATACTCCTGAGCCCTGAATCTCCAGGCTCCAGTTCTGAAGGCTGACGGCCCCCTTCAGGCCGTTGGTGACTTCGATGAAATCGTCTTCCGTGGGATTGATTTGGGTTATAGTCAGGAAGTGAGGAAAAGCCGAAGCCAGCGTCTTTGGTACGTTAACGCTGTAAATATCACCGTTGAGGCTCGACATGATGTAGCCGTAATGCCTGCCAGAATCGACCGCTTTGCCTTTGAGCTGCAATGCTGCCACAAAATCGGAGTTGATCTGTTCGATCTCATCGAACGACTTTGAGGGGATATTGTACAGTCCGATAGAAACCCTGTGGATCTGGCCGTTGATGAGCCAGGCTTTTGTGAATAGGAAGGAGCTCTCGCTCCGTCGCTGGAATCCCAACTGCGACTCAGATCTGTTGGAGGGGACAAGAGCCATTGCTCTACTGAAGGATTCCTCTGACTGGTTGTACCTGCCGAGAGCCGCCAGGATATCAGACTCCCTTATCCATGCTCCCAGTGCATGAGTCGAGTTTAGCTCAGCCACCCGGCCGTAGGCCTCCAGTGCCTCCTCGCTTCTCCCCAGGAGGTCCATCTCCTCTGCCCTCAGCCATAAGGCCTCCTGGTCTTCAGGGTCCTTCTGGAGCCTCTGGTCGATGAGCCCCATGGCTTTCTGAATTGACTGGTTGGCCTCTACTCCGTGGCCCATGCCTGCAAGAGCCAATCCCCGGTAGTGCCAGGCAGAGGCGTTCTCCGGGTCCATCTTCAGGGCCTGGTCGTAGGCGTTTAGTGCTTCCTGGTAAGACTCGTTTTTGTACAGCTCCTGGCCCCGGCTGTACCAATCTTCAGCGCTTCCCTGTGAGGGTTCACAGGTGCACAGTATGACAAGCGCCATCAGAGCGAGAATAATCTTTGCTCCTAATACGATTCTCAATATTTTCATTCCATCGCCTCTTCAAGCGATTTGGCAATCGAAAAACATCTAAAAATCGAGTTATCAGTCATTCCTCATTACCCCAGCTTCTCTGCAACGTAATATGACAGGCTTGCGTCTCTGGCCCTTCCCAACGCCTTTTGGGACTCTCCTTTGCCCTGCCAGGCCTCGATTAGAGTTGGATTTATCTCCATGGCCTGTCTATAGGCGTCCAAAGCCTTTTCGTTCCTGCCCAATGCCTGTAGAGCTTTGCCCTTTCCAATCCAGGCACTTGGCACATAGAAAGAGTTTGGTGATGCTGTCTCAATAACCTGGTCGTAGGCTTTTGCAGCTTCATCGTACCTGGCAAGATTGAGTAGTGCATTACCTCTCAAGAGCATGAGGTTTGCCTGTTTGGAATCGTTCAACAGGGCTTCATCGCAGATTTCCAGTGCCTTTTGGAAGGCTTTTCTGGCGTCACCTCCGTTGCCAGTCTTGTTTAGAGCATCTCCTTTGTCGAGCCAGGTCTGTGCAATTTGTTCAAGCTCTTTGATATCATCGCCAGTCATCAACACAATAGCTTTGTCGAACGCCTCTTGAGCCTCGCCATATCTCTTCATCTCGGCGAGCTGTCGGGCTTTGGTGCTCCAGGCTTGAGCATCATTTGGGTCCAGCTTAAGAACTTCATCGTAGGCCTCTAAGGATTCATTGTATCTGCCAAGCTTTGCCATATCATATCCCTTGAGGCTCCAGGCTTTTTTGTTCTGAGGATAAAGATCCGTGAGATTGTCAAGAAGGCTCAGGGCTTCTCCAATTTGGTTTGAACTGTGGAGAACTGCGACTTTAGCTAAGTTCCAGGCTTGAATATCTTCATCCTTCTCCGGTGGTATGATCTCAATAGCTTTATCTAAGGCTATCAGGGACTCGTTGTACCTTCCGATCATGCCGAGAAATTCGCCTTTTCTTCCCCATGCCTGGTAGTCTTTGGGGTTAATCTCCGTTACTCTGCTGTAAGCCCGCAGGGCTTCTTCCCATCTACCCAAGAAGGCCAGTACATCCGCCTTGCCCTTCCAGAGGCTGACATTTTCCGGGTCCTTCTCAAGGCGATGGCTGAAGATGGCCAGAGCCTTTTCATTTGCCTCTTTGGCCTCGTCTTTCCTGCCCAGGCCGCTTAAAGTTATGGCCTTATTCTGCCAGGCTTTAGCATTCTGTATATTTTTCTTCAGGTCTTCCTCGATTAGGAGAAGTGCTTTCTCATAAGTTTCTTGACCTTCGCTCTCATTGCCCAGCGCATAAAGCGTCGATGCCTTGCGAAGCAAAGCAGTCTCATTCATTGGATCAAGCTTCAAGACTTCATCATAAGCAAAGACGGCTTCTTCATCCTGGTCTTTATGGATAAGCACGTTAGCTTTGTTCATCCAGTAATCTGTGGTATTTTCCTGCGCCTGGGTGCAGGTGCATATCACGGCCAGCGCTAACATTACGATAGCAAATTTTGCTTTCATCCGCAAACCTCCTTCATCGATTGAAAGCGGCTCCTGACACAAGTCCAGTGATCAATGAAAAGCCCTCGCCTCTGCTGTCCGGATTTATGGGCTTGATCTCGATATTCCATATGCCCTTTGCGGGATTTCTGAGGAAGTAATAGTCGTAGTTCGTGCCGGTGACATGTTTTATATTCTGGCGGTCGCTATCTGGAGAAAGAATGCTCCCGTCAGGCTCAATCAGAATCACGCTGAATGGATTGCTCTGCCAGCTGAGGCCCACCATCTCGGCGCTCTCAGCCGCCTGATTTATGCCCTGGGCCGCAAAAGCGGCCTGATCGTAACCGAGTTGTCTTGAGAATCTAAGGGTCTGTCCGGCGGCATATGCAACTCCATTCTCCACTTTTGCGGAGCCGATGGCTGTAACTGCCGCTCCCCAGGGCAGATTTATGGATGACCCGGGCGGAATAGCATAGCTGCTCGGGGAAGTGCTGGGACTGGAGACCGCCTGACAAACGCCGTTCACACAATTCTTTCCATCTCCGCAGACCACGGGCGTATGGATGCAGCCCCAATAAGGATCACACTCATCTATTGTGCACGGATTTCCATCATCGCAATTTCTCCATAGATATACACATCTGCCCCGGCCGTCGCAGGCATCAATGGTGCAGGCATTTCCGTCGTCGCAGCTCTTTTGCTTATGAGTGCATTTTCCCTTCACACAGGAATCGGTTGTGCATGGATCACCATCTTCACAATCTTTCTGCTTATGAGTGCATGCCCCGTTCTCGCAGGAGTCGGCGGTGCATGGATTGCCGTCATCACAATTTCCCGAGGTGTGAACGCATTCGTTTCCATTCCAGGTATCGATTGTACAAACGTTGCCGTCATCGCATTCCTTTGAAGAATGGACGCACGCTCCATTCGGACAATAGTCTATTGTGCTCTCGTTTTGATCATCGCAGTCTTTCTGCTTATGAGTGCATACCCCATTCTCGCAGGAATCGACTGTGCAGGGATCGCTGTCATCGCAGTTTGTAGGAGTATAAACACATCTGTTCCCATTCCATTTATCCGTGGTGCAAGGGTTGCCATCATCACAGAAATGCAGAAGAGCGGCGGATACATTTCCAATAATGGATTCATTGTTGTCGTTCATGAAGATTTCTGAGTCTTGCAGGATTGATGAGTTCTCTTCGGTCTGCATTGATTCTTCGAATTCTATAGCTTTGGCTAGGCCATCTATGCTCGAAATATTTGAAGCCGCATCATTTTCTAAAATCAGAGTTATCTCCGGAACATTGCTATTGAGATGCGTCCAGGATTTACTCGATTCACTGCTATTCATCGGGAAGCCGCTTACTTCGATGCCACCTATATTCGCCTGGGTACTGTTTATAGCTTGAAGGATGGCGGCTTCAGGACTGATTACAGATTGAGGATGGGCCGCAGCTGGAGAGCTGGCTGCAGCATGACTCGTTATCTCTGAGGAGTTGGTTGCAGCGGGATTGGTTATCTCTGGTGGGTTGACTATCTCTGGTGGATTGGTTATAGATGGACTGATTGCAGCTGGGGGGCTGGTTCTATCATTGCCGCAGTCTATCGGCTCATGAACACAGCCATTTGCACCGTAGTAATCCGCGGTACACGGATCACCATCATCGCAGTTTTCAGGCTCAGGATTATTGCCACTTGTTCCGTAAGACGTCTCAACTGGTGGGTTGCTGTTATCGGTGCTTTCAGGCGTGTTCGCAATGCCGTCTCCTCCGAAGGATGGCTCTTTTGATTGGCGAACATCGCTGCAGGTTGTTGGCTCGTGCAAGCATTGGGTACCATTACAATAGTCCCTGGTGCAGGGATTCTTGTCATCACAATCACCGCACTGTGCTGAAGCGCAAAAGGGAAATATCACAGCACAGGCGCAGAACATAGCTATCACTAACAAAACGATAGCAAATTGGGATTTCATTATAAACCTCCTCTATCAACCTCGAAAAATTTGATGAGGCTAGCCCACAAGTCCCAGCTCCCTGGCCTTAGCATAGGCATCATCAGCCTCGGCCTGGCGGCCCAGAGCCTTGAGAGCATCTCCTTTGCCCTTCCAGATCCAAGCAAAAGTATTTCCGGGCCGCAGCTCGATTATCTTTTCATAAGCCGCTAGCGATTCGCTGTAATTTCCAAGCACATAACTATTGAGAGCTTTCTGTTTCCAGGATTCTGAATTATTCGGATCCAATTGAATGGCTTCGTCGATGGCGGCGATGGCCTCGTCAGATCTTCCAAGATTGGCTAGAATGTTGCCCTTTGTGAGCAAGGCAGCGATCTTCATGGAACTGTTCAGCTCGATCACTTTCTCGTAGGCGGTAAGAGCCTCGGAACTGTCGGTCGTCAGCTCGGCCTTGTAGAACCAGGCAGTGGCATTCCCAGGATTCTCTTGTATCTCCTGGTCATAGATCTCCAGGGCTCTCTTACGAGACGAATTGGCCTCTTCTTCACCACCGAGACTTAACAGGGCAACAGCACGAGCCTGCCAGGCTCGGGCATCCTTGGGATTCTTCTTCAGCCTCTTTTCGCTCAGGCTGAGGACATTTCTATAAGCCTGCTGTTCCAGCGAATAGAGAATTTCAGCTTTGCGGCCCCAGGCATCCAGGCTCTTGGGATCTATCTGAATAGCTCTGTCGTACTTTTCAAGAGCTTCCTCAAAGGACCCGTTATCTACCAGCTCATTGCCTTTTTCGATCCAGTAGCCTGCAGTGTTCTCCTGTGCCAGTGCAGAGATGCAGAATATAGCTATCGCTAATAATACAATTACGAGTCTCGCTCTCATTCACAAGCCTCATTTAGCCCTGCAAAAAGAATGGGGCTCATCTTCGATGCCCCGTTTCCTCAGTCTCAGGCTCATTCTCTACCGCTGCGGTGACAAACGGGCCGCTTCCGGCCACAGCCTCCACCATCTTCGGCCTGTATCCCATCTCGATGGCCTTTGCAGAGGATTCCTCTGCCTCGGATTCGTGCCCGAGGGCGTGGAGCGCAAAGGCTCTGTTGTGCCAGAACTCCCCATCAAGAGGATAAGGGTCGAAGGTGAAGGAGACTGCCCTATCAAGCGGCGTGGCATTGTTGAAGGCCGAGATGGCCCTGTTCGAAGCCTCGACGACTGCACTGTAGGCTGCAAGCGCCTCATCGCGTTTTCCTAGTTTTGTGAGAGAGTCTCCCTTGCCCTTCTGGGCACGGGCGACCCCTGCGTCTGCGTACTCCGGGTAAAGCTCCAGAGCTTCATCGTAAGCTTTGATCGACTCGTTGTATCTACCGGCATCTCTGAGGGCATCGCCCTTTTCAGTCCAGGCGTAGGGAATGTTTTTAGCATTCAGTTCAATAGCTTTGTCAAAGGCCTGCAAAGATTCGTTATATCTCCCAAGCTTTGCCAGGGCATTGCCCCTGCCGCGCCAGGCAGTAGTTAAATAATGTCCGGCACTTTCATCTGAAAATTTCAGTCCGATTATTTTTTGGTAGATCTGATCGGCCTCCTTATACCGGCCCATCTGAATAAGGACATAGCCTTCCTTTGCCCAGGGAAGTGCCCTGATCTCGGGCTGGGAGCTGGCTGTTTCAGTGGCTGCAGCTCCCTCAAAAGCCTGAAGGGACTCATTGTATCTTCCCAAGTATGCGAGAAGCTCACCCTTGAAAGCCCATGCATCGTAGTTACCGGCAGGGTCTATCTGAACAGATTTATCGATAGCCTCAAGGGAGTCGTTATACCTCATGAGCTGCCAGAGCGAGATGGATTTAGAGGTCCAGATATACGACAAAAACTCGGTTTGATTAGCATGAATATCTTGCCTATAGCTGCTTATGTTCTCTATGGCTCTGTCGTAGGCCTCCAGGGACTCGTTGTATCTCTCCGTCTGGTAGTAAAGCATTGACCCTTTCTGCTCCCAGGCTATAGGATTTTTGGGGTCTATCTCCAGCGCCTTATCAATGGCCTCCAGAGATTCGTTGCGCCTACTCTGGTTATTGGTGGTGAAGGCCAGCATGTTGAGGTTGGGCACAACGGCCGTATAGAACGTGGCATTGTTTGGTTCTTGCTCAATGGCTTTATTGTAAGCTAAAACGGCCTCTTCGTAGGATCCGTTTCTGCCCAGATCTCGCCCTTTTTTATACCAGTCGTCTGCAGTCTCTTCCTGCGCTGCAGCACAGATGCACAGCACAGCCAGCAGACCAATTGAGAAGAAAATAAAATAACCTTGCTTCATCTTTTCATCTCCTTCCAGAGGCTAGTTATCCTCCAGGTTGGCCTGCACCAGGACAAACCTCTGGTTCTCGCTGCCGGGAATGTCCAGAGCGATAAGGAAGCCGTTCCAGACCAGGCCGTTCTCGTCCTCGGTGCTCCATGCGCTCCATGATGATGGACCGCTCTTCCCATCACCCATCCGTGTCCAGTTGGCGGCATTGAGATGGTCCGCATAATGGTCTTCTAGAGTGGAGCTGTTCATCTCCGTCTCCAGAGTTGCCGAGACCGCGGCTCTGTTGCCGCCGCCGGTCATCATCTCGTTGAACTGTCTGGACCCTTCAGGTGCCTCCAGCTTTGGAATGGGTCTCAGCCAGTCATCGAAGCTTGCCTGTGAGCATGGCGAATAATCAGGATCGCTGCTGATGCTTATGTGCAGGTCTGTACCGTTATCCAAAGGATGAGCAGTGACCGTCATGGAGGGGTTCTTCATGCCTTTGCAGAAAGTTATCCTGGTGTCTCCCTTCACAAATCCCCGGTCCATTCCTGGGACATTTGTTTCCGTCCAGTTTTGGGAAGGCAAAGCCTTGCGGTAAAAATCAAGCGCCTGATCCGGCATCAGGGGGACATCCAGGACTATGTAAATACTCTTGCCCCCTTGAATCTCGCTTCCTATGATTCTGGCTTCATCGGGAACAGGCAGGTCTACAGGCATATCTTCGGGCAGCTTTCCTGCAAGCAGCTGCACCTCATTTAGCTCTGTGCTGCCCGGATAAGTGGCCCGCAGAAGCCTGGTTGCCAGCTCCTCGACGGATGGCTTTGCTATTCCTGAAGGTTTGCCATTCACCTCCTCACTTGATGCCAGCCCGATATACCCCAGCTCTTTAGCCTTTGCGAAGGCTGCATCTGCCTCTGAATTGCGGCCCAGCGCCTTTAGCGCCTCTCCCCTGGCATACCAGGCATAACCGTCTGCAGGATCTATCTCCAGGGCCCTTTCGTAATATCCGAGGGCCTTCTCATATTTGCCGAGATGTGCCGAGAGAAGCACACCACAGTCTATCAAGAGATCCTTGTCCTGTGGGGCCAACCTGGAAACCTCTTCTAGCGCTTTTACAGTCTCGTTGTAATCATCGTTTTCCGCCAAAAGGTGAGCCTTTTCAAACCAGAATAGCGCCTTATTTGAGTCATGTGAGGCCAGCTCAACGGCATCATCGTAGACTTTCAAAGATTCATTGTGTCTACCCAGCATCCACAGGGTGTGGGCCTTGCCGCTGACGGGTCCGAACGCGTGTGGATCGACCTCCAGAGCCCTATCGTAAGCTTCGAGGGCATCTTCGTACCTCCGCATGTGATTGAAGACATCGCCTTTGCCGTTCCAGGCCCAGGTGTCCTGCGGATTTATCTCCAGGGCCTTGTCAAAACACCTGAGGGCTTCATCGTACATACTTGAGGCCAGCAGGACGAGAGACGATCCCTTGACATTCCATGCGGTCCCATTTTTTTGATCGACATCGATAACTTTATCCATTGCCTCGATTGCTTCTTCATAAGACTGATCTCTGAAAAGATCGGCACCTTTTTTGAACCAGTCATCTCCAGCCTTGGCAGATGCAGCATCTGCCTGGGCGAAGGCTGTATCGGCCTCAGAAGTGAGTCCCAGGGCTTTGAGAGCTAAACCTTTGCCTGCCAGGGTATCGGGATTCTCTGGACCGATCTCAATGGACTTATTGAAGGATTCTAATGCCTTTTCGTAAAGGCTCTTGTCATTTACCGAGCCCGCAAAGCGTAAAAGCACCGCACCCTTGTCCTGCCAGATCTCCGCATTTTCGGGAGACAACACAATTGCCCTCTCGTAGGCTTGAAGGGATTCATTGTACCTGCTGTGATTGAGCGGTCCCATGAGGCCGAGTGCAAAGCCTTTGTCAGACCAGGCCTCCCAGTTTTCGGGAGCGATCTCAATGGCATTATCGAAAGCCAGAACAGAATCTTCTAAGGTCTTTGTAAAATTTCCAGGGTCGTCTAAGCCATAAGCTGTTAGAGCCAGATTATCAAGAGCATAGCCCTTATGTAGCCATGCATCTATGTACCTCGGGTTCAGCTCGATGGCCTTCTCATAAGCAGCCACAGCCTCATCGTATCTGCCAAGGCCCGCAAGGGCATTGCCCAATCCGTACCAAACATAGGATCTTCTGGGATTGTCTTTCGTTATCCTCTCATAATCGGCGAGTGACTGATTGTAAGCAACCAGTGCCTCTTCATGCCTGTCCATATGGTCTAGAACCATTGCCCTTCCGATCCTAGGCTCCTGCGGATAGCGAGGATCGATTTCAATGGCTTTATCATATGCCTTGAGGGCTTCCTCGTATCTGCCCTGGTTCCTTAGAACCTCACCCTTGCCGTACCAGGCTTTAGCAAGCTGGTAGTTGTTCTGGGGCAGGAGCGGTGTGATTTCAAGAGCTCTGTCGTAAAGCTCGCCTGCCTCCTGATATCTTGCCAGGCTTCGCAAAACATTGCCTTTGCCCACCAGCGCTCCGGCATCCGCGGGGTCGATCTTCAGGGCGCTATCGTAAGCCTGGATTGCCTCATCGTACCGGCCAAGTTCAGATGCCAGTAGGAAGCCCTTCAGGTTCCAATCCCTGATGCTCTTGGGCTCTATCTTCGTGGCGTTATCCAGAGCCTCCACAGCCTCCTCATACCGTCCCTGCTCCTCCAGAAGCTGACCCTTGTACTGCCAGGCCTCGGAGAGATTCATGTAGAACTCCCGGCCTGAAGCCACCCAGCCGATGATGGTGTCCACGTCCTCGACGGACCTGTTAAAAGCCTGAGCCGCTTCCTCCTCGCGTCCCAGTTTCTCAAGAACACGGCCTTTGGAGTACCAGATGTAAGGATAGTCGAAGATTCTCTGCTCCTCGTTTGGATAGAGCAGGATGATTTTATCAAAAGATTTCACAGCTTCTTCATTCCTGCCCAACTTGGAGAGTGCCATGGCCTTACCCATCCAGGCCTCGACATCGGACTCGTTCAGCTCGATGGCCTTCTCCTGTGCCGCCAGCGCCTCATCGCTTCGGCCCATCTGGGATAGAACGGTGCCTTTGCCACGCCAGGCCTCGGAAAGAGCAGAGGTATCGGAGCCCGCTACCTCTATGGCCGTCTCGTACGCCAGGAGGGATTCGTTGAACTTGCCCGGATTGGCTGTGACGATGGCCTCATTGTAGAGGACGAAGCCCTTGCCGGACCAGGATCTTGCATTCCTGGGATCTATCTCTATAGCTTTGTTACATGCTTTGATGGCGTCTTCGAAGGTGCTGTTCTGTCCATCGCCGTGCAGCTCCAGATCGACATTGCTGAGAGCCTTGCACTTGGCACACCAGGCGTCTGAATACTGCGGATTTAGCTCAATGGCCTTATTGTAGGCTTTGAGCGCCTCCTCCCAGGAACCGGTTCGTTCCATGCTCTGGCCTTTTTTCAGCCAGTCCTCTGCGGTCTCTTCGTTTGCTGTGGCGAAGGTGCAGAGCATAGCTAACGCTAACAAAGCGATAACAAATCTTGTTTTCATTTATAAACCCCCTTAACCTCACAAAAAGATGTTGGGGTCATTTCTGATACCCCAGCTCTTTAGCCTTAGCAAAGGCTGCATCCGACTCAGAGGTCTTACCAAGCGCCTTCAGAGCAATGCCTTTCTTGTACCAAGCCGGGCCACTCGCCTCCGACGGGAACCGCTCTATGGCTTCATCATAAGCTTTGACTGCGTCATTGTATTTGCCGAGCTTGAAAAGTGCTTCACCTTTGCCCTCGTAAGCCAGATCCATCGGGCCTTTGAGCTCAATGGACCTATCATATGCTTTGAGGGCATCATCATATCTTCCCGAATTATTAAGCGCTTCAGCCTTTGTATACCAGATGGAACCAGCATTTTGTGGACTTAGCTCGATAGCTTTATCAAGGGCTTCGAAGGACTCGTTATATCTATCAAGCTTTGACAAAGCATAGCCTTTGCCTTCCCAGGCATTGCTTAACAAGACCTTATCACTGGCATTTGTTCCTCCGATCTCGATGGCTTTGTCATAAGCTGCAAGTGCCTCATCGTATCTATTCAGACGGGAGTCGAGAACCGCACCTTTGAATAACCAGGCCCGTTTATCTTGAGGGTTAATCTCGATGGCTCTATCAAGATCCTTAAGAGCATCCTGGTAACCGCTCTCATTATGTCCCCTCAAATCTGCCAGGTTAGCATCGAGGAATGCCTTATTTACCCAGAGGGTCGAGTTTTTGGGGTCTAATTCAATGGCTTTATCTTCGGCTTTGAGGGATTCGTTGTATTCACTGCGATTCTTGGAGAAGACTGCAGCCATGCTCTGGCTTGATGCTTTGGCATCCCAGAGAGTAGCGTTCTTTGGGCTCAGCTTGATAGCATTTTCATAGGCTTCGACTGCCTTTTCGTAAGATCCGTTTCCTGTCAGATTTATACCCGTTTTATACCAGTAGTCTGCTGTGTTCTCCTGTGCCGTAGCAAAGGCGCAGAGTATAGATATCGCTAACAAAGCGACGGAAAATTCTGCTTTCATTTACAAACCTCCTTTATCTCCTTTTGAAAACTCCGAAATTTTATGAAGCGATCCCTAATACTCCAGCTCTTTGGCCTTTGCCAGGGCCGCATCCGCCTCTGAACTTCTGCCTAAGGCCTGCAATGCCAGTCCCTTGCCCTTCCAGACGCTGGCAATCTGCTGCATCAGTTCGATGGCTTTGTCATAGGCTGCAATGGCTTCTTCATTCCTGCCCAGGCCCCTGAGAACGTCTCCCTTTCCGATCCATCTGGTCCAGCTGTCGGGGCTCTGTGGGTCCAGTTCCAGAGCTTTATCATAAGCATCAAGGGAGTCGTTGTACCTCCCGAGATCTGCCATAGCCGATCCTCTGTCTTCCCAGGCCTTCACATCTTGCGGATTTGCTTTGATGGCCTTGTCGCTTATCTCCAGGATCTTTTCAGAGGTCCTATTGGCCTCTTCCAGCCTGCCCAGCGTTCTTAGGGCACTGCGTTTTCCTGCTAAGGCAGCATGGTTTTCAGGCTCTACCTGGAGCATTCTCTCATAAGCAGAAAGAGCCTTTTCGTGCCTGCCCAGGTTAGATTCGAAAAAGGCTACAAATCGCCATGTCATGATATTCTGTGGATCCAGCTCGGCAGCTTTGTAATAATTCTGAAGAGCTTCTTCCTTCCTGTTCTGATCCCGGAAGGTATCGGCCTTCATCTCCCAGACCTGCGCCAGTTTCCGAGTGTTTTCAGCCGGTATAATCTCCGCAGTCCTGTTAAGTGCCTCTAAGGATTCATTATATCTGCCTAGCAGCTGCAGCATGATGGCTTTGGTCATCCAGGCGTCGATGAGCCTGGGAGTGTCGTTCAGCTCGATGACTTTCTCATAAGCCAGGAGGGCTTCATCAGGTCTTTGGAGATTGGCGTAATTTTCACCCTTGAGGAACCACGCAGTAGCATTCTTTGGATTCTTCTCGATGCTCTTGTTGTGAATCTCAATGGCAGTCTCATAAGCCCTAGTGGCCTCTTCCTGCATTCCCAGATTGGAATAGGCTACGCCTATGGCCTGCCAGGAATATGCGTCCTGGGGATTCTTCTCAAGGGTCTCGTTCAGGATCTTAAGGGCCTTTTGATAGGACTGCAGAGACTCATTTCGCCTATCCAGGAGCCTGTTGGCATCGCCTCTGGCAATCCAGGCGCTTGCGTTTCCTGGATTTATCTCTATGGCCTTATCGAAGGCTTCGGTAGCTTCTTCGAAAGAGTCATTTGCCATCAGTTCATAGCCTTTTTCCAGCCAGTTGCCAGTGGCGTTATCTTGAGATCTCCAGGTAGCTGTTATGAATTCAGGACACATTCTTAAAAGATTGATGCCGTTGCCCCTGGCCAGCCATGTGGAAACAGGCTTTGAAACGATCTGTTCGATAAAATCAAATTCCTCTTTGGATTTGTTGTAGCTGCCGATAGTTACTCGGAGGATTCTATTATCATCGCTCCAAAAGTCTGTATGAAGAATTGAGTCACCTCGATCTGAGACCGACCATCCCCCATGTGTGGCATTGTCAGGCATAAGCTCGACAGCTCTGTTGAAGGCTCTCACTGATTCGTTGTATCCATTCGACCGCACGAAATAGATTTCAGCCTTTCTTATCCATGCACCTGCTGCTTTAGAGGAGTTCAGCTCTATGACCTTATCATATGCCCGAATGGCATTGTCAGGCATGCTCAGGGCCTCATAGCTCTCAGCCTTTAGCCACCATGATTCCGGGTCCCTCGGGTTCTCCTGAAGCTTTCGATCCAAAACCGCTATGGACGTCTCAAGGGCCCTTATAGCATCCTCGTATCTATCAAGTCCGGCTAGGGCTACACCTCTTGCCTGCCAGGCCTTTGCATCATCGGGATTATCCCTTAAGGTCCTATTAGCCGCATCTAGAGCTTTCAGGAGAGCTTCCTGAGATTCGCTATGATCCCCCAGAATCTGGAAGATCATAGCCTTCCCCAACCATGCGCTTGCATTTCCAGGATCAAGCCTTAAAGCCCGATCATAGTCCTGAATCTCATCCTGGAAAGGATTGCGTTCCGATACGTTTCGACCAATTCCAGACTGACTTGCTGATGTATTCTCCTCAACAGCGCTATTGAGACGAGCAGCCTTTGGCTCGTACTCAGTCCTCTCAGTGACATAAGGGCCGCTCCCTGCCTCTCTCACCACCATCTTCACCTCGCTTGGGCCCGACGGTGGATAGCTGAACTCGCCCTCTGCAGTCATTATGCCTGTGATAGATCCATCGGGCTCGATCCTGTATCCGAAGGATGCCACATCCTTTCCAGCTTTATCTTTCAGTGTAACGTTGCCAGCAGTATCGTTGAGGGTGACGGCGCTGTTCAGGAAGATATCAGTCTCGTTGCTCTCGCCCTTGCCGAGGTGGACATTAATTCTCTCATCAGGGCCAAGTGTGAAATCAGGCAAAGTTATGGACTGATTCCTGCCTCCATTCCTGCCATCACTGATGTCCAGGGTCCAGCCTTGGATGTTCTGGGTAACCGATCGGCTGTTGTCGATCACCACGAGCTCATCCTCGCCCGTTGCCTTAATCCTGGAGATGGCCAGCATTTTAACGGGAGTTGACGATAAGTTGTCTTTGCCATCGTCTGGGACTTCGTACCCCAGCTCCTCGGCCTTAGCAAGGGCAGCATCCGATTCTGTCTGACGGCCTAATGCCTTCAGAGCAAGGCCTTTCTTATACCAGAGCCTCGGGAAGATCGCATCCGTTCTGATCGCTTTCTCGTAGGCAATGATCGCATCTTCATATCTGCCCTGATCCATGAGGGCGTCTCCTTTCCACTCTAAAACTAGCGAATAATCCGGAGATATCTCCAGGGCACTGTCAAAGGCTTTCAGAGCCTCATCGTGATTGCCCATCTTGTTGAGGACGCTGCCCTTTCCAGCCCAGGCCTTTGCAGATGCAAATTCTATCATGTAAGATGGGCTGGAGGAAGCCGTCTCAATGGCCTTATCGTAAGCTTTGAGCGCATCATCGTATTTGCCTATCTTCATGAGCTCATAGCCCAAGCCTGCCCAGGAATTGGAGTCATTGGGATTTGCTTTAGTAGAATTATCCAGAATCTCGATGGACCTCTCGTAGGCCCTGACGGCTTCGTCGTGCCTGCCCATATTATCGAGGGCCTCAGCTTTGTTGCCCCAAGCCCCGGCGCTCTCTGGATCGTCCTGAATTGCTTTATCGTAGGCCTCATTGGCCTCACTGTACCTGCGAAGCTCCGAAAGCAGGAAGCCCTGGATATTCCAGACGCCCTTTTCCTGCGGGTTCAGTTCAGCAGCCCTGCCGTATGCCTCTATGGCCTCAGGAAACTCTCCATTATCTCTGAACGCTATGGCTTTCGAATGCCAGAGGGTGGAATTCTGAGGGTCCATTTCAATGGCTCTATCGTATGCGCTGATTGCATCCTCATAAGACTCGTTAAGAAGCAGTTCCATGCCTCTTTTATACCAGTCGTCTGCGGTGTTCTCCTGCGCCAATGCAGAAACACAGAGCATAGATACCGCTAATAGAACGAGAGCAAATTTTCCTTTCATTTACAGGCCTCCTTTTACCTCGTAAAAAGATGGCTGGGTCACTCCCTGTACCCCAGCTTCTCAGCCATCATGAAGGCCCAATCGCCCTCGATCCTCTTGCCCAAAGCTTGTAAAGCCGCACCCTTGCCGTACCAGGCATCTCCATTGAGAGGGTAAAGCTCAATGGCCTGCCTGTAGGCCTCAAGTGCCTCTTCATTTCTGCCCAGAGCTCTCAAGGCATCTCCCCTACCCACCCAGGCGAAATAAGATGCGGAGGATATGGCAAATGAATGCGGAGAGACTTCTATGGATCTGTCGAAGGCCTCTATGGCCTCCTCGTACTTACCCATCTTGTAAAGAATCCTGCCCTTTCTCTCCAAAGCCCTGGAATCTTCAGGGTTCGCCAAAATCTCCCTCTCTTTGATCTCCAGGGCGGATCTATAGGCCTCCTGTGCCTCGTCATTTCTACCTATTGCGTTAAGCGAATCCCCCTTGCCGATCCAGGCATTGCTTTCATTGGAGTCCAGCTCTATGACCTTTTGATAGACCTCTATCGATTCATTGTACCTTTTCAGGTCATTGAGGATGTATGCCTTATACATCAGGGATGTTTTGTCCTCGGGATCGAGCTTTAAGGCCTCATCAAAGGCCTGCAGGGCCTCCTTCGGCCTCTTGGCCTCCTCCATCAGAATGTTGCCTTTGATATCCAGCACCAGCTTCCTGTCCTGGATATTGTCGGGACTCGTCAGGTTGAGGGCCCTGTCTGAGGCCACTATAGCCTCGTCGTACCTCCCCGCTTCTGCAAGGAGGTGGCTGATGGAGATGGCAGCCATCCCGGCCTTTGAGCTGTTCATCTCGATGGATTTTTCATAGGCGTCTATGGCCGCTTCCTTTCTGTTCAGGCTGACGAGAACCTCGGCCATCTTGAACCAGGATTCTCCATCCTCCGGACTATCGGCCAGTGTTTGGTTGTAAACCTGAACGGCTCTCTCCCTCGCCTCCTTGGCCTCAGTCTGCCGGTCCAATGAATCGAGGATCACGCCCCTATTCCACCAGGCATCTGCATCATCTGGGTTCTCTTGCAGATCCTCGTCTGTGTGATTCAGGGCTTCGTTGTAGGCCTCAACTGCCTTGCTTCTGTCGCCCATGAACTCGTGCACCTGCGCTTTATGCAGCCAGAGGGTAGCGTTCGTGGAATCCAGATCGACGGCCTTATCAAAGGCCTGCAAAGCGCCTTCGAAGGAGCTGTTGTTGAACAGCTCATCCTCGCCCTTCTTGGACCAATCCTCAGCAGTCTCTTCCTTCGCAACAGCGGAGATGCAGAGCATAGCTATCGCTATCAAAGCTATGGCAAATCCGGATTTCATCAACAATCACCTACAGAAAAATAGGACATGGGTTCACCCCTCATACCCCAACTTATCCGCCACTAAGAACGATAAGCTGGCATTGCCGACCTGGCCCATGGCCTTCTGTGCCTCGCCTTTGCCGTGCCAAGCATCGGAATAGATGGGGCTCAAATCGATGGCCTTGTTATAGGCCGAAATAGCCTCCTCGTTCTTTCCTGAGGCCCGCAAGGCATCTCCCTTGCCTATCCAGGCACTGGTCTTGGCTGCGGAAGGCTTGATGTCGGGAGAGTCGCTGAGAACCTGATCGTAAGCCTCAATTGCATCATCATATCTTCCCAGTTCGAAGAGAACCATGCCTTTCTGTTGTAGCAGACGGTTATTTCCTGTATTATTCGAAATGGCCTGATCATAAAACTCCAGGGACTTCCGGAAGGCTACTTTGGCCTCCTCCTGTCTGCCAGTCTTGTTCAGCGCCCATCCTTTGGAGAGCCAGTTGAGTGCCAGGTCCTCTGTATTGTTTTCAGGAATTAGCCCCACTGCTTTTTCATAAGCCTGCACTGATTCGTTGTACCTCTTCATCTCCACGAGGAGATTGGCCTTCCACAGCCAGCCGTCAGCATCTTCAGGGTTCTGCTTGAGGATTTCATCAAAGGCCTTGACCGCCTCATCCTTTCGGCCCAGCTCCGACAGGATATCAGCTTTGAAGCGCCAATTCACACGGCTACTCGGATCCAGATCCAGGGAATGATTGATGGCTTCCAGAGCCTCTTCCAGCCGGACTGTTCTCTGGCTTTCATCGCTCGTACCTGCGAACGCCAGCACCTCGGCCTTGGACATCCAGTAACCCGACAGCTCCCGGGTCTTGTCGGGGGGCAAAAGCTCGATGGCCTTATCGAATGCCTCCATCGATTCGTTGATATCTCCTATTCTGCCTATGACCTCGGCCTTCCTTCCCCAAGCACGGGAATCCTGGGGATTGATCTCTATGGCCCTGTTGTAGGCATCCCCCGCCTCATCCCACTTCCCCAGGTTCGTCAGGGCATTGCCCTTACCGATCCATGCATCTGTGTCCTTGGGATTCTTCTCGATTGCCTTGTTGAATACCTCTAAAGTTTTTTCATAAGCCGCTATGGACTCATTCTGCCTGTTCAGGCTGCGGAGGACTCCAGCCATCCTGAGCCAGGAATCGGCATCGTCCGGGTCTTCCTTCAGGCTGTCTTCTAAGAGTATAAGCGCCTTCTCATAGACCTTGCAAGACTCGTTCATTCTGCCTAAAACGCTGAGCTCTGAAGCCTTCCGAACCAATATGGTCGTATTTTCGGACTCTATCTTCAAGGCCTCATCATAGGCTAAGATAGCCCCTTCGATTGAGCCGTTGTTCATAGACTCTCCGGCCCTGTCCATCCAGTAATCAGTCATGTTTTCCTGTGCCTCTGCAGCGATGCATATAGTTGCCAGAGCCAGTAGAGCGAGAGCGAGCTTTGCTCCTTTCATTCGCGCTATTTTCATCCGATCACCTCTATTCTTATGGATTCAAAACTAACAGATTCATAAAAATTGGCTAAGGTTACTCCTCGTACCCCAGCTCCTGTGCAACATAAAAAGACATGCTGGCATTGTAAGCCTGGCCCATTGCCTTTTGTGCCTCTCCCTTGCCGTGCCAGGCTGTGCCGAAGTTGGGACCCGTTTCGATGGCCCTGCTATAAGCCTGCAGAGCTTCCTCGTTTCTACCCATTGCTCGCAGAGTGTCGCCCCTGCCAATCTGTACAATAGTTTGAGTTAGGTATGGCTCGATGCTTGGAGTGGCCTTGAGAATTTGATCCTGAATTTCCAGTGCATCTTCATATCTACCCAGATTGTAGAGCGCCCGGCTTTTCGATTGCAGGAGACTTATATCGCTAGGCTTTTCCCTGGCAGCGTTATCGTAGTATTCCAGCGACTTATTGAAGGCCTCAGCAGCTTCCTCCTGCTTTCCTGTCTTGTTCAGGGCTACCCCCTTGGCCAGCCAGGTCTGAGCCAGCTCCACAGTACCGTTCTCTGGAATCAGCTCGAGGGTTCTGTCGTAGGCCTCCAGGGATTCGTTGTACCTCTTCATCTCAACGAGCAGGCTGGCCTTGTACTGCCAGTTGAGGATGTCCTCCGGGTTCTGCTCGAGGGCTTCGTTAATGGTCGTTAACGCATCATCCTTCCTGCCCAGGTTTGTCAGGATGAACGCCTTGAAGTGCCACATCGTGCTATCCTTTGGGTCCAGCTCAAGAGTCCTGTTAGCAGATTGCAGGGCGTCTTCCCACCGGTCCGCCGCCGCCAGCTCCTCGGTTTTATCTGCCCAGGCGAGCGTCAGCTCTGCAGTATTGTTGGCAGGTATCAGCTCAATAGCCCGATCATAGGCCTTCATGGACTCGTTGATGTCTCCAGTCGAGCTGAGGAACTGCCCCTTCTCCCACCAGGCCTCGTAATCTTCCGGGCTGACATTCGTCGCATTATCGTAAGCCCCTAATGCCTCATCCCATCTGCCCAGGATGTGCAGGACTTTGGCCTTTCGAAGCCATGCATCAGCATCATCAGGATTCTTTTCCAGCCTGCCCCCGTAGGCTTCCAGGGCCTTCTCGTAGGCCTGGCTGGACTCGTTCTGTCTATTCAGGCTGCGAAGAATCCCGGCCTTCTTCTGCCATGCCTCGGCATCGCTCCGGTTCTCTTTCAGCTCCTGGTCCAGAATGCCAAGTGCCTTCTGATAAGTTTCCAATGACTCGTTCACCCTGCCCACAACGTTTAGATCCGATGCTTTTCGGATCAGAATGGTCGTATTTTCTGGCTCTACCTTAAGGGCCTCATCGTATGCCGAGATGGCCTCATCGAATGAGCCGTTGTGGGTAAGCTCTTCGGCTATATCCATCCAATATTCAGTCGTATTTTCCTGCGCCATTGCAGAGATGCATAAAATTGCCAGCGATGCCAGGCAAAATATAAGCTTGAAGCTGGCATGCGATATTTTGGGCAATTTGCAATGGAGATGCCCAGGCTCCGCTAATTTGCCTTTATTTTCCATCAAACCACGCTCCTTTATCGATCCGTTTCCATGTTTCCATTAATGAAAAGGATCTGTTCGCAACAAGGCAGCCGGTTATCCGACTGTCTCCCACGCCCAACCGCCGATATTAACTACGGCATTTGCCGGACTACGGCATCCAACGAATATAAATCTTGCGGGTGTTAAGTTTTAAAATGCTTGCCATCATGTAGCCATTGCGGCTTTGATATTGCCATTGCTGATAATAGATGCATCAGAATGTGGACAATCGATATGCAAGAGGATCCTTATTCTGCATTTTTAGCATTCTTCAACGAGAAAAAATAATCTGAGATTTTCATAACTATCCGGCATCTCTTTGCACCGGCAGTAGGCTGGAGTTGCTGAGAGTTGGTGTGCAAAAAAATACAGTTGGTCACCTGCAATAGTCGTTACCTCAATCATCGTCGCAGCTGTGGTGAGAATATGGATGAGGCGGAGCTGAGCGATCAGATCGGTAGATCCTACAAAATGAGGCTCTAGAAGATCAAAGTAAAATCAGTAGCGTTCCTGTCCCAAAAAAAACCTATCTGATAACTCCACAACGTTAGTTCTACCCCATTCTTTTCTGGTTACTAGATTGCGCTTCTCCAATGAGATTAAAACCATGGTGAGCGTAGATTTAGGGACACCAGTCTCGTATCTCATCTCCATCTGCGTCATCCTGCCGCCGTGCTTTATCAGAGTCTCCATGATCGAGCGCTCCCGCGGGGTCAAGGTATCCAAGACCGCATTCAGCTCGCTGCCAATCACGACCGCTCTCTCCATTTTCTTTTCCTGAAAAGCACCATCAGGCTGAGAATTCGTTGCGAAAACACCATCGAGTTCAGCCTCTTCTTTCGAAATATTCGCTAGTTGATTCGCGTCCAGGCCGGAGGCTTCTCCCAACGCTTCCAATGGCCTGGCAGCCTCTATCGGCTTTGAGGTTTCCGTGGACTCCGCCTCAAGGGAATGATCTGCCTTTTGCTTTTGCATATCCTCCTCCCCGGTTTGCATCTCCTTTCCCCGCTTTCTCATCATAAGGGCGAATGAAGATCCGATAACCA
Organism: uncultured Methanotrichaceae archaeon; assembly: GCA_964534145.1. GTDB lineage: Archaea > Halobacteriota > Methanosarcinia > Methanotrichales > Methanotrichaceae > CAWJYS01. The sequence goes on along the minus strand of CAZHNU010000017.1, from coordinate 16,006 downwards.
GAACCAGAGAAGAGATAATGCCCGCGATAATTAAAAAATTGTTGGGACTGATGCTGCCGCTGCCGTTGATCTCCTCAAGAGACGCTTCTTCTGCCAGAGGCTGCTGATACTCTATGGTTATGAATGGATTCCTGATACTATATGCCTGAGCATCAACCACCAGGGAATCGTTGGAGGCAAAGACCATATATTTCAGCCCCTCAGAACTGTTGATCCTCCCCAGCCTTAAATCGCCCGGCAGGTGGAAGATGACTCGGTACTCGCCGTAAAAGCCCGGACATTGAAACATCAATCTCCAGGTATCTCCCTGCTTGAAAGTCAATGCATCAGTCCAGGCATACAGCTGGCGGGTGTCGTTTTCATACCTATATCTGGATGCATACTGAGCCGCAGCCAGGTCGGTATACTGAGTCGACCTTAGAAAGAGCAGACTCCTGGGGTCTTCTACATGGCCCACGACCAAGGCCTGGCCGGTATCGAGCAGGTAGACGTTGAGACTAAGGTTCTTCCCGGCCGCCTTGCTGTCGAACTCCTGCCCGGATGCCAGAACTGCATCGGCAAGGGATAGAAGAACAGCCGATCCCACCAGAATCTTCTTAAATAAAAGAGAAGAGAAGATCATTCTTCGTATCCCAGCTCCTTTGCCTTTGCAAAAGCTGCAGCAGCCTCAGCCTGGTGTCCCGAGGCCTTCAGAGCATCGCCCTTGCCCTGCCAGGACTCTGCTTTCAGCGTACCCAGCTCAGGACTTAGCTCGATAGCCCTGTCGTAGGCGACGATTGCCTCATCGTACCTGCCCGTTCCACTCAGGGCATCGCCTTTGCTATTCCAGGCAATTGGACTTGTCGGGTCTATCTGCAAAGCGGCATCAATAGTCGTGAGTGCCTCCTCATACTCTCCCATCTTTACAAGAACGCTGCTCTTGTCCGCCATTATTGTGGCGCTAAATACAGCATAGTCGGCAGGCATAGACCTGATAGCCTCGTCGTATGCTGCGAGGGATTCATTGTACCTTCCCAGCTCAGAGAGGATACCCGCTTTAGTTAATCTGGCTTCCAGGCCGGTAAAGTTCGGATCGAGTTCGATGGCCTTATCGCAAGCCCTTATGGCCTCTTCGTACCTTTCTCTGGCCTCTTCCTGCCGATTCATATCCTTGAGCATGTTGCCCATACCGACGAGCGTAAGTGCCTTGCCTTCCCAAGCCAGCGCTAATGAGTTTCTGGAACCATCGGCTGAGATAAGCTCGATGGCCTTATCGAAGGCTTCTAGCGACTCGTTAAACCTATCAAATCCCGCATTCAGGTTTGTTGGGGAGGAGAGGACATAATCCATGTCTAAATTTGCCAGGGATGAAAGAACATAGCCTTTCTCGCTCCAGGCCGCTCCATATTCGGGATTTAGCTCAATTGCCTTATTTAGCGCCTCAAGAGATTCTTCAAAGGCCTTGATGATATCCTGTTTAGGCTGCCCCCATGCTTCAAAGTGCAGCACCGCTCCTTTCCTGTACCAGGCCTCGGCATAATTTGGATCTGCCTCTATGGATTTATCGAAGGCTTTGATTGCCTCATCGTACTTAGATTGCTTTTGAAGAAGTTCCCCTTTGATAAGCCAGCCCATGGCGTCATGGGGATTATCTTGTATAGTTTTGTCCGCTATCTTCAAGGCCTTTTCATAAACCTCCTGCGATTGATTGTAATCTCCCATTCGCACAAGCACATCGCCTTTGCCCACCCAGATGCTGGCGTTCTCGGAATCAATTTCGATGGCCTTATCGAATGCAATGAGCGCATCTTCGTAAGACTCGTTTTCCATCAGCTCCAATCCCTTTTGATACCAGCTCCCTACGGTATTTTCCTGCGCCATCGACGCAAGGCATAGCGCAGAGATCATGGCCAGGACCAGTGCAGTCCCAGTCCAAGCCTTCATCTTTTTTGTATTCACCCTTTTTGCATTCATTCCCAACTCTCCTGTTTCGCTCACTATTTATCCAGGGATGATAAATGTAGTGCCAACCCATTTCCGAACGCACGTACACGATATTGTTCATCCCAACCAAGTTCTTTTTCTGTATTTCTCGTCTCCTTCGTTTCTGCGGACGCCTCTTCCTTCGAGCCGCTCGCCAAACTCTGCTTGGCGTGAACTGTAGATAAATGATTGATTGAATGAACGATGAACTCAGACGCTGATCTGAGTAGATTGAGCGTTCAGGTGTTTCAGAATTGTTCAATTTTTAATAATAGGACCTATAGGAACTCTGTAAAGTTCATTTCTCCATATTATCTGGATTTCGGGGCTTTTGAGATGCTTTCTTGAGAATGCGAATATCGACCGCGCAGAGGGGGGGGGTTCGCCACGAGAGAGTTGCATGAGGAAATCAATGCCGCCGATTTATGTATAAGAGAATCTGGCGGGCAAGGGTTGTCACCAGCTGCCATCCTTTTTTCCTACCTGCCAGGAAAATGTATCTTGGATGCGGTTTTCACGAAAGGAGAAGAATGACGGGAGGGCCGGACCCGAGACATGAGCTGGTAGGGTATGAGATCAGCCTATGATATGAATGACAACGCTATGCAGTCACATGCTTTGCTCTTGAATTCAGTTCAGATATATCAGTTCAGACGATAACATTAATACCTACAGAAAGCAATGCCGGACCATTTGTCGGAGGAGTTGGGCATTTTTCCAATAGCCAGAAAATTGCAAACCACCTCCTCTGCTTTGGCAAAGTGAAGCTCGGAAGGATTGAAGATGAAGCCTGCACCCATTTGGCAATATGATGAAATGAGGCCGTGCGGCGTTGATTACACCGATATTGAGGAGGTGGCTGCATACGACCTCATGCACAGGAAGTTTCGTGACTACGCCAAATCAAGCGAAGAGATCGTTAGAAGGCTGGGTATCGCTCCAGAGAGCATAGTCATCGATATGGGATCGGGCACGGGTGCCTTTGCACTTCATGCCAGCAAAAAATGCCGCATCGTCTACGCAGTCGATATATCCGACGCAATGCTTGAATACTGCAGACAGCAGGCCGAGAGGCAGGGATTATCCAATATCATCTTTTGCCAGGGCGGCCTTCTCACCTATGAACATGTTGGGGAGCCGGCGGACGCAATCGTTTGCGTCGCAGTTCTCCACCACCTGCCGGATTTCTGGAAGATGGCCGCACTCAAGCGATGCTATAAAATGCTTAAGCCGGGAGGCAGACTGGCATTATTCGACATTGTCTTTCCGCCGTGGGATGAAAGCAGCGGGGCAAAGATTGAGAACCTGATTAAGGCTTTTGGTGTCATGGCTGATGCCCGGCTGGCACAGGAGGCCGTGATTCATATCAGGGACGAGTTCAGCACATATGACTGGATCATGGAAGGAATCATCAAGAGAAGCGGGTTTAGAATCGACGTGGCTGAATACGGGGACGGATTTCAGACGACCTATATCTGCACACGCGAATAATGCTAACCCCGATCGCATTCATATTATGGCCGTCCTCAGTCCTCAAGGATTAAGCGCAAGGTTTGATTAGACATGAACATCATTGTCCGAAGCGAGATCGAATCAGACATCCAGGGGATATCGGATGTCACAAGAGCAGCTTTTAAGAATCATCCTTACAGCCGCGGCACAGAGAAATTTATCGTTAAGGCACTGCGAGAAGCAAACTCCCTCACCGTCTCGCTGGTAGCAGTTGACGGGAAGAGGCTGGTAGGCCATATAGCGTTCTCTCCTGTGACAATTTCCGATGGCAGCCCAGGCTGGTACGGACTTGGACCCATCTCAGTCCTGCCGGAGTTCCAGAGGCAGGGCATTGGAAAAGCCCTGATGCGTGAGGGCCTTTCACTGCTGAAGTCGTTGGGCGCAAAGGGCTGCGTGCTCGTCGGAGATCCGGGCTACTACAAGCGTTTCGGCTTTAGAAGCTTCCAGGGCTTAGTCGTTGACGATGTTCCTCAGGAGAACGTACTTGCATTGTCCTTCGAGGATGGCAAACCTCAGGGCATCGTGGCGTTTCATGACGGCTTTAATGCAAAATGCTAACAAGGCGCGGATATCGGCAGGCGAAACAGAGCACTCCGCCTCCGATGTTATGGGCCTGAGTTGCGGTAAAGGAGAATAGGCTCTCTGATTATAGCGGCTTGTCTATCCTGCCACGGCTGCCTAGTTCCTTATGCATTTTTATTGATCCGTTTTCCCTAAGTACTTCTCGAAATCCGAACTTTTGATAAAACTTGGCGGCCCTCGGGTTTGTCTCCTGAACAGCCAGGCAGAGGTACTGTATCTTGCGATTCACTGCATTTTGTTCGATCCACTTTAAGATGCAAAGGCCCAATCCTTTTTTCTGATAATTCTTTCTCAGCTGAATGGAATTTATGAAGACTTGGCTTTTATCAGCCGATTCGATAAACCAGAAATACCCAATAAGTTCATTGCTGCTATAAACTGCCTTGACGACGCCTGAAGAAAGCAAATCCTTCGTGTATCTCTCCTCAAAATCCCTGTCCCAATCAAGGCCCCATGCATCTTTAATTAGGGGAGCCATATTCTCTTTTGTAATTGCGATGATGAACTCGAGATCTTCTTCGGTCAGATCGCTCAGTCGGACGCTTTCGATATATTCCATTAATGCTCATTAGGACATCTTTTTATTACGTATAAAAGAATTATGACTCAAATACGACCTCAGGTACTATTGATATATAATTAATATAAAAATTTTTTGTGATCATTAGTGAGCAAGCCCTAAGGAATGATGTAAAATATCCTCAAAAAATATATATGCCCCAACTTCCTAAATCGCTAGTCGGTTGTACGCCAAAACAGGACATTATTTCCGAAGAGATCGAAGAGCCTTCCTCCCCGGATCTGTACACTCTCCGCCTTGCCCTCGTTGCCGATCAGGAATGTCGCCACAGGTCCAGTTCCTGTCTTGGATAAGCTGAAACTATCCCCTCCAGTGAGCAGAAGAGGCATCTTCAGTCGTCCCGGGCCTGCATATAGGATCAAGGTCCCATTGCTCTGCGAGATATTGATGATGCCAAGGGTCTGGTTGCTGTAGTTGCCGATATATGTCTCCAGGGATCTGGCAGCATGAGGTGAATCAGTCTGCCATGAAGCACTTGCATCTGCCTGAGACCTCGGGGCCTTCGTGAGCGCAAGTGCCTCTAAGACATCTTCCCAGGCATTGTTGCCGAAGTACAGGTCTAGGAAGCGGAACATCAGGTAATTAGGTAGGACATCCCCATAGACATTTGATAAAATAACTATTCCGATCTTGGCCTGAGGAACAAAGGCCACAAGCGCCGAATGGCCGGTTGTCCCGCCGGAATGAAAGATAACGGGATAAGGACTGGCTTCCATGTACATCCAGCCCTGACAGTAGTATGCATTGTTCTTCTTTGCCACTGTGTTCATTATTGTCCTGGGAGACTGCATATAGCGTATACTGCTTTCGCTTAGAATCTGCTGGGATTCATGGCTGCCGTTGTTCATCTGCAGACAAAGCCACTTGGCCATGTCCTCTATGTTTGAATTGATTCCCCCAGCCGGGCCGACGGTATAAACCCAATCGGTCGAATTTTGATCCATGGGCAGCGCTGTGATATAGCCATTTTTCTTGACATGCAAATATGCCACGTCCGACGCTCGCTGGAAAGACCTCTGATCGGTGGAGGAGTTTGACATATTCAAAGGCTCAAAGATCCTCTCCTGAACATTCTCCTCCCAGCTCTTTCCCGTCTTGTTCTCCACCAGAGCAGCGGCCCAGAGAAATGGCAGGTTCTGGTAGGCATAGGCGGACCGGAAGCTGGTTTCGGGCTGCATATAGCGTATAGAGTGCATAAGAAAACTCCTGTTGTATCCCATGCTGCACAGGCCTTCGCCGGAGCCGGTTGCAAGCCCGCTTCTCATGGCCATGAGGTCTGTGATTGTGAACTCGTGTGTGACCCAAGGATCGTACATCTGGAATTCTTGAAGATGATCGACTACTCTGTCGTCCCACTTGACCAGTCCTTCGTCCACCAGCATTCCAACTAAGGCCGCAGTAAAACCCTTTGTAGCAGAGCCTATCTGGAAGATTGTGTCTGGGGTAACAGGATCGGTGGTATTTATTTTTCTGACGCCAAATCCCTTCAAGTATATGGTCTCATTTCCCTGCACGACGGCAACTGCAATACCAGGAACCTGCCAGTCATTCATGCCGTTCTCTGTATATTGCTCAAAGTCCTGGAGAACCTGCTTCATACATCCCTCGTCAGGTTCAGACGATAAACAGCCTAAGCTGTAATCATCGCCCAGCGAGGAGGTCCATAAACAATAGCCTATCAACAAAAATACTATTATTAAAATAGAGTATATCGCTATTATTCTTTCTCGCATATTATTTCACCCTTGCCTTAATTATGCGAAATCTCCTCCGGTTAATCCAGAAGATATTAATATTAACTAATAAGCCTTTCTATAAATGTAATATAAGATGTTAAGAAAAAGAATTGGGGGCTCGACCTAACTTCTTTTGGCCTAGCCCACCGTAGGCATATAATTAAGGACTTTTAGCCTGATCCATATTAGCTCTTCCTTTCCCAGTTATTGCATCCTCCAGACCGGGTATCTCCTCTGCGCCCACGGGAACCGTAATCGACGAATTACGGAAATCATCTCCAACAGGCTCAAAGCGACCTCCTATGTGCTGTGATAGAAATGCTTCTGCCACAGCGTAGAAGGATAGGCGGTTATCAGGCCTGGCAAAGCCGTGGCCCTCATCAGGAAAGAGCACATAGGTGATGGGGAGATTCTTAGCCTGCATGGCCTGAACTATTCTATCTGACTCATTCCGCCTGGCTCGCGGATCGTTAGCTCCCTGGGCGATTAGAAGCGGCTTTTGAATCCGGTCAACATAGTTTATTGGAGAACGCTCCGCCAGCAACTTCCTGCCTTCCTCCGTCCTGACATCGCCCACGCGTACAGCCATAAGGTCGATCACCGACTGCCAATAGGGCGGGAAGGATTCAATCCAGTCGGTCAGGTTCGACATGCCGCAAATGTCCACTCCGCATGCAAATGTCTCTGGTGTGAATGTCATTCCCACAAGGGCTGCATAACCGCTGTAGCTTCCTCCCATGAACGCCACCTGGTTCGGATCGGCTATTCCTCTCTCAACGGCCCAATTTACTGCATCGATAAGATCGTCCTGCATCTTCCGCCCCCACTCCATGTTTCCTGCGTTGGTGAAGTTCTTGCCAAAACCTGTCGAACCCCGGAAGTTGACGCTCAGGACTGCGTAGCCTCTGTTGGCCAGCCACTGGTGGTCTGCGCTGTAGCCCCAGTCATCGCGTATCCATGGGCCGCCGTGGATGAAGAGGACCATCGGCAGGGGCTTGTCAGGTATGCCGTCCTCGTCTGAGTCGCTGTTCAAAGGCAGGGTGTAGTAGCTGACCAGATCCAGGCCGTCACAGGACTTTATGACTGCAGGATTCATCTTTGCCAGAGGGTGGCCTTCCAGCTCACTGTTTGCGGTGAACAGGAGCCTGGCCTCGCCTTTCTTTCGGTCGTAGTAGTAATAGCACTTCGGACCGTTGTCCACAACATAGCCAACTATCCAGGCATTATCGTCGAGTGTTCGGCTTATAACGTGGAAGTCACCATCGGCAACTCCCTTCAGGTACTCCAGGTCTTGAGCAATAGATGGATCGATGACCTTCCAATGAACTCGCTCGAAGTTGAAGGCTGCCGCCTGCACATTCATCTCTGTGGGATGAACGAGTATCTGCGGCACGTATAAGCCTACAATCTCATATGTCCAGATCCAGTTCAGGTCCGACTGCGGGTCCTCTGCCAGCAGCGTCCTCTCCCCTGTCTTCAGATTCAGGGCATAGAGGGCAGCCGTGTTTCTATCCCGGCTGTCGGCCATGTAAATGACTTCTCCAGTCTTATCGAACCCGAGAATGTTTGTGGCCCTCTCGTCCTCCATTCCTATCTTCATGAAGGATGTCCAGCTGCCGTTCCCTGTGGGCTCGAAGATCTCTTTCCCGCCGTCAGGCGTCATCTTGACCGCAAAGCGGACATTGTAGTCGTTGTCCAAGTAGAATCCCAGGAATCCGTTATTCTCCTGGATCAGGGTCATGTTGCCCGTTTTTATGTTCACACGGTATATATCGTGAAGGCTGGCGTTACGATTGTTGATAGCGATGGCGATCTCATCCGGATACTTATAGCTCATAGTCCCGACCTCTGCAGTGATGCCTTCAAAGGGCGTGAGATTCCTGGTCTCGCCACTGCTTAAGTTGACGCTATAGACCTGCCACTGCTCGTTTCCCCCCTGGTCCTGCAAGTAAATGATATGGTCGCTGGTATGAGCCCACCCATAGAGCCGGATGCCTCGCACTGTGTCGTTCGTGACCGGCCTGACGACTTTGGGATTATCGGCGGGCCCCACCCATACGTTGAGCACGCCATTTGTGGGGGCGAGATAGCTGAGCCGGGAACCGTCAGGGCTGAGCTGTACCCTGGTCTTATCTGGGTTCCCAAACAGGACTTCTCGTGGGATTAGCGTATTTTTCTCATCTATTTGCGCACTTGCAGGGATTGATTCTCCATTAAATCCAGTAAATATAAAAAATGCTGACATTACAATCACCAAATAGATTTTCTTTGTAGTTCCTCCCATGAAATCACTTCCCGCATCTCGGACCCGCTATGTTAGCTTCAAACTATACGGCTACTATTAAAACTTTCTGGTCAGTCATTTTTATTTCCCAATGGCCAGATTTATATTTCAGGTATCCATTTGCATATCACAATGCCCAAAGTCCTTCCCGAATACAAAGAAGAAGCTAAAAAGAGAATAATTGCTGCCAGTGTCAAGGTAATGAGCGAAAAGGGATACAGCCAGACAACTATGGAAGATATTGCTGCTTATCTCGGCGTGAGCAAAGGGGCACTTTACCTCTATTTCAAAAGTAAGGATGACCTAATCGTTGAGAGCGCAAAAAACATGCAATCACATCTCTCGCAACTCCGTAGGATGCAGATGACTGCATCTCCCACAAGGGACCCGCTCGATGTCTGGATTGAAATCCTTGATAATTTTATGCCATTTGACCAAAGGATAAATACCCTTTATTTCGAACTCATAGCCATAACCGAACGCAATCCTGAGATCAATAAACTTTCCATAAAAAATTTGAATAATGAGATCGAAATGATAGAACACGAAATAGCCTCCCAGCAGCAGACAGGATTAGTCCGCACCGATGCCGATCCACGCACCATTGCGGTTGCTATGATATCCATTTTCAACGGCATGCGCTTGATGAATATTCTCGGTGTAGATCGGGATGAGATACGCAAGAGATGGGCTGAAATGGGACGAATTGTGCTGGGGATTAAAGGCCAAAATTAATGCGCTAATTTTACCTCCTGGTTGTGTTTTTCCATGCCTCATGATGGGACCCGGAAGAACATCATACTATTAGGATTCGTCAGCCTGCTAAACGACGTCAGCAGCGAGATAATCCAGCCCATCCTCCCGCTGTTCATAGCATCAATAGGCGGCGGCTCACTGGCCATAGGCCTCATCGGCGGCATTAGCGACGGACTGCCAAGCATCCTCAAGGTCTTTGCCGGATACTGGTCCGACCGTCTTGGAAAACGAAAGCCCTTAATCGTTGGAGGCTATGGGATCTCGGCCTTTGGCAAACTGCTCCTGGCCTTTTCAGCGACATGGCAACAGGTATTCCTGTTTAAAACCATGGAGCGCTGCGGCAAAGGCGTTCGTTCGGCTCCAAGAGACGCAATGATCTCCGAGTCGGCAGATAAGGACAGTCGAGGAAGGGGCTTCGGCCTTCACAGGTCTATGGACTCGGCCGGGGCTGTTATCGGTTCCATCCTGGCCTTTTTGCTCTGGCAGGGCGGCCTGGGGTACAACGCCATTTTATTGGTAGCTGGGGCTCTGGCGATATTGGCCCTAATTCCTTTCGTCAGGGTTCAGGAGAGTTATATGTCTCCCAGCTGCCAGCTGAAGTTGAAGCTCTCCGATCTTTCTCCCGACCTTAGGAAATTTTTAGCCATTGCTTCTATTTTCGCTCTGGGCAACATCAGCTACATGTTCTTCATCCTGCGGGCGCAGTCGCTGTTTAGCGGTGCACAGGCTGTAGCTTTGCCCCTTTTGCTGTACGTCTTATTCAACGTTGTCTATGCAGCATTGGCCATGCCTGTGGGCATATGGTCGGACAGGATTGGCAGGAAACAAGTGCTGATCCTGGGCTATGCTCTTTTCGCACTGACTGCCATCGGATTTGCCATCGTCTCATCGCTGGCTGGGCTGGTTGTGCTCTTCGCCCTTTACGGCTTGGTCTTTGCCCTGGTGGACGGGTCAGAGAGGGCCTTCATCTCTGACCTCAGCCACTCCAGGGTCCGCGCGACATGTCTTGGCGTCTACTATGGATTTGTAGGAGTCTCGGCCATCGTTTCCGGCCTCATCGCCGGATGGCTGTGGACGCAGTACGGCCCTCCTGCTGCGTTCATCTTTGGGGCGGCAGCGGCAAGTCTGGCGGCGCTATCGCTACTGATCATAAACCCGGGAGAAGTTGCGGATGAGGTCGATGAGACCTGAGACTATGCAACAAAATTTTTATCGGTAGGAGCGTCCAGTCATTGTGAGATATGACCAATATAGAAATATTTGAAAAGAACGCCGCAGAATACGACCGATGGTTTGATGAGAACGAGGCGGTCTACAAATCGGAGATTTTGGCCTTAAGAGACCTCGTTCCAAGAGAAGGAATTGGCCTGGAGGTTGGCGTGGGAACGGGAAGATTTGCCGTTCCCCTTGGAATAAGAACTGGAGTGGAGCCGGCGAAAGCGATGGCCGATATGGCTCGAAAAAGAGGAATCGAGGTCCACGAGGCCAGAGCTGAAAAGCTTCCCTTCGGGGAGGAATCCTTTGATTTCGTGCTTATGGTGACTGTTCTCTGCTTCCTGGAGGATCCTCTTTTGGCTCTGTTGGAGGCTAAGAGGGTTCTGAAACCCTCTAGGCTCATAATCATAGGGATGATCGATAGGGACAGCCCTCTCGGCGAGGAATATGAGAGAAAGAGGATTACCAGCAAGTTCTACAGGAACGCTCGCTTCCTGTCCGCAGATCAGGTAATGGGCATGCTAAAAGGGCTGGATTTCTGTTGCAGCGCAGTCAGTCAGACTATATTTGGGCACAGGAACGGGCTCGAATTGATTGAGCCCTTTGAAGCGGGACATGGCAGGGGAGCTTTCGTGGCCATTACAGCCAAAAAAGGTTCCTGCAAAAAATTAAGCTGACTCAGTGCGTCCACTCAATTATTTTTATGTCGGGCCGGATCTTTTCGGCTATGCTCCTCCTAATCTCCTGGTAATGAGGGCAGGGAAAGTTGATGGGGTTTCCCCGGCTGATGCACGAGGCCAGGACTATTGCCTCAGCTCCGCGCTCAACCATCATCATTGCTCTGGACACCGCTCTCTTTCCCGGACAGCCTCCGCAGGAAACGAACCCCACAATCACCACCGGGCCGGTTTCTGCAAAGGCCATTTTGCCCTCGGATGCCACTTTGAAATCTGCTGTTCCCGGACACATATCTTCGGTTTGCTGGCACCTGATTATGCCGATTTTCGCCATTTCATCATCCTCCGCTCTATTCTCCTGATTGCCCTAGGTCTTTGTTTTCAACCACATGGGCAGGAATGTGCTCATAGAATGCATTGCACTTGCACCTCTCTGCGCCCCCATTTCTATTCGCCGTCCACCTCAGCAGCGGGACTATCGCCTCTCGTAGATCCATTCCATCCTTGGTCAGCGAGTACTCGACGCGCGGGGGTATTTCTGCAAAGGACTCTCTCTCGATCAAGCCCTCAGCTTCAAGTTCCTTTAGCGTGTCGGACAGTGTCTTCGGGCTGATTCCAGGCAGTACTTCCATTAATTTTTTGAACCTTGGGCGCCCATAGTTGCCAATGGCGTTAATAATGAGAAGCGCCCACTTCTTGCTGATGACGTCTATTATGCCTTTCAGAGGACAAAGGCAAATATTTTCGCATTCTTTGTGCATGGTTTACTTTCCCTATCCATAGTGACTATAAAGCTATAAACTTAATAGCTTAAATACTTTACATTCGATAGCAAGCCTATGGAGGTGATATCAATATGTGCGAAGGATACGGATGCGAGGCAGAGGGCCACGGACATCATCCGGGCCATGCTTCTCATGGGAAGTGTCACTGCGGCTGCGGCCATAGCGGACGCAGGTTCCTGAGCCGGAAGGAAAAAATAGAGATGCTCGAGGAGTACAAAGAATCTCTGAGAAACGAGCTGGAAGGCGTTGAAGAGAAGTTGAACGCCCTCAAGAAAGAGCCTTAATCTTTTTTATTTTTTTAAATTTGTCGCTGCAAAGAAGAAACGAGCTGATAAGTGAGAGCTATGATGTGATTGTGAGAGGGATATGAATAGAGTTCCGGTCATCCAGGTAAGGGATTTAACAAAATACTATGATGATTTTATAGCTGTAGACCGTGTCAATTTTAACGTTTTAAGAGGAGAGATCTTCGGCCTGCTGGGCCCCAACGGCTCTGGGAAGAGCACCACCATTAGGATGCTTGTCGGCCTCGCCAGGCCCAGCGGCGGCCAGACTGTGATTTTGGGAAAAGATATCCGTTCAGGCATAATCGAGGTCAAGAAGCAGATAGGCGTCGTTCCCGACATCTCCAACCTCTACGATGAGCTGTCGGCACGCGAAAACCTTCTGTTCATGGCAAAGCTCTATGGAGTTCACAGGGCGCTGCAGGAGCAGAGAGCCGACGATCTCCTCAAGGCCTTCGGGCTCTATGAACGAAAAGACAGCAAATTCGGCTCATATTCAAGGGGAATGAAGCGGGCCCTGACAATTGCTGCTGCGCTGATGCACGAGCCCAAGATTCTCTTCCTCGACGAGCCCACCGTCGGGCTGGACGTAGTGGCGGCCAGATCTCTTCGAAACCTGATCTCCAATCTGCGCGGGCAGGGCCTGACCGTAATTCTCACTACGCACTATCTGGAGGAGGCGGACCAGCTTTGCGATCGGATAGCCATTCTTGTAAAGGGCAAAATTATGAACCTGGATTCGCCAAAAGGGCTGAAGAGCCTGGCGGAGGGCCGGCCTACTATAGAGATCGCCTTTTCTAGAGGGGTCTCAAGGCTGATGGATGATCTTTCCAGGAGGCTGTCCGATTCTGAGGCAGTCCTGCTGGACAGCAATCGTGTGAGGATTTACGGAGATGATCCTCAAAAGATCTTCAGGGAGATCTTTTCGTTTTCAGCAGACCATAAGCTGGGGATTATGGCCATGAACAGCATCACGCCAAGCCTTGAGGACGCCTTCGTGAGAGTTACGGGGCTATCTCCCTCCATCATGCTTAAAGAGAAAGGAGGGAAGTGATATGTGGCAGGACGAGCTGCGATGCATCTACCACATAGCCCAGAAGGACATGAGGACCTATTACCTCAAGCCCCCTGCCATAAGCTGGGGAATTGTATTTCCTGTGGCCTGGACTCTTGCATTTTACCTCAGAAACCCTCAAAGCTTCGAGGAGCTGGTTCCAGGACTCATCGCCATGACCATACTCTTCAGCACAACAGCTGCAGAGGCTGTGGTCATAAACTTCGAGCTTCGGCTGGGATCTTTAGAGAGGCTGATGCTGGCTCCTATAAGCGCCGAGTCGGTCCTGTTGGCAAAGGTGCTTGGTGGATTTACCTTTGGATTGCTGATGACATTGGTAGTGGCCATCGGATCCATTGTCGGACTTGGCCTGCACCCCGACTACATCGAGCTGTTCTTAACTTCGGTGATCTCTCTCCTTGTCTTCTCGTCGATGGGCGCATTTGCCAGCGTTTCCGTCAAGGAGGTTTTTGAGGCCCAGACTCTTCTAAACCTTCCAAGGTTCATCATGATATTTCTTTGCGGAGTGGTTTATCCGATATCTGCCATGCCCTATTCGCTTCAGATGATCGCCCAATTTCTGCCGCTTACCTATACGGTTGGCGGCCTTCAAAGCGCCTTTGGCGGCAGCGATTCAGCTATGCTATGGGATTATCTCATCCTCACGCTATTTCTGTTGCTGTTTCTATTTCCGGCCATGAGGTTGCTCAGAAAGAGGTTTGAATGAAATTGCCGTTGAGTTAAACGCTATTGAGAAAGAAGCCTGATGAAAAATGAAACTTCGGTGAAAGGCTCGATATGGTCTTTGCGGCCCTATCGCCTCCATTTAATGCTATCGCCCTTCTTCTTTAATATGCCGCTCTTTTCCAGCGACCTCGCCAGCTCTTCAGAAACTCTGCTGGCGCATATTTCCAGGAGGTCTCCGCTTCTCTCCATTTGAAATTCGCATCTCTCTCTGAACGATTGCATGTCAATCTTGCCCGGAGAGGGCTCTGTCAGATCTGAAATGAGCTTTCCTAAGAAGAACAGCTGTGCATATTCATCCGGGTATTCGTCCTCAAACTCCTCGTCGATCTCCTCGGCAAAGACTGCAGAGAACTCATCAATGTAGACCTCAGCAAGCGGTTCGACGGTGAAGATCGTGGTCGTTCTGGCAAGTTCGTCATCCTCTTCGTCCTCATCCTCATTTCTGATTATTCGCAGTATGGGATCGTCCAGACGGCTGCCGACTGCTTCGCCAATTTGGATTTCGTTTCTCTCAAGGACAGAATCGACGAAGGACTCGGCTCTGGACACATTTAGCAGGTCTGACATCAGATCAGGGAATTTCTGCCCAGTCGCCTCGCGCTCCTCCTCAGACAGATTGCCCTCAATTATATCGCCAAATAGCTTCCTTTTCTCGCTGATCTGCGGATCGATCTCCAGCGGGAGCCTTTCCCGGATGTTCTCTAAAGTAGCACCTTCGGAGAGAACCTTTTTCAGGGATGCAAGGTAACCTTCATATCGCTTGTACCTTTCTTCATCTATTTTTTCCTTAATCTCGCTCATCCGCCCTTCCAGGTAATGGATGACTTCCAGGTCGCCGGCTGTGCAATTTCTGATTTCCACCTTCATCCCGGCATCCTTTAGGTAGTCCGCAATCTCCCTGGCCTCATCCACGTCGTACTCACCGAGCTTGAACATGAGATATGCTGGACGGTCTGTGTTTAAGAACGTTTATCTGACGTTTTATGGCAGGATCTATTTTCTCAAGGGATTACACTGACATCGTGGCTTTGCACAAGGAATACTTCAAGAAGCGGCTGAAAGTGCCTTGCAAAGGGATATGGGCATATACGTCAGCCAGTTAGAGTTCATTTGGCAGCAATTATTTTAGATGGTAAGCGGATCAAGGCTTTTCCCCTGTTTTAAGCAGGCTTATCCGCCGATTAAAATTTAATTTTGCCCCAATTCTCAAAAACGTTGTTAGGATGTATTTTAAATCATTTCATATTAAGTATTATGATTATAGATAGATTTATCTTCGTTTAGAGTATTTGATAATAATAAGCGGCATGAGTTAGCCGCACCAGGAGGAATTATGATGAGGCGGAGCAACTTAGCTCTAGCGATGGCATGCATGATGCTATTGATCGGATCAGCGTTTGCTCAGGGGATTGATATCCCCGGTGACAGCGATGGCGACAAAATTGTTTCTACCGAAGAGGTGGCGGCGGCAGAGAAGCTCGCGCAGGAGGGAAAGCTTTCTGCAAACGAGCTGCAGGAAATCAAGCACATCCACGAGAAATATCCAATCAACATCACTGACTCGGCCAACCGGACGGTCACGATCTATAAGCTGGTGAAGCGAATGATTATCCAGCCCACTTTCGAATATGAGCCTGTTTTCATATTGGGTGCACAGGATCGACTGGCAGCAGTAACTAACACCGCCCAAAAGTGCTTCTTCTATATGCCAGGCATCAAAGATAAACCTGCTGTAGGAGAATATAAGGAAATTGACTATGAAGCGGTGATCGAAAACCGGTAGTCTACCCCAATTAGATTTATATACTACCATTTAGCGAATAATGCATTGG
>CAZHNU010000016.1:0-58175 GCA_964534145.1 uncultured Methanotrichaceae archaeon | reverse complement strand
TTAGAAATAAAGCGCTCGAATTTCTTGGCTTTCCAGAAAAGGCAAACGAGAGCGCAATGTAATATCTCCTTTTTTCTTGAGCATCAGCCGTTTTATCCCAAGACCAAATTCTTATATACGAGAATAACTATGAGTTATTAGCGTAAATGATAGTTACCATGACAAACGAGGGTTATGGATACGGGGACCTGTAATGCCGTTCATGGATCTAAAGGAACAAGAAAAAGAGCAGAGACGCAGCTACATCCTCGATGCGGCTGAGAGACAGTTCTTTATCGGAGGTTACGATAACGTCTCAATGGACGACATAGCCAGCGAAATCGGATTGAATAAAGCCACGCTATATATTTATTTCAAGAACAAGGAGTCACTTTTTTTTGCCATCGTCCTGCGTGGAGCCAAAATCCTGAACTCCATGATAAAGGAGCGCATAAAAAATTGCAGGACAGGAATGGAAATACTCGACGCAATAGGGATAGCGTATTTCGAGTTCGTTGACAAGTATCCTGATTATAGCCGGGCGTACCTCTATTTCCGATCGGGCAGGTTTTCCATCGACGAATGCGAAGACCTTTGTGCTGATGCCAAGAAAATCATCGAGATTCGTCGTGAGGAGTTCATAATCACCTGCAACGCCATAAGATCAGGCATAGATGAGGGGACGATGCGGCCTGATCTGGACCCGGTTGAAGTGACTGTTTTCCTGACATTAATTGTCAAAGCCCTATCAGAGATGCCCTCTGACTTTAAGAGGGTACTGGAAACGAAGGGTATAGCGGAACATAAGTTCTTCGAAGATGTGGCAGGCTTCGTGCACCTTATGCTCACCAATAAGTGCAAAAAATAAAAAATTATGAGGGGGAAATGCAGAAATCTGACAATTTTATAGGTTCGAATGCCCATGGGATTGAGAAAAAAGTACCGAGCAAAATGGCAGAGATGATCGCCCTGCACAGGGTTGCAGAATCAATGCTCCCAGAAGGCGTGCGGATCTGCTGCGATCCCTATGCTATCCATTTCGTCGATCCGGATACGATCGAATTCGCCCGCAAGAATCCCGAGAAGGTGAAGGCGATGAGGGAGAACATCGAGCGTCTCTTTCCCGGCCTTGGCAACTCTATCAGGGCGAGGGTCAGGTATTTCGACGACATCGTGAAGGCATCCCTAGAAAATGGGCTTGAGCAGCTTGTCATGCTCGGAGCCGGATACGATACAAGGGCGTATAGGATCGAAGGATTGAATACGCTCAGCGTGTTCGAAGTGGACCATCCCGCAACACAGGACGTGAAGATCGAAAAGATCAAAAAGATCTTCGGCCGTCTTCCGAAGCACGTCGCGTACGTTCCTGTTGACTTTGAAACTGAAGACCTGGGCCATAGGCTGATGGAAAGCGGATACAACAGGACGCTTAGAACCCTATTCATTATGGAAGGCCTCGTCATGTACATACCATCCAGGGCAGTCGACGAAACGCTGTCATTCATTGCTGGAAACTCGGGAAAGGGAAGCGCGGTCATCTTCGATTACTACCCCAAGTCTTTGGTCGACGGAACGAGTGGGCAGGAGGCGGCAAAGAATATCAGGAACTATGTCGCCATGCAGGGAGAGCCTCTTTTGTTCGGGATTAATGAGGGCGAGGCTGAGACATTCCTGGCACAGCGAGGATTTTCCCGGATCCAAAATATTACAGGCGAGGATTTAAAAAGAATGTATTTCCAGGGCCAAAATAAGGATAGAGCTGTTAGCTCACTTTTATATTTTGCCAATGCGGCGGTTGAATAGCGGCGTGACTGAATAGTGATAATAACCGATATTCAAAGGATAATCAAGGAGTGGGCTTGGCTCGATTGGAATTCTGCAGGTCATCAGCAAGCCTTATTTATCATGATCAAGAGCAAAGGGATCGGAGATCACCCGTGAAAACAACTGCTTCAGACTGCCTGGAAAGGGTCAGGGCTCAAAAGCCCGTGATACACCACCTGACCAACTGGGTCACCATCTACGACTGTGCGAACATCGTTAAGGTATTCGGAGCATCCCCGGTCATGGCCCATGCCGGGGAAGAGGTAGCAGAAATGGCAGGCATTGCTTCAGCCCTGGTCCTAAACATCGGAACGCTGACTGCCGATTTCGTCGATGCGATGGTTGTTGCCGCAAAGGCTGCAAACCGGAAGGGCATCCCAGTGGTCCTCGACGTCTGCGGCGCAGGCGCCACGAAGTTCCGCGATGAATCATGCTTCAGGATATTGAATGAGGCTGGAGTCGACATCATCAAGGGCAACGCCTCCGAGATAGCGCGAATTGCAGGGGAGAACGTCCAGACAAAGGGCGTCGATACCTCAGCCGTAGAAAAGAACCTGCTGGAGGTGGCTGCAGGGCTGGCTAAAAAGAGAAATTGCACGGTGGTCATAACAGGCGTTGAGGACATCGTATCAGACGGAAAGAGGACTATCCGGGTAAGAAACGGCCACCCCATGATGGCAAATATTGTCGGCACGGGATGCATGGCAGCATCGGTAATAGGGACGTTTGCCGCCGTCGAGAAGGATCTGGTAGAGGCATCGGTCTCGGGCCTTGTGTGCTACGAGGTGGCAGCCGAGATCGCAGCTCGGGAGGCCATGGGGCCAGGGTCGTTTAAGGAAAGCATGTTTGATGCCGCATTCAACCTCAAAGCCGATGCTGTGAACGGCATGCAGAAGATCGATATTGAAAATATTAAAAAAGATTGAAATATATCGAAAAGCACTAAAGGATTTGAAGGTCATAAAAGGCATTGAAAAGCTTCGAAAACCATGGAAAAGGGTCGATAAATCGATAGCGCTGAATCGCGAGATAAAAGCATGAAGGGATATTATTTCATCACCGATTCCGCCTTGAGCAGGGCAGGCAATGTCAGCGATGTAGAGCAGGCCGAATCCTGCGGCGTCGAGGTTGTCCAGTACAGGAATAAAAATGCCGAGACGATGGAGATGTATAAAGAAGCGCTGAGACTACGAGAGATATGCCGAAGTGCAGCCCTTCTGATAAACGACCGAATTGACATAGCGCTGGCAGTTAATGCCGACGGGGTTCATCTGGGGCAGTCAGACATGCCCTACAGGGCTGCCCGAAAGATGCTCGGCCCTGGAAAGATAATCGGGATTACCGTTCACAACCTAGCCGAGGCGCTGGAGGCTGAAGGCCAGGGTGCGGATTACCTGGGCGTCTCGCCCATCTTTTCAACCAAGACCAAATCCGATGCCGGAAAGCCGGCGGGCATCGCCCTGATTGAGGAAATTCGAGAAAAGGTCGAGATTCCGTTAATCGCCATCGGCGGCATAAACCTCGCAAACGCGCCCGAGGTCGTCAGAGCCGGGGCTGATGGCGTGTGCGCCATTTCCGCCGTTGTGGCTAAGGAGAACGTGAGCGAGGAAATCAGGAAGTTCCAGGAATTGTTTAAGCGTTAATAGCTTTGGGAAGAGATATACCGCCACCAGGATATACCGCCGTTTGACCTAACAATGGCCATAAAATTATAATGCAGCCTGCATTAATGATGCAGGTCGGCCGTCTAACCTGTTGGCATCCTTTGCTATACTTCTACGTAAAGTTTATACGGAAACTCATCCATAAGGTGTATATCGCATTTCATGCGGTGGATCTTTGACGGATTGAATAGAGAGTCGCCACAGAACAGAATGCCATATCCAATGCCTGCAGGTTCGTACAATGCAGAGCTATCAAACAAGCAAATACTGAAATGCAGGCTGAAATGAAGGCCAAAATGCCGTCCATGGAACGATGATAAAAAAATAATATTCCTAAATAAATATTGTAGGGATTTACGTGAAAAATACACAGAGTTATGCCCCGGCGATCGCCATCATAGTCTGCCTCCTTGCAGCAGCGGAGTTTGCCTGTATCTTCGGCACTGCAAAGCCTGAAGGCGGAGCAGTTTTACAATATCCGGTCGTGTCGTTCAATACAACGCCCGTCCAGTATGCCCAGGTGAGCGGAGTTATTCTGGGATATCGCGAGTTCGGGTCCGGCGAACCGCTATTGATGGTTGAGGGATTTGGTGCTACAATGGACAACTGGAATGAGACCTTCATCGGTATCCTTGCCACGAAATATCACGTCTACATTTACGACCATCGGGGGATGGGATACAGCACTGACAATAATGCGACACCATCAATCTCCCGGTATGCCGATGACGCTGCAGCGCTTATGACAGCTCTAGGCTATGACAGCATGAATGTGTACGGTGTCTCTATGGGATCCTCAGTCTCCCAGCAGCTGGCCATAGATCATCCTGAAAGCGTACGAAAACTGGTTCTGGATTCAAGCACATACAGCATCAGGATTCCTGAGACCAAAATGCTTCGAGGATCCATTGAAGCGGCTGCCAACAATTCCACACTGTCTGAGGGCATCCGCGAAGAGGCAAGGGCAAACCTTGCCTGGAGCGGATCGTATGACGGCCTTTCCGGCATCGAAAAAGATGTCATGCTCGTTGTAGGCACCAATGATGTCATGACTCCCGATCCGGTTTCCGTCCAAATGGCCGGGCAGATCAACGGCTCATGGCTCGTGCGGTTCAAGGGACTGCCGCATGTCGGATCCCATTATGCGCCCGTCGAGTATGGGGAGAACGCGCTTACGTTCCTTGGCATGGATGAGTCTCCTTTGGACAAATAATAACGAGGATGCCAGGCAGCGCAACGAATCTGCTGTTGACGCATGATCGGTACAGACGCAGAATAGCAGCATCCCACTCCCCACGGGAGATATGCCGTGGCCACGGGGTCAGGGGGGCCGTCCGGCTAAGGAAAGACTGCTCCTGCTAGCCCTCGCGCGAAAACCTGGCAACATACGCGGAATCCCAGAAGAAAGTGTTAATAACTCCCTTAACTTCTGCCAGAGTTTTGCTTACGGCCCTTCTTGGATCTCCGGCTTGATATAATATTCATCGTTGCCGACCAGCAGCACATGGTAGTCTCCCTTGCCATATGATTGCAGCCATCCATAAACGGATACACGATCTCCAACAGCTATGTTTGGATCAATAAATCCGGGCGGGTATTCTCTGGGATTTGCTGAGGTCATATAAACTGAAATATTTTTGCCGGTCAAATCTTCAGGCCCGCTAATAACCTTATCCACCGAGACTATCCATCCCCAGGCACCTACATCCCCCAGCTGTTCAACTGCATATCCGTTAAATATCGCATCATCTGTGACGGCATTGCATGAAACGATTAGCAGTGGTATAAAGAGCAAATAAGCTTTCATTTGAATGCCTCGATTCTTGACTTTTCCCTACATGAATATAAAAGTCTTCCTGCAAAAAAGTAACAAAAAATAAAAAAATTTAAAAGCTAGCTCTCATTGTTGCTTCCTGTTTCAATTTGTTCAGCGATGTCCCTAAGTTTCTCAGCGGCAGCTTGTTTTGTTTCTTCTTTCGCATTGTCTACCCTTGCAGAGGCAAGTCCCGCGACCCTTTCTTTTTGTGCAGCTAGCGTTGTATTTATGAACTCCTTCGGATCAGTTATGTTTGTCATAGTTGATATGGAGCTTGCATTAAAATCCGTGGATACCGCCTTCCCCCTGGTCATGAATCCATCTTTATCAATGGTGTATAAGGGGATTATTGTTACTGCATCCCCGGATTCGGATTTGTACATTCCGCCAGCCTTTGATCCATCAGTTAAATTGAGTTCCACAAATCTTATTGCAGCCACCCTCGATTCAACATTTTGAATTTTTTCTTTTGCTGCTTCTTTAACTGTTTCGTTTATTGGTGCATTATCGCTTATGCACCCGGCAGCAAATAGCACTGCTACAACCATACCGATTAATATTACTATCTCTTTGAGTCTCATGCGTCCATCCCACCTTTAATGATAGTATTAGCAGTAACTAAGATATAGTTTATGCTGTTAGTCGGAGAGGACAGTCTAATTTTCTAGTTTTCCCTATAAAATACACCCTCTAAGTAATAAAGTGGCGGGTGACAAACCTATAAGTATCTTTGCATCCCTTCAACGATAACTGCCTTTGCCGCTACCCAAAAGTATTTGTGTGCCCTTCAAGATTATTAATATTGTATGCCGGGGTGACTGACCGGTTAAGTGCGCGGCTGCAGACCGCGAGAATTGGGTTCGACTCCCAACCCCGGCCGTATGATGATTCAAAGCACCCTTTCAGGCAGCAAAGAGAATTTTGAGCCAATTCATAATAACCGCATCAATTTTTTCGTCTGCGGCCCGACCGTTTACGACGATTCCCACATCGGCCATGCCAGGACATACATCGCCTTTGATGTTGTAGCTCGATACTTCAAGCATAAAGGCTTTGGCGTATTCTATCTGCAAAACATAACCGATGTGGACGACAAGATAATCCAGAGAGCCGCGGAGCTGGGCGTCTCTTCAACAGCTCTTGCCCGCAAGTTCGAAAAGAGATATCTGGAGGATATGCTTGCTCTCGGAGTAGCCAATGTCAACCTTTATGCCAGGGCAACTGAGCACATCCCTGAGATAATCGGACAGATAGAAAGGCTGATGGAAAAGGGATATGCTTACGAGACCGGTACGGGCGTTTACTTTGATGAATCCCGGTTCGGCGATTTTGGCAAGCTGTCACACCAGACGGCTGAAGACCTGGAGAAGCACAGGATTGAGCCTGATTCGACCAAGAGGAATCCGGGGGATTTCTCCCTCTGGAAGAAACGGCAGGACGGTGATGAGGTCACCTGGGACTCGCCCTGGGGCAAAGGCCGACCGGGCTGGCACATAGAGGACACGGCCATCACCGAGACCTACTTCGGGCCTCAGTACGATATTCACGGAGGAGCGATGGACCTGATATTTCCCCATCACGAGGCAGAGATCGCCCAGATGGAATCGGCGTCCGGCAAAAAGCCGCTGGTCAGATACTGGATGCACACCGGCTTCCTAAATGTCAGGGGCGAGAAGATGTCCAAATCGCTTGGAAACTTTATAACCATCAGGGATATGCTGCAACGCTACGATGCCGAGTCGTTCAGGTTCTTCGTCCTGTCTGCCCATTACCGAAGTCCCATTGACTTCTCTGAAAGCGCTCTGGAGCAGTCCCGCAAGAGCCTGGAAAGGATTCGACAGCTCGCCAGGACCATAGACGAGCAAATAGGGATGAGTAAAGGAGCCGATGAGGATGAAGAGGTGGCCTCGAGGTCCTCGGAAACGAAAGGAGGCGTTGAGACTGATGCCGGAGTGGCCGAGGCCAAAGCCAGATTCATGGAACATATGGATAACGATTTCAATACGCCTTACGCTCTTCGAGTCATCTTTGAGCTTGTGAGAGATGTCAACCGCCGCATAAATGAGAAAACGATTTCTAATGAAGCGCTCTACGGCGTTAAGGCCTTTTTGGGGGATGCGGGAGAAATTCTTGGAATTGGCTTTTCCGGGGCGGAGAAGGAGGCGAAAGGAGCCGCAGAGGAGCTGACCGTAAATCTAATCGGGCTTTTAATCGATGTGCGGCAGAAGCTCCGCGAGAAGAAGGACTGGCAGGTTGCAGATGAGATCCGGGCCAGGATGAATGAGGCAGGCATCGTGCTGGAGGACGCAAAGGCGGGCGGGAATAGGTATTCCTTCAAAAAGGCTTGAGGATAGGTCAGAGAGGCCAGGCTTTTTCTTGCCAGGAAATTTCGGCCGCTGGTTACGGAATGAATCCGACTAATCTCCGTCCGATTTAGGTGCAAAGTCCTCGAAGTTCTTCAGGTATGCAATGCCAATTGAGGTTGGTCTGTAAACATTGTCATCATCAGCCTTCTCGATTACCTCCGCCTTTTCCAGCAGTGCGAGGTGCAGCTTTGCCATGCTCTCGCTCAGCTCGAAGGTCCTCTCAATCTCCTCCCTGGTCCTAATTCCTGAGCCGATGAACTTCATGATCTCGCGCCTGATTCGCAGCTGCAGTACCTCGCCCGCAAACCTATGGCCTTCCGATCCGTTCTCATACCACTTTTTATCTTTTGCAGGCGAGGAGGGATCGCAGAGGTCAGGTTCACTTTGATCATCATCGATGTTCATGATAGCAACAACTCCACAGTCATTCTTTCATGCGGCAAACTCATTGAAATCGCTTTATAGCTTTCTTTGGGCGTAACACTCCAGGTTTAAATATAAACTGAGGGGTTTTCTTAAATACGCAACCTTCCTTCTTAACAGTAATCGGGGAGATGACTTGAAATGAGGGATAAGATCTTAAAAAGACTATCCATATTTGGGTTTCTAACAGTAGTTTTTCTTGTATTTTATGGCGGATCAGCCGCAGATTATCCCGAATCCATCGGGTATGTAAATGATTATGCTGATCTCCTTTCAGCCTCGCAGGAATCAGCTTTAAACCAGGAGCTAGGCAATTTTGATAATCGCACCACAATTGAGGTGGCTGTGGTTACGGTGGATTCTATCGGCAGCGAAAATCCGCAGGACTATGCTGTAAGTCTCGCCAATTACTGGGGTGTTGGAAAGCGGGAAAAGAATAACGGCATACTGTTTTTGGTCGCCATGCAATCCCATGATATTTGGATTGAGACGGGACCTGGACTGTCAGACCAGATCCGCGACAGCCAGATTCAGCATATTGTGGATAACGTAATTATCCCTCAATTCCGGGCCAATCGGCCTGACCTCGGCATCATTAACGGAGTTCACAGCATTATCAGCCATTTCGAGGGCACAACCGCCTCTAAGGCAGCACCGAAATACTCTTCACCCAGGGATCAAAATGTCGGGAATCCTAAGTTTTTCACGCACGCCTTATCGTGGCTTCTCTTTATAATCCTGGGAATACTCGCTGCGCTTGGAGTTTTCAGGTTTTTGCAGGCAAAGAAGAATAAAGCAAAAATTGAGGAATTTAGGAGGCGGCTCAATGAGCTTGTGGATAAAGAAACCACTGCTCTTGAAGCGCTTAAAGAGCTGAAGGCAAATTACGTCCAGTCCATCTGGAAGAGCGCTGAAGATGAATTTAACCTGGTGGACCACGACAGATTGGAGCTGGAGCTGTCAAACGCAGAAAGAGCCTCCAGGAGAGGATTCATCTTCGCAAAAACTGTTCAGTCCCAGATTAATGATTTAGAGACCGACTTCGAGAAAGCCCAAAAGAATGCCGATTCTCCAATAAAGAGGCTTGCTGAAACAAACAAAGCCAAGCAGGAGTGCTCTGCAATGCTTTCTGGGCTGGATGCAGCTTTTTTGCAGGCGGAAAAAGAAACTACGGGGAACATCTCCATGGCCACAAAAATGAACCTGGAGATCGCTCGTCATTCATATCAGGAGGCAATATCGATATCAAAGCTGCCTTCCAATGAGATAGACTGGATAGCATTGCAGGAGCGGCTGGTCAAGCTTCAAATCGATGTTACTCAGGTCAGCAAAGATGCAGTGCGGGACATGGCAATTTATGAGAAGATTCAAGGCCAGGACCCGGAAGCAATGCTGGCCCAGATGAAGGACAATTTGGATCGGGCAGAAAAGGAACTGGAAAAGTACAGCGAATCCCGACCCGACCTGCGGGATGCCAGGGCGGAATACGATAGAGCAGAGGAATACCGCACCGGGAGAAGGAATATTATCGATCTCTATCTGATCAGCACCACAATTAACCGCAACATAGAACGGGGCCATGAGCGCCACAGGACGGCGGTGGAATCGGCTCGGATGAGAGAATCAGCTCGGGCCAGCGGTTCCGGCTCAGGCACCTTTGGAGGCGGGAGCATGGGTGGAGGGAGCCGCGGCGGAGGAAGTTGGGGAGGGGGAAGCAGAGGCGGTGGAAGCTGGGGCGGCGGAGGGCACTCCGGTGGCGGAGGACGCTCCGGGGGAGGAAGGGGCGGTGGAGGCAAGTGGTAAGAGCGAAGTATCGAAAGACGCTTATCTTTTTTGTAAACGCGTGCACTAGCTAAGATGAAAAACTTATAGCTCGCCTTTGAGTTTTCGCGGTCTTTAGATTTTTTCTTTTAAGTGGTATTTTCTCTCATGCTCTGCTATGGCATTGTTGATAAGGTCTCTGTAAGCGGAGGTAGGGGGCTTCTTCAGGCCGATTACAAGGAGTTCCCTGATGACATCGCTTTTGTTGCGGCCGGATGCTTTGATTCTGCTTTCTATGGCCTCTAGGATATCATCCTCCACCAGCACAGATAGCTGCTTCATGTCATGGTATATCATGGTATGAATTGATAAAGTTTCGCCAAAGTCTGCGCTGCAATCCGCACCATAAATAGCACAGGAGCTTAAGCACGCGAAATCATAATATACCATAATAGATCATGTTATACCATTCGGGCCATCCACCGATCGTTTAACACAAACTGACGAGGCAAGAGGGACATGAAGGTCGAACAACTGCTACTTCACTCGGTCAACGGCAGCGGAAAGATAAAATTATCAAAGGAAATAATGGATGCGGTGGGATTGATTCCAGGCAGGCGCATTGAGATCGTCGTAGAAGGCGGTTTAATAAAGATCCGTCCATTAAATAAAATCTCATTAGTTAATGATAAATCTTGTTAGCCGATCAAGAGAACAGTTGAGCGGCAATATGCCGCAAAATTTCTATTTTCTGATGAGAATAGAGCAGCTTCAAGATTGTTAAAAGTGTTTATTATGATTATCATAAATTTTAAATATAAACGCAGACCTAATCAATACGATTAATCATTATAATAACTTCATTTGCGCAGGGAGCGGCTGCGATGAAGACAATTGTGGTTGCTTCTCATAATGAAATCCTGGCCTTTTGGCTTGAGGAATATCTGAAGTCCAGGCATCCCCTGATTGTGGTTCGGATAGATCAGCATCATGACATGAGCCATGGGTGTCCGCCGCTTCCCGCCACGGAGGGGAGACAGACTTTTGATCATTTAATTAAATTAATGCCTCAAATATACGAATATGCGAAAAGAAAATTGAACGAGGGAAACTTCACATGCCCTGCAATCCACTACGGCATTGTGGGTGCTGTGTATCACTGCAATCCCAGAGAAAGAAATATCGATGCTTATGGAAGGGCCTCAAAGGGAATTATCACCGATGCTCCCAAAACAAGGCTGAAGGCCAGCCTCATTTCCGGCAGGCGCATAAATCAGATAATTTGGGACAGTGCCTTGACGAAACTAAGGAAGCAGGGAGGAAAGGAGGTCCCGGTTCCGCAGAGTATCTCATTTGCCGCGTTTAAAAAGGATATCGAAGGATGTCAGCTTCCCATCGCAATCGGTTTCGACCTTGATGGCCTTTACGGAATTAACGATAAAGGCTCAATAAAGGAAGTTGCTGAAAAGAGGCTCGAAAGGGTCAGGGATGTATTAAGCAGCGTTTCCTCGTCCGTTTGGGCATGCATTGCCCGGTCTCAAACGCCGAGAGCTTATGTTCCGCCGGAGATCGTGGATAATCTGCAGCAGGCGGTTCTTCGTCTTTTTGAGCGATGATGTCTAGTGTTTTTGGGGCAAGTCACCAGACAAGGGGAAGCAAACGGTAACGCCTTTTCTGGTAATATTCCCGGTATCCGGGAAGGTCTTTTAGCAGCACCTCATCCTCATTTAAAATGCGCCATGCGATGATTGGGATATAAAGGAGGAAGATTGCCAAAGGCCGCCAGGATCCAAGAGCGAGCGGCGTTAGCAAAATCATGATAAGAAACCCCAGGTACATGGGGTGGCGGACAATTGAGTAAGGGCCCGTAGAGATAACCTTTTGGTTCACCTCTACCTCTATTGTGCGGGCAGCATAGCTGTTCTCTTTAAAAACCCACAGGATGAGACAGTAGCCGAGGAACACTCCGGCATCGGCTGTAAGCACTATGTAGGGAGGCAGCTGATTTAATCCGTTAATGCGAAGATCGAAGCCGACTGCCAAAAAGCCCGCAAACAGCACGGCGTTTCCCAGGAGGATTATGGTTCGCTGCTGCGCCTCTTTTTCTTTATACCTCATCCGCCGCTCCAGCAGCTGCGGATCGGTTTTTAGGAAATAGAAGACTGCCGCAAGCATGGGTATGACCAGAACCGCCCAATAGAGCCAGCCTTGCCAGTATTGAAGCGTTCCCGCCATCAGATAGAGGATCAGAGGAATTATAAGGGCCGCAAGCCCGAATCTGATTATAACCTGCCTTCTTAGGGCATTAAGCTGCTTTGGCTCAATCATGCACGCTCAGCACTCGCCGAATCCCAGCTTCTCAATCTCGTACTGTATCCTCTTTTCCTCTTCAAGGAGGTCAGGTTCCTCTAAATCGTCCGCTATCTTCCTTATGGCCACTCCTGTCATTAGTCCCTTCAAGAAGGCGTTTCTATCCTCAACTGCTAGGCTGTTAATGACCCTATTTAAATACCGCCCGAGGGTGGTCCCTGGAATTGACCTGTAGGCGTTGAGCTCGTCTAAAACAGCGATCAATTCGTCCTTCGAAAAACCGCAATCTTCCAGGAAGGCGAGCAAGTTCTCATCTTCACTGCCCATAAGCTAAAAATATCCTTCAAAGTAGTTCTTCCTTTCTAAACATTGCTATGCCTTTTTTAGCCTTCCCTGCAGCTCACAGGCCTTGCACAGTTCCCCAACGCACGGCTCTTTGCAGATCTTGCATGATGACAGGTCCTTTTGCACCCACCTGTCCCCGGCCAGCTCAAGCATTCTCTCATAGCCCTTAAGCGTCGATCTCTTCGTTCCCGGGAAGATCTCTTCGAGCCGGTTCATCATATCTCTCACGTCCGACCTGAATGACAATCTGGCATAGGGGCACTCCCTGGACTCCTCATAAGTTCCCTTGATGATCCCGTAAAGCGCAACCTCCTTCTCGGGGGTCTCTCTTAGCGGCTTGATCCTGGGGATAAGGCCCGGCTGCCGGCGCCTGGGCCTGAACCTCGCCAGGCGCTCCATGTCGCCTTTCAGGTAGTTCATCATGACTGACTGAGCCTCGTCGTCGAGGTTGTGGCCTGTGGCGAGGCTGTCTGCTCCAAGGCGTTTCGCAGCCCTGTTTAAGGCGCTTTTGCGAAAGACTCCACATACTGTGCAGGGCAGGGCTCCGTCCATAACTGCGCTGTCCAGGTCGAAGCCGTACTCGTCCCTGAAAGACACGACCTCCTGCCTTATGCCCAGGTCCCCTGCGACCTTGCGGGCCGATTTCATCGTATCGTCCCTGTACCCTGCAATTCCCTCATCAACCGTAACTGCAAAGAGCTCCACATCCCTTCCTGCCAGTATCTTTTTCAGAACGTAAAGCAGCACTGTGCTGTCCTTGCCTCCGCTCACAGCCACAGCTATCCGGCATCCGTCCTGCACCATTTGGCCATCGGAAACGGTCTTTGCGACGTTTTTCTCGAACTCCTCCGTAAAATGATCCGCGCAGAGGTGGCGGCCAGAGCACCTCTGGGACATAACCGCCGTGTTATTGCACAAAGTGCACT
Source organism: uncultured Methanotrichaceae archaeon (assembly GCA_964534145.1). Lineage (GTDB taxonomy): Archaea > Halobacteriota > Methanosarcinia > Methanotrichales > Methanotrichaceae > CAWJYS01. The sequence continues at coordinate 44,761 of CAZHNU010000016.1, read as the reverse complement.
TCATGAATGCTCCACTAGATTATCGACCATATCCGCGAGTGATTCGTCAGATCACCGACCATGCCAGCAGAGGATTAATATAGGTTTCCGGCACATCAATAACGATCGTTAATGGCACGTTTGTCGTTAATGGCACATTTGTGATGAGAAGACCCTGTCCTTGTGCTGCAAAAGACCAAAGGGAATGGAATATAAATTGGCCCAGCATAAACACCAGACTGAGATGCTGAACGATTTTGAGAGAGATCGGTACTCCCGGCAAATTCGCCTCTTTGGCGAGGACGGGCAGGAGAGGCTGAAGAAAGCATGCGCCTTCATCGCCGGGGCGGGGGGCCTAGGCTCGATCATATCTCTCTACATGGCGGCGGCTGGATTTGGGAAGATAGTGATAGTAGACTGCGACAGAGTTGACTTAAGCAACCTCAATCGCCAGCTGCTTCACTGGACTGTAGATTTGGGAGCCCGCAAGGCCCGATCTGCCGAAGAAACCCTGAAGGGCATAAATCCGGAGATCGAGATAGAAGCTCACGATGTAACCATCGATGAGGGGAACGTGAACGATCTTCTGGAGGGCAGCGACCTCATAATGGATGCCATGGACAACTTTCGAATCAGATACCTATTGAACAAAATGGCAATCAAGAAAGGAATACCGCTGTTTCACGGGGCAATCAGCGGCCTTTCTGGCCAGGCCACAACTGTAATGCCTGGAAAGACGGCCTGTCTTCGCTGCATCTTCCCGCGCGCCCCGCCTGAGCAGGCCTTCCCGGCCCTCGGCTCCACCTGCGGAGTAATCGGCGGAGTCCAGGTAACCGAGGCTGTGAAATATGTTACAGGTAAGGGCGAGCTCCTTTCAAACAGGCTCCTTTTCTGGGACGGCTTCAGCTCCAGGATGGAGGAGGTTTCGGTCGAGCCGGATGCTCGATGCCGCGACTGCAGCAGCTGCCAAAGAACGATGAACGAACGATGAACTTGTGATCATTTGCAACCATTTAAAAGGGATGAAAGACATGATTGAAGGCAAGGGCAAGGCGCTGCTTGTGATGGGATGCCCGGAGGTTCCGGTCCAGACGAGCATTGTCCTTTATCTATCGAATAAGCTGCAAAAGGCAGGCATTCATGTGACCATAGCCGGGACTGATGCAGCGCTAAAGCTCATGAAGGTCTCCGACCCGGAAGGATATTACATCAAAGACACCATTGACCTGGACCAGTGCATCGCAGACCTGGTTGAGAAGAGGTACGACTTCGACCTTTGTTTTGTCTTTATGCACAGCGATGCAGGGATGACCTATGGAGCGACTCTTTGCGCCATATCAAAGGCGAAGGTTTACGCCGTGATCTTCGGAAAGAATGCTGAAGCTCTTGCGGAGGCGATTGATTACCCGGCTGAAAATATCGTAGCCAAGGCGGTGCATAATCCAATGCCTCTTAAGAATAAAATTGATAAGGTGATTGGATGGGCTGCATAGAGCAGATGAAGTACAAGCTACTCTTGGAAAGGACGTCCTTTCGAGAGGCCCGTGATTACATCGAGAAGAACTCCGATGAGGTCTATTATGTCGATCCCGGATACAAGATCTTCAAGGACTACTACATCATCGGCGTTCCGCCTGTTGCCATGGGCGTTAAGGGGAAGGAGATCATCTTCACCTACGTCAAGCCCTGCCACGGGACATTCGTCATGGCCCTTGAGTCCGAGGAGGAGATAAACCGTCTCCGTGAAGGTGAGAAGGTGAAGGTTAAGGCCTCATTAAAGAAGGGGCCCAAAAAGGAAAAGGCTGAAGCCGCCCCGTCCAGCTTCCAGGATATGTGGAAAAGGTAACTGCATATTTACAACTATTTGGAGGACCGTCTTTGAAGATAACTGTGAGGGCCTTTGCCAGCTTTCGGGAGATCCTGGGAAAAGAGACATTCCTTGATTTGGAGGAAGGATCAACGATTGAGGACCTCTTGGAGAGGCTGTCTTCTTCCAACCAAAAGCTGAAAGATGCAGCCTTCGATGATTCGGGGAATTTGAAGGACTACATTTTGCTGATGGTAAACAAAAAGAGGGTGGACCATTCAGGCCTTGATTTGGAGCTAAAAGAAAACGATGAGGTGGCAATCTTTCCGCCCGTGGCCGGAGGCTAACTGATGATTGAGATAACAGAAGACGATTTCTCCATCGATGAGGCGGTGAGGCGGGCGAAGCGCCCTGATGTGGGCGCAATTGTCACATTTGTTGGAACTGTCAGGGATGACAATATCGATAGGATGGAGCTCGAGGCTTATCGCGAGGCTGCGCTGCCGGAGCTGGAGCTAATTAGAGACGAGGCGGAGGCCAGGTTTCGCCTCAAGAGCGTGGAAATCATTCACCGGGTCGGCTCCCTGTCGGTTGGAGACAACATCGTCCTGATAGTCGTGTCTGCGGGGCACAGGAAGGAGGCCTTCGAGGGCTGCAGCTACATCCTGGAGGAGCTGAAGAAAAGGGCACCTGTATGGAAGAAGGAAATCGGCAAAGGTGGCGAAGGTGAGAGGTGGGTAAGCCAATGACGAATTCCGCCATAGAGTTTGTGGTGGTGCTATGCACCGCTCCTGTCGGCGGCGCTGATAAGATCGCCACATCACTGGTTGAAGAGAGGCTGGCAGCCTGCGTGAACGTGTCGCAGGTCAAATCGTACTTCACATGGGAGGGAAAGCTCTCCGTTGATAACGAGGAGCTGATGATTATAAAAACTGAGCTGCGAATGGTGGAGACCCTCAAAAAGAGGATCAAAGAGCTTCACAGCTACCAGGTTCCCGAAATCCTCGTCATTCCCGTAGAGGAGGGCGATGAGGCTTATCTGCAGTGGATTAAAGAGAGCATTGGTTAAGGATTTATCTTCGTTAAGGATTTATCTTCATAAAGCCCCTGACATAGCATGGCCAGAGAGCTTTCAGAAAAGGACAGGCAAATTCTGATTAAGATGGTTCCGGAGCTGGAGGATTGGATCAAGCACGGCATAGATATCGAGTACCGGAACATCCTTCCGCCTGTCGCCAACCATCATTCTCGCGATGAAAAGGACTTCGAGGCGAGGCTGAAAAGGCTATCTGTAGAGGAGATGCGCTATCTTGTCGATTTGGTGCTGGAAGGCACTGAAAGCACGGGCTGCCTTTACCCCGAGTTCGCCGAGGTTTTCTTCGTCGTCGCAGGACAGAGGCTCTCCGAGGATGTAGCAGACAGTCTCCGCGAGGCCTACGAATCGGGCGAAGGGTGCTGTGGGTAAATATGCCCGATCAAAATGACTGCCGATGCATCTTCTGCCGGATTGTTGCCGGCGATGCAGAGGCCCACGTGGTCTACGAGAACGAGCTGTCGATTGTAATTTTAGACATCAACCCCTGGTCCAAAGGCCACTGCCTAGCGATACCAAAAAGGCACGTGCCCTGGTGGCACGACATGACTGCCGAAGAGACTGAAAGCCTCTTTTCCGCTGCCAGAATTGTGTCTCAAAAAATTATGTCGGCCTTTAACCCCGACTTTATCTGCATGTACGCAAGGGGAAGGCGTATACCGCACACGCACATTTTCCTGGTTCCAACCTACAAGGGGGACCCCCTGGACAGGTTCTTCAACGCGCTTGAGGGATTCCAGGAGGCTCCTCCAGATCTTATGGGCCTGCGCAGTTCCGCGAGCATGGAAGAGACGGAGGAGATGCTGCGCAGGTCGGATTGATGATTTATCATCATCTTTTGATCACTTCTTTCTGCCCTTTACATAGTTAGCCGCAAGCCCTCCGACCACGGCGATAATGGCCCCAATGAGCGCATTTACCGTTGTCGGCTGCTCCCACACCGGCTGTCCTCTGGTCGAAAAGCTCCAGACGTCGCTTGAGTTGGTGAGCTTTCCGTCGCTGGCCTCCACCCTCCAGAAGTTGGTAGCGCCGTAATTCGAGGTTGGAGCCGAGCAGTTCTTTTCAGGTCCGCTGTATATCTCCGACATCTCATTTAATGTCGGGCCCATGTAGACGGTGAACGTGACTGCGTCTCCATCAGGGTCCTCGCCCTCCCAGCCAAGAATCGGGTTGGTAGGCTGATCCGAGGCATGGTTATCGGGCTTGGGATCTATGGGCTTATTGGGCGGATTATTGGGCTCGCCCTGGGTCGTGAAGCTCCATGTGTCGCTGACATTTTTCAGGCTCCCATCGCTGGCCTCCACCTTCCAGTAGTAGGTAACATCGCTGCTCAGGTTGGATGGAACCTTCAGCGTTTTTCCCCTGACACTATATTCCAGCGGCTCTGCTGAGGAATTGGTGGATAAATAGACGGTGTATCCAACAGCGTCATCGTCTGGATCATCGCCGCTCCATGAAAGTGTCGGATTGACCGGCATATTTTTAGCCCCGTCCATTGGCCTTGGCTCTTGCGGCTTATTCGGCGGCCTGTTCGGCCTCTCTTGAGTTGTAAAGCTCCATGTGTCGCCGGTTACGGTCTCGTCCCCATCTGCGGCCTCGACACTCCAGTAGTATTTTGTAGCCTGCTCCAGGGCCTCCGGAAGGATCAGCGAGTTCTTAATTACGGTATACTCGTCAGGCATTGAACCGGGGCTGGTTCCCATATGAACGGTATAAGTAACCTCCCGGCCGCTGTCATCCCTGCTCCAGCCAAGCATTGGACTTAGCGGCTGCCCTTTTGCGCCGTCGGCAGGGCTGGGATTTTCGGGCTTGGCGAGCTCTGCCTTCTTTGCTGGCGGTTCAGGAATAGGCTCTTCCTGAGCGGCATCATTCACCTGCCCTTCTCGAGCCGTCTCACTCTCTTTGGAGGCATTCGCGACTGCAAGAGGAGAGCTGGCTGCTGGAGGCTGCGGAACATGATATTCAATCTGTGTTGCCTTTGGGTGGTAATCCTTTGCGGAAATATGGACAGTCTTGACGGCAGATGAACGCGAGTTAGCGGGGGATGGCTGCGACATGTCCGGCAGTGATTCCTGGAATATATCGGGTGATGAGGCGCCGGATGAATCAGTCTGTGAAGCATCGAACGAGTTTGCTGATGAAGCATCGAGCGTGTCAGTTGATGAAGTATCAGATAAACCGGTTGATGCGGCATCGAAGGATCCATATGATGCGTAGGAAGAATCAGATGTCGAAGCATCGGAAGAACCGGGCGATGATGGATCTGATGAGCCCGGCGATGATGCAGCAAAGGAATCATGCGGCGGTGCAGCGAAGGAATCAGGCGATGTTGCATAAGATGACTGGGGCCCTTGATCCATAGAGAGCCAATTATCGCCCTCCGGTGAATCTTGAGCATGGGCAGCGGATGCAGCAGCCAGGATAACCGCTGCAATTCCAATCAGAGCAATGGGTCTAAAATTCGGAGTCATTTTAGCGGGATATTATACTCGAACCTAAATACTTTATGCGAGAACTTTTTTAACTTATTGAATGTTGATCATTCTTCAAGCTGGGTTCGCCCTGATTGCCCTAATATAGGAGATTAAGATAATTTCAATAGTATTAAATGATCCATCTTTATTTTCACAACTATTAATAAAGAATAATAAATAAGTAATTGAGAATTACGTCCTTTTGGCGGGCGCATCCTGCTTGTGGGATGGGAGCATGAAGTGCCATGGAGGCGCGAAAGTGAGTCCTAACGGCCAAATGGATCCCAAACGATTGAAAAATTTCTAAACGACCAAACGGATTCCAAACGACCCGGATGAGCTTCTGGCGATAGCGCTACGAGCATGGATGCAGAGCACCACGGGATGCACTTAGGATTTATAGGCAGCGGACATTTGGGAAGCATGCCGGTAGCGCAAGTTCGTTGAGACCGGAGCGGCCGAGGCGGAAGATATTCTTGCAAGCAATAGGATGCCGGAAAAGGCCGAGAGGCAATCTAGTGCCGTTTCATGAAAAGTTGGCAGCATTTTCAGTTTGCCATAACCATTTATTTTGAGTCTGACTCAGCTTGAAACGGCACTAGGTTCCTGTGGAAAGCTTCGAGGTTCTGGCCGACCTTACCTCCTGCGCACCCGGGTATTTTTCAGCCCTGATGCAGGAGTTCGTGCAGGCCGCAGCGCGAAAGGAAGTTCCTGGAGAGCTGGCGGAGCGCCTGGTCAAGCAAACGCTTTTAGGCTCCGCTCTTCTCATGGAGAACGAGAGCTTCCGGGATTTGATTGCACGCGTCGCCACAAAGGGAGGAATAACCGAGGCCGGCGTTAATGTGACGCAGGCCCAGGCTCCTGAGATGTTCGATCAGCTTTTCCTGGCGACGCAGGCCAGACATGAACAGGTAAAGAGGCGCGTGAATTTTCGATAGCGCTTAGGGATAATAATAGCAAGATAGCTGCGATATTGCGGCTCACTGAAATCCAAAGGCATGAAATCCGAAGGCAGTAATCGGTGAGAAAAGAAGATCTTTTTTTAGAAATTGTTTTCCAGCGCTTATATTTCCAGATGTTTTGAGAGAAATATTACCTTAAATATTAGCATTGTTAAACATTATCTACAAAACCTTTTTATTCAGCTTTGAGTGAATATGTAGTAAAGGAGGAGTGATCATTAGTATTAGATTATTTTGTATTTTTTTAGTATTAATAGTAGTATTAAGTCTATCTGCTACAGCACAAAGTCAGCAGAACGGCGATAGATCGTCGTCTCAGGCAGCGATGGAAGACAATTGGGATGAAAGGCTGAAGTCCGTAGAAGAGGCCTGGAAGCTCGATGAATCTGCAGCCATAAATTCATTGATAAACGGCCTTAAGGATAAGAACAGCAGCATTCGAATGAAGGCTGCAGAGGCTCTTGGGAATTATAATCACACCCGATCTAGAGAGGCTCTGGTGCAGGCCCTGGGGGATAACGAAACCCGTGTCGCTGACCGGGCAAAGATCTCTCTTACAAAAATCGGCAAATCGGCAGTTGACCATCTGATTTCAGCCCTAAAAGAGGAGAATTTAACGGTTAAGGCAAACGCTGCCCAGGTTCTGGGAAGGATTGGAGACTCCAGGGCAATAGAGCCCCTAAGGCGCCTTCAGATGGAGAGCAACGACAGCGATGTTCAGAACAGCACAGCCTATGCCTTGAGGAAGCTGAACTGGAAGTCGCGGGGGACGGCCTAATCACAGGTCCTGGATTTTGGAGGATTTAAAATGAGAATTAAAATGCTGATAATTCCCCTGATTATGGTGTTTGCCGCAATATCTGCTCCGGCAGCCGCATCCACGAAGGAGTGCACGACATTTATTGTGACGCCCGGTGCAAGCGAGGACGGCTCAATGTACGTCGGACACACCAACGACGGATTCGGCCCCTGCGTCACCGGCCACAACGTTACTGCAGACGATTTCCTGCTGGTCTATATTCCCCCGGCCGATCACCCGCCCGGCTCCAAGCGCGTGATCCATTTCGATCCCAACTCAGGGTCGGATGAGCCCACGAAAAATGCCTCGGGAAACTCCGAGATTGCATACATCGATGAGGTCAACCACACTTACGGCTATCTGACCGCAACCTATGGAATAATCAACGAGCACCAGCTCATGAGCGGGGAGTGCACCGATTACACGAAGATTCAGCCAAACTGGGATCAAAACGAGCGCATATTTTATAGCGCCGAGCTATCCAATGTCGCGATGGAGCGGTGCACCAACGCAAGCGATGCCGTTCGCCTGGTAGGAAGCCTGATTGATACCTATGGGTATTACGGCACTGGTGAGACACTTCTCTTCGCCGACCCCAAGGAAGCATGGGTCATGGAGATGTGCGGCGGCACTCTGGACAATAAGAGCGGACTATGGGTCGCACAGAAGGTTCCTGACGGGAACGTATTCGTGGAATCGAATATGTTCAGGATTCGCGACATAAATCCAGACGATCCGAACATCATGTACTCAGAGAATCTCTTCGCTGTCGCGGAGGCCAGAGGATGGTGGAAGCCTGAGGACGGAACGCTCGACTGGCTGAAGACTGTATCCACAGGCGAGTATTCACATCCCTACTACTCTCTGTCCAGAATATGGACCATCTACAACAGGCTGGCACCCTCCATGAACCTGAGCCCCTATGTCAACGACACCTGGACCAGAGATTATCCGTTCTCCATAAAGCCGGATAAGAAGCTTAGCACAAACGATACGCTTCATATCTTCCGCGACCACTATGAGGGAACTGTCTTCGATCTGACCCGCGGGATGGCTGCAGGGCCTTTCAGCAACCCCTATAGAAGCGACGGCCCCTTCGATGCGCATCAGGCCTTTGAGCCCGGAGAGATCAAGCCCGGAGCCTGGCCGCGCCCTGTATCGCCGATATTCTGCGGCTACAGCTACGTAACCCAGGGGCGCAGCTGGCTTCCCGATCCCATCGGCGGAGTCTGCTGGTTCGGATTCGCCCAGCCCTATGAGACCTGCTACATGCCGATATATGCAGGAGTGAATTCGGTCCCGGAGCAGTTCTATACCGGCACAAGATCGGTATTCGACAGGAACTGCGCATTCTGGGCCTTCAACTTCGTGACCAACTGGGCATTGATTCGCTACAGCGACATGATAAAGGATATTCAGTCGCAGCAGGCTCTGATTGAGGGAAGGGAGCTGTCCAACCAATCTGTTGTAGACTCCGAGGCCGTACAGATCCTCGATAAAGAGGGCGCAGAGGAATGCAGCGACTTCCTGACCAACTACAGCACAAGCAATGCTCTGTCTGTTCTGGATGACTGGTGGGGCCTTGCCGATCTTCTGGTTGTGAAATACAGCAACGGCTTCATCAACGATTTCGCGAACAACAAGACCATCGAGGCCGGATACCCGAGCTGGTGGCTAAATGCCACGGGATACCAGTACGGTCCGAGAATCTACCAGTATGCGCAGCTCCAAAACCTTACCGGCGTGATATATGTGAACGAGACGGCCTATACAGAGCCGGGAAACGAGCTGAACTACATCGCTTTGAACCAGAGAATTTGAATTGATATGCTCCGGCGCTTTTTTGCCGGGTGTCCCATTTTTTCCCAGAGCATTGAGATATAGTTGTGTAGGGCCTCTTCGACCTTTCTGAAGCGAAATGATATATGCCCCGGCCTTATTAGCATAAGGCAATTCGTTATTCCGCATTTTTTGGGGTAAGGTTTAAATAGTAAACCTGACACTAACATAAGGTTAGTAATATGAAGTATAAGGGGATAAAAGATATCAAGAATTTAAAAAGGAATGTCAGATACAATTGGAAATTATGGCGGTAACAGATCGTGAAGTTACGAGCCTGAACAGATTAAAAAATTACTTAAGCTTACGGGATGAATGGATAATTATATTGGAGGCATTCAATGGCAGAAGAATTCACATTAAAGGTAATAGAGGCACGTCCCTCCGATGTCGGTAGGGGCATTGCCCGCGTTGACCCTGCAGTGTTCCGTGACAAGGGCTGGCAGGCGGGAGACGTCATCAGCATTCAGGGGAAGAAAAGGACGGCAGCCCTTCTCTGGCCCGGCTATCCGGATGATGCAGGGACCGGGACCATACGGCTGGACGGAAACATCCGCAGAAACGCAGGTGTCGGCATCGACGACCGCGTCCCGGTGAAGATCATACAGGCATCTCCAGCCGATACTCTGGTCTTCGCGCCAACTGTTCCGATGAGGATCACCGGCGCAGAGGATTACCTCAAGAGATATCTGGAAGGCCGTGTCATCACCAGGGGAGACATCATTGAGATCGGCGTCATGGGAAGGAAAATTGAGCTCATGGCGACGAGGATGACGCCGTCCAAAGAGGCAGTGGTAATTGGTGATAGGACAAGGATAGGGATCTCAGAGAAGCCTGCCAAGGAGGAGAAGGCCGGGCCCAGGGTAACCTACGAGGACATTGGGGGACTCTCAAACGAGATAAAGAAAGTTCGCGAAATGATCGAGCTTCCAATGAAGCACCCCGAGCTGTTCGAGCGCCTAGGGGTCGAGGCCCCCAAGGGCGTTCTGCTCTACGGTCCTCCGGGAACAGGCAAGACGCTGCTTGCCAAGGCGCTGGCCTCAGAGACCAACGCCCACTTCGAGACGCTGAGCGGCCCCGAGATCATGTCCAAGTACTACGGCGAGTCCGAGGAGAAGCTGCGGCAGCTCTTCAAGACTGCTGAGGAGCAGGCGCCATCGATCGTCCTCATAGACGAGATAGACTCAATCGCACCCAAGCGCGAGGAGGTAACCGGCGAGGTCGAGCGCAGAGTGGTCGCACAGCTTCTGGCGCTCATGGACGGCATGGAGGCTCGCGGCAAGGTTGTAGTCATCGGCGCCACGAACCGTCCCGACTCCCTGGACCCTGCGCTTCGCAGGCCGGGAAGGTTTGACCGCGAGATAGAAATCGGCGTTCCCAACCGAAAGTCCCGCCTGGAGGTCCTACAGATCCACACAAGGGGAATGCCCCTGTCAAAGGACGTGAACCAGGAGAAGCTGGCCGATGTTACCCATGGCTTCGTCGGGGCGGACCTGGCAGCACTGGCGCGCGAGGCAGGCATGAGGGCTCTGCGGCGCATCCTGCCGGAGCTGGATCTGGAGGTCGAGGCAATACCCGCTGAGATCCTGAACAAGATCGAGGTAACCAACGACGACTTCCTGGACGCTCTGAGGGAAATGGAGCCCTCGGCCATGCGTGAGGTAATGGTTGAAACCCCCAACGTGAAATGGGACGATATCGGTGGCCTAGAGGACGTGAAGCAGCAGCTCGTTGAGTCTGTTGAATGGCCTCTAACCTACGCCAGGCTCTTCCAGCACATGGATGCAGAGCCTCCAAAGGGCGTTTTGCTCTACGGCCCTCCGGGAACCGGCAAGACGCTGCTTGCAAAGGCAGTGGCCACTGAAAGCCAGGCCAACTTCATAAGCGTCAAGGGACCCGAGTTCCTGAGCAAGTGGGTCGGCGAGTCCGAAAAGGCGGTAAGGGAGACATTCCGCAGGGCCAGGCAAGCGGCGCCCTCTGTGGTCTTCCTGGACGAGATAGACTCAATAGCACCCGCAAGGGGCGGAAGCACCTCCGACTCCCACGTTACAGAGAGGGTGATCTCCCAGATCTTAACCGAGCTGGACGGCCTCGAATCGCTCAACAGCGTGATAGTAATAGCTGCCACCAACAGGCCGGACATCATCGACCCGGCGCTTCTGCGGCCCGGAAGGTTCGACAGGCTGATCGAAATCGGGCTGCCCGACGAAAGGGCAAGGCTGCAGATCCTGAAGATCCATGCAGCAAAGAAGCCCCTCGCAGAGGATGTGAACCTCGAGGACATAGCCAAGAAGACGGATAAGTACTCAGGAGCAGATCTATCCGCCATAGTGAACGAGGCGGTAATGCTGGCCATAAGGGAGTGCGTGCTGGCAGGAAAGTCCCAGGAGGAGGCCCAGGTCTGCAACTACAAGATCGATAAGAAGCACTTCGACGAGGCGATGAAGAAGGTTCAGCCGACAGCCAGCGAAACGGACGTATACAAGAGATTCGGAAAGGCGAAGGCCTACTGAGGCCGGCGCGACGGGCATTAGCTGCCCGAAATTTTATTTTTTATTTCTTTTGCAAAAAGGCCTTTTGTACAATTTCTTATGTAACTTACCAACAGCTATATTTAATTCAGGTACATAAGAAGCTATGATGATACCCAGAAGCCTTTCCAGGACCCTCTCCAGGCAGGATTTAGCAGTTCTCTATGAGATCCGGGACCTGGTTGAGAGCCTGATCAAGGAACGAAATGAGGCCACTAAGGCAGATCGTTCTGAGACCAATCGTTCTGGAGCCGATCATTCTGGGGATGATCGTCCTCATAGAGAGGTGCTGGAGGAAAAGAAGACCGGCTCCGTCACCTACCGGCTGGAGCGGGTCTCCTGCGGCAAAGGATGCAAAGGCTGCCCTCACGGGCCTTACTGGTACGGCTACTGGAAAGAGGGCGGAAAGACCAGGTCCAAGTATATCGGAAAAAAACTAGTGGTGTAGATATGAGAAAGTTAACAGCTGTAATTTCGCTGGCGATTGTGGCGATGATCTGCGGCAGTGTCGCGCAAGACGCCGATTCTTCGTCTGAACAAATTAAAGTAGCAACGACTGTCGCCCCGCTTGAGGAGTTCATAAAGGCCGTTGGCGGGGATAAGGTTGCGGTATCGGTAATGGTTCCCCCTGGAGCGGAACCTCATACCTTCGAGCCGACTCCCTCGCAGATGAGGCAGGTGGCGGATGCGGACCTGTATGTTCAAAACGGGGCAGGCCTCGAGTTCTGGATGGACAGGATTTTGCAGGCAAACGATGATATGACCGTGATCGATTCCTCAAATGGCATTGATCTTATACGTGAGAACGAGGAGGAGATGGACCCTCACGTCTGGGTATCCCTAAGAAACGCTGCCGTTCAGGTAAAGAACATATGCGACGGCCTGATCGAGGTGGACCCGTCAAACGAAGAGTATTATGCCCGGAATAGAGATAACTACTTGCAAAAGCTGGCATCCCTGGATGCTGAGTTCAACGATTCGTTCGCGGCGAAGGAAAGGAAGATCTTCATAGTGCACCACCCTGCCTGGACCTACTTTGCCAGGGACTATGGTCTTGAGCATGTCCCTCTGATGGAAGACGAAAAGGAGCCTGGGCCCAAATACCTGGGCGAGGTAGTGGAACTGGCGAGGGCGAATAATATAACTACCATCTTCGCGGAGCCCGAGTTCAACCCCAAGTCTGCGGAGGTTATAGCCAGAGAGATGAACGCGAGCATCGTCTACATCGACCCGCTGGCGGGCAACTATTTAGAGAACATGCGCTTTGCAGGAGAAAAGATAGCAGAGAGCCTTTGATGATGAGCGAGATATTGTCCCTTGAGAACCTGTGGCTCTTTAAAAACGGCCACGCCGTCCTGGAAGGGATTAGCCTGAGCCTTGAGGAGGGTGACTTCCTCGGGCTAATCGGCCCCAACGGCGGCGGAAAGTCCACCCTCCTCAAGGTTATTTTGGGCCTTATAAATCCCGATAAAGGAGCTGTCAAGGTATTCGGCCTGAACCCGAAGGAGGCCAGAGGGCAGGTGGGCTACATGCCCCAGAAGACCTTATTTGATCCCAACTTTCCGGTTACTGCTCTGGAGGTCGTTCTCATGGGAAGGTTTTCCAGAACCGGCCTTCTTCGGCGATACGGCCGTGCAGACCAGGAGGCGGCTCTTGAGGCCCTGGCATCAGTAGGCATGAGTGATAAGGCCGATAGAGAAATAGGCGCATTATCTGGGGGCGAGCAGCAAAGGGTCTTTGTGGCCCGCTCCCTGGTATCACAGCCCCGTCTGCTTTTATTGGATGAGCCAACTGCAGGCGTCGATGCCGCGCAGCAGGCCGAGTTCTACGAGCTGCTACGCAGGCTCAACAGAGAGGGCGGCATCACAATTGTCCTTGTATCTCACGATATCACAGCCGTTTCCAAGTATGTGAACAAAATCGCCTGTTTGAATCAGCGTCTCTTCTACCACGGCTCGAAAGAGCTGACCGCTGAGGATATAGAGAAGGCCTACGGCTGTCCTGTGGAGATGATAGCCCACGGAACGCCTCATCGGGTGCTAAAGGAACATGATTGACATCTTATCGTACGATTTCATGCGAAGCGCACTGGCTGCCGGGATTGTGGCCTCGGTGCTGTGTGGAATAATCGGGATATACATAATACTAAACAGAATTGTCTTCATCAGCGACGGCATTGCTCATGCCGCCTTCGGAGGGATCGGACTAGGCTATTTCCTCGGGCTTGACCCCCTTGTCTTCGGAATCATCTCTGCGCTGATAACGGCTCTGGGAATAGGCGTGGTCAGCACAAGGTCGCGCGTGACCGAGGACACGGCGATAGGCGTATTCCTGGCGACCGGCATGGCTCTAGGAGTTGTATTCATGAGCCTTTCAAGAGGATACGCCCGTGACCTCTACGGCTACCTCTTCGGAAACATCCTGGCAGTAACATGGCAGGACGTGGCCATAATCGCCGGCTTAACGATCGCTGTCCTCTTCCTGGTAGCCCTGCTTTATAAGGAGCTGTTGATCATGAGCTTTGATCCTGTCTACGGCGAGGCAATCGGCGTTCCAGTAAAAAGCATGAAGCTTCTCCTTTTGTTCCTGGTCGCATTCAGCGTTGTGATGCTGATAAAAATAGTTGGGATAATATTGCTAATCGCCCTCTTGACAATTCCCGGCGCCATTTCAAGACAGCATATGAAGGGCCTGCCGGGAATAATGGCTGGGTCCATACTCCTTGGCGCAGTCTTCGTGATCGCAGGCCTTTTTATCTCCTACATGCTGGATGTGCCGTCGGGCGCAACCATAATTCTGACTGCTGCTGCTGCATTCTTCTTAGATACGGCATTATCCGGATGGTCTAAATAAGAGGTAGACAAAAACCAGATGAGGGATATGAGGCCGCCAATACGGTTTACCGCCATCATAATAGCATTCACCATCATAATAGCATTCAGCATCATCATAGCATTCGCCCCCGCAGCAGCTGATGAGCTGATATTTTTCGCGGATGACCACTATAAGGTTCTAGGCGAACCGCAGCTGCGGGCATCGGCCTTGAATCCCGTGATCGAGCCCGGCAAAAACGCCACCATCAGCGTCATGCTCGCCAACAGCGGGCGGGTCGAGGAGCTTATTCCAATAAGCGGCAACGGTTCCGAGGCGGATATATTTTTGGAGATTGAGGAGGAGCAAAATTGCGTCGATGCCCAGAATATCACAGTGCGCCTTTTCGGGGATGAGTATATCTCCGTCACGTCGCCTCCCTGCCTCATCGATTCTCTTCCCTCCGGGTCTGTGGCACGGATGGAGTTCGATCTCTCGGCAGACGAGGCGGATGCTGCCGGGCGGCATGATCTCCTGTTAAGCCTGGATTACGAGCATCAGATGGATGTGAGCGTCCTTGACGGCATTGCATCTCCCCTCTACATGGCCGACAATGCCAGCCAGATGCTGGGCGTGATGGTCCGGGGACCCGGCGCGCCAATCGAGATTTTAAGGGTGAAGTCGGAAATGCCTCAGGGAGGAAGCGGCCTCATCGAGGCAGCGGTTAAGAACTCTGGGGCAGAAGTCCTGAGGAACTGCACCCTTCGGTTGATCGCTTTGCCCCCACTTCGTTCTGCCGGAGGCAACTGCAATCTCGGAAGCCTCATGCCCGGCGAGGTGGCCCTGGCAAAGTTTCCTGTAGAGGTGAATGGCGCAGCGGACGGCGAAAAGGCAAATCAGGAATACAGCCTGGCCTGCGAGGCAACGCATGAAGGCGGCAAGAATGTTATATCCTTCCCCGTTACGCTTGAAAAGGGCTCGGTTCTGAGGTCGACCCATTTGCTGCTGATTGTGTCCGCGCTGGCCGCTGCCGCATTTGGGGCAGTCATCCTCTTTGTCAGGAGCAGGCGCACTCGAACGCTTCGAGGTCGAAGGCTGTGGAGGTAGGCTAATGGCGTGGTCGGTCGAGGCGAAGGGAATTTGCAAAAGCTATAAAAGCCTTTTTAAGGAGAGGTTCACGGTTTTAAAGGACATATCCCTGGAGATCGATGCCGATCTGATCTTCGGGCTTCTGGGGCCAAACGGCTCCGGCAAGACGACGCTCATCTCGATCTTCTCAACGCTCATTTACCCGGAAAGAGGTAGCCTTAAGATTTTGGGAATGGATGGAAGGAAGGATCGGAGCGCCATTCGAAAGCAGATCAACATCAGCACCGCCAAGCCCAACTTCCCGTGGAGCTTAAGCGTTAAGGAGAACTTGAGGCACTATGCGATGCTCTACGGAATGCACGGCTCTGAGCTTTCCGTAGCTGTGGAGAGGGTTATCGATGATTTTGAGCTGGGCGAGTATGGAGATGTCAAGTTCGAGGACCTGTCCACAGGCCTCAAGCAGAGGCTTTCGCTTGCCAAGTCCATGCTGAATAGCCCGAAGCTGCTCTTCCTCGACGAGCCCACAACCGGCCTTGACCCTGAGATTGCGATCAAGACCAGGCAGCTTGTGCGGCGCTTACACGAGGAGGAGAACATCTCAGTCGTCATGTCCACTCACTACATGCCTGAGGCTGAGATGCTGTGCGACAAAATAGCGTTCCTCAGAAGGGGTGAGATCGTCGCCATGGATACGCCCCAGAACCTGAAGAACCGGCTACGACTGGGCGAAAAGATGATAATATTTTATCAGGGGCCTGTGGACATCCGCGAGCTAAAAAGGTCTCCGGGAGTGATGAGCATGAAAAGCCTTCCCGGAAGGGCCGAGATAGTAATGGACAGAGGCGCAAACGGCCTCGACAGGATCATCAAGGTCTTCAGAGAGGCCCGCATTGAGGATATAATCATCAAAGAGCCCGACCTGGAGGATGTTTTCATTGAGCTGGCAAGGTGAGCTGAACAAATATCTGGCTGCTGCCTACAAGAACTGGATAATTTCAAAGAGGAACGTGTTCACGCTTTTCGAGCTGTTCTTCTGGCCGATGATAAGCCTGCTCTCCATCGGGCTTTTAACGCGGTTTTTGCAGGTGGGCGAGGGAATGGTCTCATTCCTGATCGTCGGAGCAATTGCGTTGACCATTCTGCAGGTGGCGCAGATAGACGTGGCCTATGTGCTCTTATTCGACATGTGGTCCAAAAGCATCAAGAACACCTTCATATCTCCTGTGGAAAGCTACCACCTGATCTTCGGCGCGCTTTTATTCGGCGTTGTCAGGGGAACGGTTGTCTTCGGCATCCTCGTTTCAGTTAGCTGGTACCTCTTCGGATTCAAGTTTCTGGAGGGAGGGATTTTTCCGGTCCTTGCCTTTCTGGCAGGGGTCTTCGCAGTTGCAGCCGTTATAGGGATGACTGTGTGCATCTCCATACTCACCTTCGGCCAGAAGGCGGATGTTGCGGCCTGGAGCCTCTCGGGCCTGATCCTGCTTATAAGCGGGATATATTATCCAATCGAGGTGCTTCCCCCCGCCCTGCAGTGGCTGGCGAGGGCCATACCGCTAACATATTTCCTGGAGTATTACAGGTCAATTTTTATCCCCGGGCCGCATAATCTATTTATGGGCACGATGCTCGCTGCCCTTTACCTGATAATAGGGCTGATACTGTTCGACAGGTCGATTGAGAGGGCCAGGAGAACGGGCATTTTGCTTCGCCTCTCCGAGTAGCTGGCATCAAGGCTTTAAGGCGGCGCGGCTTTCAATTGTGGTGGATTTGGCATGATCGAGGGCTTGCTTGGCAGGGTGCAGGTGGGAGACATGCATCCGGTGAGGATGATGGCTGTGATCAACCTCAGCCGTGAGTCTTTTTATAAGGGATCTGTGGCCACTCCAGATGATGCTTTAAGCCTGGCAATGACCTTTAAGTCAGAGGGAGCAGACCTGATAGATGTAGGCGCCGTCTCGACTGCCCCGGGCTCTCCGCCGATCAGCAAGTCCCTGGAGGAGGAGCGGCTTTTTCCAGCCCTAAAGGAGATACTGGACAACGTCGACATCAGCATATCCGTTGACACCCAGAGGGCAGGCATTGCCGACAGGGCCCTCTCAATGGGAGCTGTTTGCATTAACGATGTCTCAGGACTGTTCGACCGCGAGATGGCGTTGGCGGCTGCAAAATACGATGCCTCGGCGATCATCATGGCCTCTAGGTCCCGTCCCGGCGATCTTCTGGCGATGGACGACATAATTTCCGTTTTGGCAGAGCGGTCAAAGAGGGCAGTCGAGGAGGGCGTATCCCCCCGCAGGATCTGTGCGGATCCAGGCATTGGCAAATGGATTCCTGAGAAGACGCCCGCTCACGACCTGGCGATCCTGGACGGCTTCTCGCGCCTAAGGGCGCTGAACCTTCCAATTATGGCGGCAGTCTCGCGAAAGTCCTTCATAGGGTCCACGCTTAATAGACCGGACCCGGCGGAGAGGCTTTGCGGGTCGATTGCCGCTGCGGCCATTGCCGTTTATAACGGCGCTCATGTGGTGAGAACGCACGATGTCTCAGAAAGCATCGATGCGGTCAGGATGGCCCAGGCAGCAAGGGGCAGGCCTCCTCAGGCAAAAGGAGATGTGGAGGTAGAGGTCCTTGACTTCGCAGGCCTTGGAAGGGATCTCGAGCTGCCCCTACGGCGGATAGAGGTGGACGAGACAGGAGTGGACAAGCTTATCAGGAAGGGCTCTTTCAGGGTTTTATTGGTGAGGGGTCTCACCTCTATGGAGGCGATAGTCATCAAGCAGGAGATGCTTGCGAGAGGAGGAGATGCCGCCATTCCAAAGCTTGCGCTTCGATGCGATCCAAGGCCAGAGGACATCCTCCTATTGGGGACAGTCGCCCAGCTGTCCGGGCTGATCAACAACCTTAAATCCCAGCCTTTCCGGCTGCCGGAGATAGGACGGGCGATAGATGGGGCTCTAGGGCTTCTGGATGATCCGGGAAGGTACAGGTGAGTTTCTTGGAGGTACTGGGGATTAAGACCGATCTCATTGAGATCGGCGACGATATTGTTGAGGCAATCGAAAAGGGCATGAAAAGGGCGAATCTTTGTTTGGGGGACGGAGATATATTAGTTGTATCCGAAAGTGCCCTCGCCTCCGCGGAGGGCAGAGTCGTAAACCTGGATGAGGTCACCCCCGGCCCGCTTGCAGTCGATCTGGCCTCAAGGTACTCCAAGGATCCGCGCGAGATGGAGCTTATTTTAAACGAGTCGGATGAGATCGTGGGAGGAATTCCGGGAGTCGTTCTAACCCTTAAGGGAGGTTTTCTCTATCCAAACGCAGGCATCGACCATTCCAATGCTCCTCCAGGATACGTCGTCCTCTTTCCGGAGAACCCCGCAAAATCTGCTTTAGAGATTCGCAGAAGGCTGTCTTCGGGCAAAAAAATAGGCGTGATAATAGGAGACAGCCGGACACACCCGCTGCGCCTCGGCTGCGTCGGCGTCGCACTGGCCTGCGACGGCCTGGAGCCTGTGGAGGACGCACGGGGCCAGAAGGACCTCTACGGCCGGGAGCTGTTGATCACTCGCAAGGCGGTCGCCGACAATATTGTCTCTGCAGCACAAATCGTCATGGGTGAAGGCGACGAGGGCATCCCTGCAGCGATCGTTCGAGGCTCGCCAGTCCCCATCACCGATACGAGCTGCGAGATACCAAAGATACCCCCGCAGGAATGCATGTACATCGGCGCCCTTCGTGCCGGGCCCCACCCGTATTTGGGCAAGCATGACGACCTGATAGAAAGGGCTATAGAGGCCCAGAAGAAGGCCTATGCACCGTACTCGGGATTCAAGGTAGGGGCTGCCGTCCTCACCGGCAGCGGCAAAATCTTTGCGGCAGGAAATGTGGAAAACGCCTCATCCGGAGCTGATATCTGCGCTGAGAGGGCGGCCATTGCAAAGGCCGTTGCCTCGGGCGAAAGGTGCTTTGAGGCCATTGCCATCGTTGGGGACAGCTCCAGGCCAATCGCTCCCTGCGGCATATGCCGGCAAAGCCTGATCGAGTTTGGGAGTGAAATTGTCGTCATCATGGCCAACCTGTCGGGAGATGCGGTTGTCGCCACATCATCCGAGCTTCTGCCAATGGCCTTCACAGCGGAGTGCCTCGAAAGAAAGTCAGGAAATATGATACAATAAATATGATCATTAATTTTTGACGGTAACCTTTATATTTATCATCGACAATTGTCGGATCAGGTGTAGGACGAAAATGAGATCGATGATAGTCCTGGGCGTCCTGATATCCTGCGGAAGATTCAGGGCACTTTGCTGCTGTTATCAGAAAATTTTTTCGACAATGGAGGAAATGGCATGCGCATATTGATTGCCGGCGGGGGAGAGGTTGGCTTTTTGGTTGCCAGCGAGCTTCATAGGGAGCACGATGTGGTTGTTATCGACTGCGATCCTCTGGCCTGTTCCAGGCTACAGGATATGGACGTAAAGGTCAGGCAGGGCAACGCCGCCAACGCCCAGCTGCTGATCGATGCGGGCATCAAGGAGGCCGATATGGTCCTGGCGATGACCGGCGACGATGAGGCCAACATTCTGATCTGCATTATAGCCAGCCGACTCGGAGTCAGGCAAACAATGGCCAGGGTTAGCAATCCCGAATATATAGACAGCCCAGTCCAGGAGAGAAAAGAGATAGGTGTCGGCTACATGATCTGCCCTGAGCTTGTGATGGCCGAGGAAATGGCCAGAGCGCTTTACTTCCCGTCGATGCTCATGAACAGGGAACTGGCCAATGGAGAGGCGGGCTTGATAGAGCTGAAGGTAACCGGGGATCTGCTGCTTATCGGACGTGTGGACGGGACAAATCTTCCAGAAAACTGTAGCATTATAGCCATAAACAGGATGGGCGAGATCCTGCCTCCACAGGAGATAAGCTCCCTACTTCCCGAAGACAGGGTTATAATGATCTGCGACTCCCGTTCTCTCCCTGATTTGAAGTCCTTGCTCCATGACGGCTATGGTTCCTGCAGAGCCTTGATTGTGGGCGGCGGAATGGTGGGCTTCTACCTTGCAAGGAGACTGGAGGCTATGGGATTCAAGGTCAAGCTGATCGAAGAAAACACAGATCGCTGCCGGGAGATCTCAGATAGGCTGATGCACACAATGATCCTCAACGGCGACGGGACCGATGTCTCTCTGCTTTCCGAGGAGGACGCTGGAGAGATGGATGCCGTCTTTGCGGTAACCGGCATGGACGAGAAAAACCTGCTCTGCTCGCTTTTGGCCAGGCAGCTTGGAGCCAAGAAGATATTCTCAAGAGTCAACAGGAATACCTACATCAAGCTCTTTGAGCTGGTTGGCGTTGATAGGGCGATAAGCCCCGGCCAGGTTGCCACAGATGCAGTCCTCCAGCGCGTAATCGAGGGAGAGGACATGATTACGCTTAGCGGTGAAAGGGTAGGGCTGATGGACTTCATAGCCAAAGACGGGGCCAAAATCATCGGCAAAAAGCTGTCGCAAGAGCTTCCCAAAGATGCGATTACGGGGCTCATCCTTCGTAAAGGCAGATCTGTGGCGCTTGACAGCGAGTTTGAGGTGGAGGAGGGCGACCGAATTTTAGTGATATCCGGGACGCCCTCAGTCTCCAAGGTGAAAAAGCTGTTCGTGCCATGAATTTTTGGCCAAGCCAGTGGCTGAGCCTGCAAGGGCGTTTCGACCAAATTGAACAAAAAGAATTAACTGCTAAAATCCAAAAAAGGATAAATGGGGCTGGCTCACCACCAACTGATCGCATTGGGATATCAATATCTTCCCTCCTTATGGAAACTATTATATCATGAGATGGTAGGAACGGCCCTCCCTAAGAAGAATGAAAATTAGAATCGTCCTTGGGATTGTAGGCACCCTGCTCAAGATTCTGGGCGTGCTGATGCTTGTGCCGGGAATGGTTGCAACCTATTACCATGAATCCAGCGGCATAGTTGCCTTTGCTCTCGCATCTCTGCTCGCGCTCTTTGCGGGAGTGATTCTGAGGCACTTTGGCTCCGATGAGGAGCTTGGCAACAAGGAGGCCTTTGCAATAGTGGCCTTCGGATGGATATTGATTGCTTTTTTTGCCGCACTGCCATACTTCTTCTCGGGACTTAGCTTTATAGACGCCATGTTCGAATCGGTCTCCGGTTTTTCAACTACTGGAGCCACAATACTAAGCGAAAAAAATCAGCAGGGCTATTATATAATAAACTCCACGGCGGCCAACAGCAGCATAGCATCAGTTCTGGCAGATGCGATCACCAGCAGGCTTGCCGACGACATATCAGCGGCCACAGTGTCTGGCGGTGAGATGACCTACTTCGGAATTCTCTTCTGGCGGTCCTTTACCCAGCTGATAGGGGGCATGGGAATCATACTTCTGTATGTTGCAATTCTGCCTCACCTGGGCGTGGCAGGCCGCCAGCTCTTTAAGGCAGAGGTGGTCGGACCCACCAAGGATACGATCACTCCCAGGGCAAAATATACTGCCAGGATTTTATGGGGGGTATACCTCATCTTTGTGGCTGCAATGATCGTGCTGTTGGTAGCCGCAGGGATGCCTGTCTACGATTCATTCTGCACCGCTTTCGCTGCCCTGGCAACGGGAGGCTTCCAGCCCAGAGCGGACAGCATTGCATATTACAACAGCCCTTTAATCGACACAATAGTCGCCATTTTCATATTTCTCGGTGCAACAAGCTTCACGCTTCACTATCATGCGTTCCATCGCCGCGACATAAAAGGATGGTTAAGGGACTCGGAGCTTCAGTTCTTTGTGATAATCCTGGCAACGGCAACAGCCATTTTAATTCTTTTCGGCGGAATAGAGGGCGACATTTCAACTCAATTCAGGTTTGCCTCCTTCCAGGTGGTGTCCTTCATGGGAACCTGCGGCTTCGTCAACACTCTGACCTATGATTCATGGTCAACGGCTGCCAAGCTTGCCCTGATCATGGTTATGCTGATTGGCGGATGCGCAGGCTCAACCTCAGGAGGAATCAAGGTTGTAAGGGTGCTCATAGACCTAAAATATGCACGAAGCGAACTCTTCCATCTGCTTCACCCCAAAGCCGTTTTGCCCATAAGAGTTGGCAATATGACAGTTAAAGAGGACGTGCTGCGGCCCATCATCTTCTATTCATTCCTGTACCTGGCCGCTTTTCTGGCGCTCTCCTTGGCCCTGGCAATGGTCTCCGCCGACAATCCAAAGGTAGATCTGCTAGTTGTAACCTCGGGAGTTGCCTCCTGCATGGGCGGCGTGGGCCCTGGGTTTGGCATTTTGGCCTTTGATTGGAGCCAGATGTCGACATTTGGAAAGCTGATCGGGCTATTTTGCATGTGGCTTGGGAGGCTGGAAATGCTGCCCGTTTTCCTGCTTTTTCTGCCGGAGCTCTGGAGAAAATGATCAGGGCCGGGTTTTTATATCTAGAATGCATCGACAATCGTTCTGCAGATGCCTCCGGAGGTTTCCTTTAGGAAATCTTATGAAAGGGCATGAGGGACAATGAGATTTCGGGTATTTCTTCGCCTGTTCGGCTCTCTTCTGAAGCTTCTAGCGGTAGTGCTGCTGGTTCCCGGAGCCGTCGCCGCCTATTACGGAGAGACCAGGGGCGTCATCGCCTTTGCCCTTACCTCGCTTTTGACTCTAGCTTCAGGAATCGTTCTTGGCCGCCTGGGGTCTGACGAGGAGATGGGACATAAGGAGGGCTTTGCCCTTGTGGCATTGGGCTGGCTTGGGGCCGCCTTCTTCGGCTCATTGCCGTACATGTTTTTAGGAATGAGCATATTAAATGGGCTTTTTGAGTCCATGTCATCCTTCACAACCACCGGAGCCTCTACGCTGACCGAGTACAACGCTCAAGGGTACTGGATAATCAACGGAGCACTGGCCGATCAGAGCCTGGCCTCAGCCCTTGAGTGGAGACTTAACAGCCTGTCAGGAAACACGACGCTCTTGAACCTCAGGCCGAGCGAGGATCAGACCTACTTCGGGCTGCTCTTCTGGCGGTCTTTTGCCCAGTGGCTGGGCGGCATGGGCATTATTTTGCTGTTCATAGCCATCCTGCCGCGCCTGGGCGTGGCCGGACGCCAGCTCTACAGAGCAGAGGTCCCGGGACCCGACAAAGACGCGTTGACTCCGCGCATAAAGCAAACTGCAAGAATCCTGTGGTGGGTATACGTGCTTCTGACCATTGCAGAGGTGGTTTTGCTCCTCGCAGCCGGCATGCCGCTTTACGATTCACTGTGCAACACATTTGCCAGCATGGCCACGGGCGGATTTTCTCCCCAGGCCGCAAGCATCGCGGCATATAACAGCGCCCTGATCGACACCATCGTAGTGCTGTTCATGTTTCTCGCAGGCGCAAACTTCGCCCTGCATTACCGCATGCTCTATTCCGACAGACGGAGCCTGATCGATGACCCCGAGTTCCGGCTCTACACGATAATACTGCTGGCAGCGACAGCCATAATAGTCCTCTGGGGAGGAATAGATGGGGACCTCTTCAACAAGATCCGGCTGGCAGGCTTCCAGGTGGTATCCATGATGACCACAACCGGATTTACCACGGCCGATTTTGACGGATGGACGGCTGCAGCCAAGTTCACGCTTTTGCTGCTCATGTTCATAGGAGCCTGCGCCGGCTCCACAGGGGGTGCTATAAAGGTCGTGAGAGTTCTCCTTGTGCTCAAAAGCGGATACAGGGAGCTTGTCCAGGCAATGCATCCCAAGGCCGTGCTCTCTGTGAAGCTCGGGGGGGTCACTGTGAGGGACGAGATTTTGCGGCCGAGCAACATCTTCGTGGCACTGTACATAGTTATCTTCGCTGTGGCATCTCTCCTGCTGGCCGTTGCATCCTACGGCGATCCGAGCATGGATATCGCTGCGATTACCTCGGCGGTGGCCACAACCCTCGGCAACGTCGGGCCTGGTTTCGGCCCTGTGGGTCCTGCTTTGAGCTTTGCCGATGTTCACCCTCTGGGCAAGGTGCTTCTCTTCTTCTGCATGTGGATAGGCAGGCTAGAGGTGATAACAGCGCTGGTGCTGCTGGTGCCTGATTTCTGGAAGAAATGAACAGATTCTTATTCAATAACATCGAAACGAACATGAAACTATGAAATCCCTTCTCTTCGACCCTTACTCAGGAGCCTCCGGCGACATGATCATGGGATGTCTTCTCGACCTCGGAGCAGATGCAACGGAGGTCGGCAAGGCCGTTGAATCGGTCGGCTGCCGCCTCGAGATTACCAGCGTTGAAAAAAGCCATATTGCAGCCACAAAGGCAAAGATAATAACAGACAGCAGGTTCAAAGGGCTGGAAGAGGCGAATGCCATACTGAAGGGCTCCAGCATCAAGGGAATTGCGCTGGATAAGGCCTTGCGCGCCATCGACGTTATTGCCTCTGCAGAAAGCCGCGTTCACGGCGTGCCAAAGGAGGAGGCGAGGTTTCACGAGGTGGGAGCCATGGATGCGCTGGCAGACATCGCAGGAAGCTGCGCTGCACTGCAATCTCTTGGCGTAGGGCGCACCATGTCCCTGCCCGTATCCGTCGGCGGCGGCTATGTGTCCTCGCATCACGGGCTGTTGCCGGTTCCAGGGCCTGCAGCCCTTGAGATCCTT
This sequence comes from uncultured Methanotrichaceae archaeon, assembly GCA_964534145.1. Taxonomy (GTDB): domain Archaea; phylum Halobacteriota; class Methanosarcinia; order Methanotrichales; family Methanotrichaceae; genus CAWJYS01. The sequence goes on along the minus strand of CAZHNU010000016.1, from coordinate 19,735 downwards.
CGAGCATTCGAGATTCCATGGAGGGGCGGACCGGCAGACCAGGAGCTTTTAACGCCCACAGGCGCGGCGCTTCTGGCTGTTTTGGCGGATGAGTTCCTAAGCGATTACCCGCTCTTAAGGGCAAAAGCTGTGGGCTACGGCGCCGGAGGACGGGAGCTTGAAGTTCCAAATGCCCTGCGGGGCGTTGTGGGAGAGCTTTGTCGCGGCCCTGATAGTCAAGGTCATCACAGCCATCATTCCGACAGCGTAGTCCAGCTGGAGACGAACGTCGACGATGTGACCGGCGAGGTGCTCGGAAACCTGATCGAGATGCTCATGGACGCAGGGGCCCTGGATGTGTCTTTGATGCCGGCAGTTATGAAAAAGGGGCGTGCCGGAAATGTGATCTCGGTCATCGCCAGGCATGAGGACCAGGATAGGCTCGCAGAGATGATCATGATGGAAACTGGATCCTTGGGCGTCAGGGTGTTTCCAAGCATTCACCGCCACGTGGCGGAGCGCGAGCCAAAGGAGGTGGAGGTGGAACTGGACGGCAAGGCTTATCGAGCTTCAGTTAAGGTAAGCCTTCTAAAGGGCCGTTTGCTGAACATCAAGCCCGAGTTCGAGGATTGCAGAAGAATAGCCGCTGCGACGGGCCTGCCTCTGCGGGTTGTTATGAAAAAAGTGGAAGAGGAAGCCTGGAGGAGGGAGGGCGTGTAGCCGTGCCATCCCTTGGATTATTTTGCTTGACGATCTCCCTTCCTCTCAGCACTCGTTCGATTTTACCATCTAAGTTATAACTAGCATATAATACTTATACAGTTGATATTGTAGTACTTTCTTTTATATATACTTTTCGTGAATAATAATAGTATACGCGTGCCCGAGCCCGTTCGCCTCATCCCTAACAAGACAGGATCGCAAGCTTGATTAATCCATACAGCCCTTCGTGATCCTCTGATGCATCTTGATTCCTCCCTGAGGCTATACGCCGCGGCAAAAGGGCTTCTTCCCGGAGGGGTGAGCAGTCCCGTCAGGGCGATCGCGCCCTGCCCGTTTTACACATCGAGAGCTGAAGGCCCCTATCTCTGGGATGCCGACGGCAACCGGTTTATTGACTACTGCCTGGCCTACGGGCCCATGATCCTCGGCCACCGCCATCCTGCAATAGAGAAAGCCGTGATCGATCAGCTCAGGAATGGCTGGCTTTACGGAACTCCTTCAGAGCTGGAGATCGTGATGGCAAAGAGAATATCCAGGCTTTACCCGAGCATGGAGATGATGCGCTTCGTGAGCACTGGGACCGAGGCCACAATGGCTGCGCTCCGTGTTGCGCGAGGTACAACAGGCCGGGATAAAATCATAAAGATAGAGGGAGGGTTCCATGGGGCCCACGACAGCGTGCTGGTGAAGGCCGGCTCCGGGGCAACTACGCTAGGCATTCCTGACTCCAAAGGCGTCCCTGCAGATACGGCCAAGAATACTCTGCAGGTTCCCTACAACGATGCCGATGCCTTAGAGAAAGTCCTGAAAGGCTTCTCCGGCCAGATAGCAGCCCTGATAATTGAGCCGGTTTTGGGAAACATCGGCCCCGTTCTGCCAGTTGAAGGCTACCTCCAGAGGGTTCGGGAGCTTACTTTAGAGCATGACGTCCTGCTAATCTTCGATGAGGTCATAACCGGATTTCGCCTAAGCCTCGGCGGGGCTCAGGAATACTATGGAGTGACCCCAGACCTGACAACACTCGGCAAGATCATCGGCGGCGGTTTCCCCATAGGCGTTTTCGGAGGCAGGAGGGATCTCATCGAGCAGGTTGCCCCAAGCGGCGGCATCTACCAGGCGGGGACCTTCAATGGAAGCCCCGTCTCCCTGGCGGCAGGCCGTGCCACCCTGGATGTCATGGAGAAGGAGAAAACGCTTGAAAGGCTCAATGCTGCCGGAGACAAAATGCGAAAGGCGCTTCGCGAGATAGTGGATGACCTGCGGCTTTGCTACAGCGTTGTGGGAGTTTCAAGCATGTTCAAGGTCTTCTTCGGTCCAGAACCGCATAACTATGAAGAGGCGCTTAAATGCGATAAGCTGGGCTATTTAGGCTTCTTTAGAAGGATGCTTGATTCCGGAATCTTTCTTCCTCCAAGCCAGTACGAGACCGACTTCATCTCCGCGGCTCACTCCCAGGAGGCAATTGATGCTACTTTGGAGGCGTATAGGTCCTGTCTGAAAGGCTGATTGTGGGCAGCCGCGGGAGCCCGCTGGCACTGCGTCAGACGGAGATCGTCCTTGAGAGGCTCAGGCCTTATGGCGTGGAGGCGAAGCTTAGCCTTGTCAAGACGAGCGGCGATGTCTTTCTGGATAAGCCGCTGCACCAGATATCGGGCTTTGGGGTCTTTGTGGCCGAGATAGACGACCGCATGCTTTCAGGGGAGATAGACCTGGCAGTTCACAGCATGAAGGACCTCCCGACGAAGAGGCCGGAAGAGCTGGTCATCTCCGCGGTCCTCAAGCGCGATTCGCCCTACGATATTTTGGTATGCGGGGGCGATTTGGGAAACAGAGAAGGATCATCGGGATGCCCAAGGCTCGAAGACCTAAAGGATGGCGCAGTTGTCGGAACGTCGAGCATGAGGCGCTCTGCCCAGCTCAGGCGTGCAAGGCCAGACCTGTCGATTAAAAGCCTCAGAGGCAATCTGCAGACACGCCTTCGAAAGCTCCGCCAGGGAGACTACGATGCCATCGTTCTGGCTGAGGCAGGACTTCAGAGGATGGGCATGAGCCATGAGCTTGGGTACGTTCGCCTGGATGCCGAGAGGTTTGTCCCTTCGGCAAACCAGGGAACGATCGTGGCGGTAGCGAAGAAGGGGTCTCAGGCAGAATTATATTCTCGTCTCATAGATGACATGCCCACAAGAATTGAGACAATGATTGAGAGAAAGATCCTGGAGACGGTAGGTGGAGGCTGCATTGTTCCCATGGCAGTTCATGCAGACGTTCATGCCGATGCCGGCGGCCGAAGAGCGCGCGTTGTGGCAGAGGTGCTATCATTGGACGGAAAGAGGTTCGTCCGTCTGGACGAGATGATCCCCCTCGTGGACGGCAGCGGTTACATGGAGGCATCTGCTGTCTTAGGAAGAAGACTCCTGGAGATGGGCGGAGGGGATCTGGTGGATGAGGCGGTGAAGGCCTTTGGCGCGAGGTAAGGTTTATCTTGTAGGTGCGGGTCCGGGCGATCCCGAGCTAATGACCCTTAAGGCAAAGAGGCTCCTCTCTTTGGCAGATGTGGTTCTCTACGACAGGCTGCTGAGCCCCAAGATGCTGGAGGGCGTGAGGGGAGAGCTGATCGATGTAGGAAAGACGGCAGGGGCGCATAAGCTCACGCAGGAGGAAATCAACCTCCTGCTGATCGAAAAGGCTGAAGAGGGCAATGTCGTGGTCCGCCTGAAGGGAGGCGATCCGTATGTCTTCGGCCGGGGCGGTGAGGAGGCGCTGGCTCTTCTGGATAGAGGCATCCCTGTGGAGGTTGTGCCGGGCGTCACGTCGGCTATAGCTGCTCCCGAGCTGGCTGGAATCCCCGTGACGCACAGGGGCATCGTATCCGCCTTCACGATTGTCACAGGCCACGAGGAGCCTGGCAAGGACAGCCCTCTTGACTGGGAGGCAATAGCGCGGCTGGGCGGCACGCTTGTGGTCCTGATGGGAGTCTCAAGGCTCATGGAGAACGCTCAGGCGCTGATCAAAGGCGGCAGGTCGCCGGATACTCCGGCGGCTGTTGTTGAAAAGGGCGGCTGGCCGGAGCAGAGGCTGGTCGTGGGAACCCTAGGAGATATAGCCGAAAATGCACGAAAGGCGAATGTGGAGTCGCCGGCCATTCTAGTGGTAGGGGACGTTGTGCGGCTTTCAGAAAGGCTGGCCGCAAAAAGGATTGCAATCCTGCGTCCCGACGTCCAGATGGAGGAGTCTGCCGACCTTGCCAGGGAGTACGGCTTTAAGCCCTTTTGCGCCCCGGCCATCGCCCTGGCGGAAAGGCCGCTGCCCGCAGATCTGATATCCAGGCTTGATGCAGCGGAGTGCGTGGTCTTCACCAGCGCCAACGGCGTGAGGATTGCGATCAAGAATCCGGCGGTTCTTGAGAAACTGAAGAAAAAGACGGTAGTATCCATAGGCCCCAAGACGAAGGCGGCTTTAACCGAATGGGGCTTTGACTCAGAGGTCCCTGCCGAGTACAGCTCTGAGGGACTTCTGCAGATGCTGAAGGGAAAATGCAGGCGCATTCTCTTCCTGCGAAGCGCCCAGGGAAGCCGGTACCTGTCCGAGGGGCTGAAAAGCGCCGGACTTGCCGTCGATGATGTTCCTTTATACGAGGTCGTCCCCTCAAAAGACCCAAGGCTCGACGACCTGATAAATGAGGCCGAAGGCGTGGATATTTTCGCCTTTACAAGCTCATCCACAGCCAGATTGCTCATAGAGCGGGCGAACGAAATCGGCCAGGAGGCGAAGCTGAGAGAGTCGCTGGCGAAGGCAACAGTTGCTGCCATCGGAAAGCCGACGGCTGCGGAGCTTGAGAGGCTTGGCGTGAAGGTGGACGTGATGCCGGAAAGGTTCACCTTCGAGGCGATGCTGCAGGCTCTGCGGAGGAAGTCATGATAATATTTTCCAAAGCTCTTGCCGATCAGGCGACTGTCTGGGAGGCAATCAGGGCATCCGGTTCGGATGCCTGCGAAAACCTGCCCCCGGATCTCGTCAGGTTCTCTGGGAAAACAAGGCCCGTCGTTATGTGGAACCTGACCAGGCAGTGCAACCTGGCCTGCGACCACTGCTACATGGATGCAAGCGATGCATCCCGCGAGGAGCTGACTCTTGAGGAAGGCGTACGCCTAATCGACGATCTGGCAGATCTCAAGGTGCCTGTGCTGATTTTCACCGGCGGGGAGCCGCTTTTAAGCCGGAACTTTTACGCCTACGCCTTTCATGCCAGGGAGGCTGGCCTGAAGGCTGTGATCTCCACAAACGGGACGATGATCACTCCCGAGGTTGCAAGGCTCCTGGCCGAGGCCCGGATCAGGTACGTGGGCGTGAGCCTCGATTCTGCAACGCCTGAAATGCATGACCGGTTCCGCGGGGTCAAGGGAGCGCACTTGAGGGCCCTGCAGGGCCTGCGAAATGCCAGGGATGCGGGCTTAAAGACCGGCCTTCGTATAACCCTCACCAAAGACAACTGGCAGGAGGTTCCTGCGCTGTTGAACCTTGCGCTGGACGAGGACATTCCCAGGTTCTGCCTTTACCATCTCGTTCCAACTGGCAGGGGTGCAGGCATTGCTGACAGGGACGTGACGCATGAGCAGAGGAGAAGCGTGATACGCCTGCTGGCCGAGGCTGCCGTGGAGCTGAAGGGAAGGGACATCGAGATACTGACCACAGACTCACCCATGGACGGTGCGTATCTTCTGGAGCTTTTAAAGGGTGATCCAAGGCAGGAGCAGGTCCGCCAGCTCATGAAGAATGCCGGCGGCTGTTCGACTGGAAACAAAGTTGCCAACATAAACCACCGGGGCGACGTGCACCCCTGTCACTTCATGCCCCAGGTTGTTGTGGGAAATGTTCGCGAGCGGTCCTTTAAGGACATCTGGATAGATAATCCATGTCAGGAGCTTCTGAACCTGCGGGAAATGCGCACAAATCTAAAGGGCGCATGCGGCGATTGCGAGTACCTGGAGCTTTGCGGAGGGTGCAGGCAGAAGGCCTTCTACTACAAGGGCGACCTTATGGAGGAGGACCCGACGTGTATAATCGAGCGATAGAGCTAGGGGCAGCGGTTAGTTATCGGCCTTGATATTAGCTAGAAAACCTATAGCCAAAAAAATGGGACCGATGCCTGATGTCCGGCGGTCTCACCCCCTCTTTAACTATTTCATAAGATCTTTGGATTATGGAATTCATCTTTTCAGAGGCTGCGCAAAAGGAGCTGGCGGATCTGGTGCATGAGCTGAAATCTTAATTCAATATCAAAGGAACGCAAATCTACATAATGCACTGCTTCGCCACCCACAAGGAGTACGAGCGCTGGAATAAATCGTATAAATAGAGCATAATAGCTTCCAATTGGCTTCCAATTGAATGCATGTTAGAACCCGCTATCGCTCACTCTTTTCTCTCCCCGCCTTGAAGACCTCGAACTCAGTAGCTTACCATTTTTCATCCAATTCGATCTAAAAGTTAGTTTATCTATAATAGTAGGGTGAATGTACTACTATTGAAACTAAAATAACATGTGAGAGGATAGATAATGGCAAGGGTCAATGGCAGAGTCGCCATAGTAACAGGGTCCACATACGGCATTGGAGAGGCCATAGCCAAGGTCCTGGCGAAAGAGGGAGCGATCTCCATCATCACAGGAAGAACGCAGGATGAAGGGAAAAAATGCGTGCAAGAGATTGTCCAGGCCGGTGGCCGGGCTGAGTTTTATCCCCTGGATGTGACCGATGAGGGTAGGGTGGAAGAGGTAGCAAAGTCCGTCCACGATAAGTACGGAAAAATCGACATACTTGTGAACAACGCAGGCATCGCCGGTCCGAATAAGCCGACGCACGAGTACACCAGAGCGGAGTGGGAGAAGGTCTTCGATGTGAATGTTACCGGCGCCTTCCTCTGCACGAAGTACGTCGTGCCCTACATGCAGAGGCAAAAGAACGGGAACATCGTCTACATTTCATCCATCTACGGCATCATCGGCGCTCCTGATATTCCGGCATACCATGCCACCAAGGCTGCGAACAGGGTTATGGCAAAAATCGATGCTCTCCTCTATGCCAAGGACCACATCCGCGTGAACTCCGTTCATCCTGGATTTATTTGGACGCCACTGGTCGAGAACTTCCTGAAAGAGCAATCCCAGAAGACCGGAATGAGCGTCGCGGAGCTTCGCAAGGGCCTGGATGCCCTGCACCCCATCGGCCATATAGGCGAGCCTGATGATATCGCTTACGGAGTGCTGTATCTGGTATCGGACGAGGCAAAGTTCGTGACAGGCACGGAGCTTATTATCGACGGAGGATATACTACCACTTGAGAATATTCGACGTTTGCCGAAACATTTATAAGCAAAGACCGCCTACTTAGCTGTTGGAGTGAAATCAATGACACACCATGAGGGCAAGAAGGAAAAGGCAGAGGAGAAGGCAGCGAAGGTAGAGCCCATCAAGCCCGGTGACAAGAGGGCAGGCAAGAAGAAAGGTTTGCTCGATACCTGTCAGTGATAGCGAATTATCAATCAAAGCTTTAGTTTTTTGGTCCAACTGATGCCTGATTTGCCATCTTCGGGCATCTGCCATCTTTTATTTATACGGTCTACCGGAAGCTATAATTAATATCAGGAAAAAGAATAGAGAGAGGTTGATTATGACACACCACGAGGAAAAGAAGGAGACAGCTGAAGAGAAGGTAGAGCCCATCAAGCCAGGCGATCCGAGGGTTGCCCGCAGAAAGGGATCTCTGCTCGATACATGCTACCCGACATCGTCCGGCGAGAAGAAGAGTTGAGGCTTCAAGAAGATAAATAGTCGCACTATTTTATTAATTTATATTTTATAATTTATTGGTTCTCGTTTTATCAGTTTGCATTTCATATAGAGAAATTCTGGCCCAGGTTTGCCCATATAGAACGGCGAAGACCCGAAAAATATTACTATCCTGCCCTATCCTTCTCCATCCTCTCGCGCCTCTCTCGCAACTCATCGATGTTCATTGGGTTTAGCGGCTTGCATATTATCTCGTTAACCTTGAGCCTCTTCAAATGCTGCGACGACGCCGCCTGCATCACGAGCGCAGTATCTGATCCCCGACCGGTCCCTGCAATGGCTATGACCTTCTCTCCGCCATCCAGCAGGCCTGCGTCCGTCGCCATGAGGACGATCTCGAAGCAAACCTTCACTCCCTGGCAAAAGCAGCGCAGCAGGTTGGCCATTGCCGTCGGGATGCTTGATTCGTATAATCCGTCGGTGTGGAACAGCATGGTGCCGAAGTGAACCTCGTGTCCCTCACCCCTCAGGGCCCTGACCAGCTCGCCTGGAAACACATTTCCGCTTCTGCGAAAATCGTACTGGTGAGGCACGACGATCAGCCTGGCGCCGGAGCCCCTGAAAAACTCCATCGCCTTTTCTGCCGTCGAGCCCGTGGTTGAGGCCAGCACCAGCTTCTTTATTCCAAGAGCCTTTTGCCTCTCCTGAACGAGCCCGAAAGTGGTCTCTGTGTTCTCAGGCCCGATATCCTCGAAATAGACTATTTTTCCTTCCATAACCTGCAATATAATATCTCACTTCATTCAAACATTTATCTCCCTCTGCAGCTTCCTGATGCTGTCACGGAGCATTATCGCCCTCTCGAACTCCAGCCGCTCGGCAGCCTCCCTCATCTCTGCCTCCAGCTCGACTATCATGTTGGGGATGTCCGCCTTTGGAATGTGCCTCGTATCGGTAATCTCGACGACCTTTTCTCTGATCGGCTTTTTGATCGTCTTTGGAACTATTCCGTGCTCCTGGTTGTAGGCCGTCTGAAGCGCTCTTCTCCGCTCCGTCTCCTCTACGGCCTTTTTGATCGAGCCCGTCATGTTGTCGGCATAGAGAACCACCCTTGAGTTGGCGTTCCTCGACGCACGGCCGATGGTCTGGATCAGGCTTCGGGCGTCGCGGAGGAACCCCTCCTTGTCCGCATCCAGAATGCCGATGAACCCCACCTCGGGGATATCCAGGCCCTCCCTCAACAAATTGATCCCGACTAGGACATCGAACTTGCCCAGCCGCAATTCCCTTATGATCTCGGTCCTTTCCAGCGTGTCGATGTCGGAATGAAGGTAGCGCGCCTTGATGTCGTTTTGGGCCAGGTACTCCGTCAGCTCCTCTGCAAGCCTCTTTGTGAGCGTTGTGACCAGTGCCCGATCGCCCCGCTCGACGACAAGCCTGATCTCCTGCATGACGTCCTTCACCTGGCCCTCGACCGGCCTTATCTCAACTATCGGGTCCAGGAGGCCTGTCGGCCGGATTATCTGCTCGACCACCTGGCCGGAGTGCTCGATCTCGTAGTCGCCGGGCGTTGCCGATACGAAGATCACGCTGTTCATATAATTCTCAAACTCTTCAAAGCGAAGAGGCCGGTTGTCGTAGGCGCTTGGCAGGCGAAATCCGTAGTCTATCAGGCTTTTCTTCCTGGAGCGGTCCCCGTTGTACATCCCGTGGATCTGGGGAAGAGTCTGGTGGCTCTCGTCGATGACCAGAAGGAAATCCTCGGGGAAGTAGTCCAGGAGGCAGTACGGAGGATCGCCGGAACGTCTTCCATCGAAATGCCTGGAATAATTTTCGATGCCCTTGCAGCTGCCGGTCTCCGAAATCATCTCGACGTCGTGCATTGTGCGCTGCTTTAGCCTGTGGGCCTCGATCATGCCAAGCTCCGGCAGGCGCTCCTCCATCTCCTCCAAAATTGACTGAACCGCCCTCTTCTGCTCCTCCTCGGGGATCACATAATGCCTCGCCGGGTAGACGAAGAAGTAGCCCATATCCTCCTTTCTTTGAGCCGTTTGCCGGTCGATCTCAGAGATCCTGTCTATCTCATCCCCGAACAGCTCTATCCTGATGATGTTGTTGAAGTATCCGGGAACCAGGTCGATTATGTCGCCCTTGACCCTGAAGCGTCCCGGAGCCAGATCCAGGTCGTTCCTCTCGTAAAGGATATCGATAAGCCTCCCCAAAATCTCCTTCCTGGATATCCTGTCTCCAACCTTCAGTTCGAAGCCCATTCCCTCGAAGTTTTCAGGATTTCCCAGGGAATAGATGCAGGAGACGGATGCGATGACTATCACATCTCTTCGGGACACGAGCGAGGCAGTGGTTGCGAGCCTCATTTGCTCGATCTTTGGGTTGATGTGGGAGTCCTTCTCTATGTACTGGTCTTTTGATGGAATGTAGGACTCCGGCTGGTAATAGTCGTAATAGGAAACGAAATACTCGACCCTGTTCTCGGGGAAGAACTCCTTGAACTCGTTATACAGCTGAGCGGCCAGCGTCTTGTTGTGCGCAATGACCAGGGTAGGCTTCTGGACCTGATTTATCACGTTTGCCACGGTGAAGGTCTTTCCGGAGCCCGTGACACCTAGAAGTGTCTGAAACCTCTTGCCGGATTTAAGGCCGCAGACGAGCTCATCTATTGCCCGCGGCTGGGAGCCCCGGGGGGCGAAGTCGGAGACTAGACGAAGCGGCGGGTCTTGGCGCGCATCCAAACGGCCCGGCTTGAAGGCAAAGGGGGAGGCTGAACCTTCACTGGTCGGGGCGGAGTTGGCGATCTGTTTCTTCACATGCTTTCATGGTGTTCCCTATCCGGTAAAGAGCTTGCGTTTATTGCTTCGACCACAGCCTCCGTGCCTCGGCGAGATCCTCTGTGGTGTTGATGTTGAAGATGGTGAGGAGCTGCTGGTCCGCGGCGCGCAAAAGATCCACGGGGACGTAGTTCACATCCAGCATTTTTAAAGGCACGTGAATCCTCCTCTCACCCTTTTCAAGCGCCATTTTGCAGGCCAAAGACATCTTCTCCCGATGATAAACTGCATGCAGCGGTTCCAGAAAACCTTTGGGCTTGATTGGAACAGCACCATCGTAGCCCTCTGCAAAATCGAAGAGCATCTCAACTGCCCTTACGTTTAGAAACGGCAGATCGCACCCTGTGGCGAAGGCAAAGTCCCCGCTAGCAAAGCTCAGTCCCGAAAATAGCCCTGCCACCGGCCCGAAGCCCTGAATTTTGTCACGCGTGAAAACGGCATCGCAAACCAGCTCCCGCAAAACGGCCTCTTGATCCTTGTTCCTGGAGACGATCACGAGCTCCTCACAGGCTTTTCGAAGCCTTTCAACAGTCCAGCAGATAAGCGGCCTGCCGCCGAACTCTATAAGAGCCTTCTCAGTGCCCAAACGGCTGCCAGCGCCACCGGCAAGGATCACTGCCGATCGCATAGCCTCCATCCACTTTTTCTGCAATCGTCATGGAACGCAGCCTGCAGGGCGCTAACGGGATCGGACAGGAGGACATCGGCGCTGAGAACTGCATGCGTGCGGCTCACAGATGCAGTTCTGCTGCCGACCTTAGCGAAAATGGACTGTATGAGATCCTTGCTGATTCTTCCTTTAGCATCCCTAATCATCTCGCCTGCCAGGCGCTGAGTCAGCCTGTTCCCAAGGACGATGCAGCAAGACCTCCCCTGTCCGGTGATCTTTGCATCGCCTCCAGCAATTTCGGCCATGAGGTAGGCCCCTGCAGCCAGGTAGATTCTCCGCCTTCTCTCAGAGCTAAGAGAGATCTCTGTAACCTCCCCTACGAGCAGGATTCCGCCTTCATGCATCCAGACCTTCTCTCTGCCGTCAGAAACCTGCAGAGATGCGCCGAGATCTCTGGCCCTTGCCGCCAGCTCCTCGTCGTTTTTTATCTTGCCGGAGTAAAGCTCGTCCTCAAGCTCCGGGCAGCCTCCGAAAAACGCAATACTTCTTTTATCCCCACCAATTACGGCCTCACGGCATCCGGCAAAGGCGACGATCAGCGACAGGTGCTACAGCCTCCCATGGGTTAAATCCTGCTTTTTCTCTGGTTTTAGTTTATCTCTCCAGCTCTATAGTTTTAGCTCTATAGTATATGAAGGAGTCCTGAATTCGGCTGCAAGTCAGGCTTCCTCCTATCCCTGGCTTCTATCCATGCCTTCTATCCCTGGCTCTGGTTCTCAGCCGCCTGTACCGTTTGGCTGAGGAGCATGGACACCGTCAGCGGTCCGACGCCTCCGGGAACCGGCGTGATCCCTGCAGAAGTGTCCTTAACGGCCTCAAAGTCGACATCGCCCACGGTCTTATCTCCGACGCGATTAATCCCGACATCGAAAATGTACGCTCCGTGCTTGACCATATCCTTCTTAATAAGCCCGGGAACGCCGGCCGCAACCACCAGAACCTCAGCCTCGCGCGTGTGAGATGCCAGGTCTCTTGTGAAGACGTGACAGACCTGCACAGTGGCGTTTCTGTTCAGCATCATGGCTGCCAGAGGCTTTCCTACAACGTTGCTGTGTCCTACGATCACGACCTCGGTCCCCTCCAGCCGAACTCCGAGACGCTCCAGGGCATAGATGATCCCCTTCGGGGTGCATGGGACCATGCGCTCTGCGCCTAAGAGAAGAGCGCCCATGTTCTCGGGATGAAAGCCGTCCACGTCCTTTTCAGGCATTATGGTCATCATCGCCTTCCTTGGGTCCAGGCCTTTGGGTAGAGGAAGCTGCAGCAAAATTCCGTGAATATCCTTTCTGGAGTTAAGCTCTCGGATCTTATCAAGAAGCTGCTCCTCGGTTGCATTGTCGGGCAGAACAACGTTCTCGGACCGGATTCCCACCCGCGAGCAGGCCGAATGCTTAAGCCTTATGTACATCTGCGATGCCGGATTCTCGCCCACGAGTACCGTTGCCAGGCCGGGCACGGCGCCGCGGCCTGCGAGCCTCTCTACCCTTAATTTTGTCTCGGCCTCAACATCGGCTGCCAGGGCCTTTCCGTCGATTATCATGCAAGATCGGGATATATCGGGAACTGGTCGCAAAGCTCCTTCGCCTTTGACTTAACGGAGCCTATCGTTTCCTCATTCTTGATGTCTCTTAAGACAGTCGTGATCAGGTCGGCGATCTTCACCATCTCCTTCTCCTTCATGCCCCGCGTGGTCGCAGCAGGAGTGCCGATTCTAATGCCGCTTGTGACAAAGGGCGTGGCAGGATCAAAGGGTATCATGTTCTTGTTGAGTGTGATGCCTGCTCTCTCCAGGGTTTCATCCGCCTCCTTGCCCGTGATTCCCTCTTTCAGCAGCTTGACCAGCATAAGGTGGTTGTCTGTGCCGCCTGAAACAAGCTCCAGGCCGTTTTCCTTGAGCCTATCAGCCAGCGTTGCAGCATTCTTGACGACCTGGAACTGGTAGTCCTTAAACTCCTGGGTCAAAGCCTCCTTGAAGGCCACTGCCTTTGCAGCAATCGCCTGCATGAAGGGCCCGCCCTGGGTTCCTGGGAATACAGTTCTGTCGATTGTCTGTGCAAGCTCCTGCTTGCACATGATTAAAGCGCCCCTCGGGCCGCGAAGCGTCTTGTGGGTGGTTGTGGTCACGATCTCGCAGTAGGGAATGGGCGACGGATGGGCTCCGGCAGCGATCAGGCCCGCGATATGGGCAATGTCTGCCATGACCATCGCACCAACCTCGTCGGCAATCTCCCGCACAACCTTGAAGTCGATGATTCTGGGATATGCGGAGGCCCCCACGACTATCAGCTGGGGTTTGGATTTCCTGGCGATATCGGCCATCTCGCTGTAGTCCAGCGTCTCAGTCTCTCGTGTGACGCTGTAGGGAACGATCTTGTACATCTTTCCCGAGAAGTTGATGGGGCTCCCGTGGGAAAGGTGGCCCCCGTGAGCCAGGTTCATGCCCATGATGGTGTCGCCGGGCTTTAGCACCGCGAAATATGCCGCCATGTTCGCCTGAGTGCCGCTGTGCGGCTGGACGTTGACATGCTCTGCGCCAAAGAGCTTCTTGCAGCGCTCGCGGGCCAGGTCTTCAGCCACGTCCACGTATTTCGTGCCGCGATAGTAGCGCCGCCCGGGATAGCCCTCTGCATATTTGTTTGTCATGACGCAGCCCTGCGCCTCCATCACCGCGCGACTTGCGTAGTTTTCGGATGCGATCAGGATGATGCTGTCTTGCTGCCGCTGTAGCTCGCCTTTTATTGCGGCTGCAACTTCGGGATCAACGACATCTAAAGGGGTCAATCAAATCACCAATATAGGATCGAGATTTGTGGTGATGTAATCAGGAGGGCAAAATAGATTATGGTTTGAGCCCTGTAATCGGCCACCTGATTCTCGAGGGGGATTGAGCTTTGTCCAGTTCTGATTTGGAGCCCGGCCGCTGGTACTACGGGCTTGCGGCATTGATTGCAGCAGCGGGAATAGCCCTTTTTGCCACATCGATTGTTTCAAGCATCGGCAGCATAGGCGCGGATTTCCAGCAGGTGGTGGTTCCTGGAAGCGGCGAGCTTTTCCTGGCCGAGGCCGGAGAGTACACCATTTTCTACGAGAACCGGACGGTTGCGAACGGCGCTGTGTACGTCACGGGCGATGACATCTCCGGCCTGGTAGTTGAGGTCAAGAATGCGACAACCGGCCAGGAGATTGAAATATACTCTCCGGGAAGCATGATGAGCTACTCGATTGGAAGCCGCTCCGGCAGATCTTTGCTGGCTTTTGATATCGATCAGCCCGGAATCTATCGGCTGTCGGCCGCGTACGCCCAGGGAAAGCAGGGACCTGAGGTGGTTTTGGCTGTAGGTCCGGGGATTTCCGGGGACATAGTGTCGGGCGTATTGCTTCCCATGCTGCTTTTCTTCGGATCGATCGCGCTGGCTGCAGCAGTTGCCGTCATAACCTATCAAAAGAGGCGTGAGGCGGCAAAAAGAGCTGCTGAGGAGGAGCGCAGGATTAAAGGCCTGTGATTTAGCGGCGCAAACAAGGATTTCAAGTACAAAGGATTTCAAGCCCGAAATGAAATCCAAGACAGTGCCCAAAGGTTAATCCCTGAGCCGCTGCACCGATTCTAACCGCAATCCTTTTTTGTTTTCCCATTTGAGGTTTCACGATGCTTAAGCGCGCCAGGATGATCGCCGACCTTCAGTTCGGGAGGGGTGCAGGAGAGGTCCTCTTTCCAGAGGGCACGACCTTTAAGCTCTCCAACACGAAGAGGCTTCGTTATCTCTACTCGGGAAAGGAGCGCATTGCCACCGTCAGGGCCAACGACGGCCTTCTAACCCTCAGCATGCTTGGAGCCGGGCGCATGCACGCCTTTCTGGCATTCCCCAGGCTTCGGGTGACCGTTTCGGACGAGGCCGCGCCTTTTGTCGCCAAGGGAGGCAACGTCTTCGCAAAGCACGTCCAGAGCGTCGATCCCGATATCAGGGCAGGCGAGGAGGTTTTGGTCGTGGACGGGCGTGACATGTTGCTCGCCACAGGAAAGGCAGTTTTGGCCCCCGAGGAAATGATGCAAATGAAAAGGGGCGTGGCAGTCTCCATACGTTAGGTCTGCCAGCAGCCAATGCAATGCACCCTCAGGGCTCAGACGGCATATTCGAAACCCAAATTAAATATTCGAGACTCAGATGGTATATTCGAAGTCCCACCATCCGGACTTGGGTCCCTCTTCGCCTGAAGCCTTAACTGCCCATACTCTCCAGCGGCCCGGCTGCTTGCCCACGTAATCGAAGGCGTAGCTTGTTCCCGTGATGCCGGGAACTATGCTCCAGGGGGTGCCAGAATCGGAGCACCATCTATCGGTCACGCAGCAGTGGTAGCAATCGATCTCCACAGTATACGTTGCAGCTCCTGCGACAGGAGACCACTCCAGAGTCGTGCTTCGCGGGTAGTGGCTGAATACTGAACCATCTGCTGGAGAGAGCTGGACTGGGGCTGAAAGAGAGCCTTCCGGAATTCCCGGAACGCGGGCGATGGATGCTGCGTTAGACCTGTAGGAGTTGCCGCATTTTCTGTCCTCAATGACGATATAGGCCGATCTCGGAGGCGTCTCCCCCCTTCTCAGCGCAAACCAGAGGTTGCCGAGATCTGCGGGAGATGAAAGGGCGCAAAATCCGTACAGATAGTTGTCCGATCCGTCGTAGATGTTAACCCAGGCCCTGGCGGAGTTGGCATTTGAGCCGCACGGGGGCAGATCCGGAGCAGGCTGGAACAGCTCTGCAGGGTAGTCGGCCCTGTTGGTCACAGCCAGGTTGTAGCGCGTATACTCGCCAGCTGCAGTGGAGTAATCCTGAGTACCCGTCATGATCAGCTGAGGAGCAGGCAAATCGGGGTAGCAGATATCCGCCAGAGGAGGCAATCTGCCTTCGGGCAGATCCATCTCTCCAGGCATTGGCGTCTCTACACCCGTATCGCCCTCAGGAGTGCCGGTTCCCCAATCGCCATCACCTGAAGTACCTGATCCTGTCCCCGAGTCCCTCTCTCCAGGAGTTGGCGATGCAGCCGGTCTTGTAGATATAAAGTCAGACTGCAAGACCTGCCCGCAGTCTCTGTCGTTGATGGTAACGTAAATCTGCTCAGGCGGAGCCTCGCCTCGCGGAAGGGCAACCCAGAGGTCCTCCAGCTCCAAGGGTGATGAAAGGTCGCAGAAGCTGTAGATATAGGCGCCTCCCTCGGCCCAGATGTAGACCCAGGCCCTAGCGGAGTTAGCATTTAATCCGCACGGCGGCAGATCCGGGGCGGGCCGGAAGAGGGCTTCAGGATACTCCTCCCAGTTGGTGATGGAGAGCTTGTAGCGGGTGAACTGGCCGTCTGCAGTCGAGTAGTCCTCTGTTCCTATGAGCTCAAGCTGAGGCCGGGGAAGATCTGAGTAGCAGGCGACCTCAGATGCTTCGGGGAGCCGGAGTTCACCCGGCATGGGAGTCTCCATCACTTCTTCTGCCCCCAATGAATCGTATGCTTTAAGTTCGCTCATTTTCTCCAGCGACGGCTGAAAATCTTCTGCCAGTATGATCTCTTTGAGGTTTTGGCCGGACATATCGGCAGCAGTGACTGCGATTAAAAGCCCAATGGCTGTTAAGCACAATAGAATCTTTTCAACACTCTTTCTTTCCATCTTTTTTGCTCCGTTTTCATTTATTCAATTTTTGCCATCCAGGCATCGATATGATGATCCATAATTTTCAACAGTCGGCTTCGATTCCTAAATTAACCTGGGACCAATCTGGATTGTATTGTAAGTGGCATATTGCAGGTAGCTCATTTGTATGATAAATTCTGCCTAAACGGCAACAGAATACCTGCATCTCTAATAAGATGCTGAACTGATAAAAGGTTTTTGCAGTGATTGTGAAAATTAACTTATATTATCTTCGTTATTATTGGCTTTTGATAATTGAAAAAAATATTATAGCTGTGGTGGGCTTAAGGCAGGGACAGCTGTTCCACAGGCATTCATCGCCGCCAATCCCAGTCCTCACCTAATCATCTAAGCGCTGATATATTCCGGAACCGCTCCACTGCCTCTGCTATTGACTGCGCAGCATAGTCCACGTCCTCTTTTGTATTCGACCTGCCCATTGTAATCCTCAAAGAGCCGTGGCACTCCTCGGGCAGAAGGCCCAGAGCGCGAAGGACGTGTGACGGCTCAAGCTTGTGCGACGAGCATGCCGACCCTGTGGAAACGGCGATTCCCTTCGAGTCCAGGAACAGCAGAAGCGATTCCCCTTCTACGTACCGAAATCCGAAGTTCAGGTTAGAGGGCAGCCTTTTTCCTGCCGCCATCGAGCCGTTGATCCAGCACTCCTTCACCCTCTCCATGACGAGCTTTGCCAGGCGGTCTCGAAGCCCTGTGAGCATCCTCGCCTCTTCATCCATGGTCTGCATCGAAAGCTCTGCAGCCCGGGCGAGGCCCACGATGCCCGCAATGTTCTCAGTGCCGGAGCGAAGACCTCTCTCATGGCCTCCGCCCTGGACGATGCTCTCGATCCTCGTTCCCTTGCGGATATACAGGGCGCCCACACCTTTTGGGCCGTAGAGCTTGTGGGCTGATAGAGATAGAAGATCGACCCCCAGACGGTTCACGTCTATCGGCAGCTTCCCGGCTGTCTGGACCGCGTCGGTATGGAAGTATATGTCCCTCTCCGCTGCAATGCGGCCTATCTCCTCCAGGGGCTGAATGGTCCCGATCTCGTTGTTGGCATGCATGACTGAAATCAGGACGGTATCCTTGCGTATGGCATCCTCAAGCGCAGCTGGATCGACCAGCCCTTCTCCCGTGACCGGCAGATAAGTCGTCTCGAAGCCCTGAGCCTCCAGCTTCCTGCAGACCTCGAGGATTGCTGGATGCTCGATGCCGGTGGTGATGATATGCTTTCCCTTCTCCCGGTTCCTGTACGCTATGCCCTTCAGCGCCAGGTTATCCGACTCAGTTCCACCGGAGGTGAAGGTGATCTCCTCAGGGCGGGCCCCCAGGAGCTTTGCCACCTTCTCCCTTGAGGCCTCCAGGGCCTCCTTTGCCTCCAGCCCGAAGCTGTGGAGGCTGGAGGCGTTGCCGAACTTATCTGTGAAGTAGGGCAGCATGGCTTCCAGGACCTCAGGGGCCACAGGCGTGGTGGCGGAATGGTCCATGTAGATCCTTTTCATCCGTTGTTTCTAGCACTGTTGGAGGTAAATAGCTGGCGAAGGGGCGGCTAAATCATCGGGAAGAACTAAAGGCGGCGAGAATAAACTGTAAGCAGCTGGAATGAACTATAAGGGAAGAAACTATAAGTATCCTGCGAATCTGATTCTGCTCTATGAACATATATATCCCGCTCTTCTCGCCTACCCTTCTCCTGGCTGCAGCTCTGGTGGCCCTTGGCCTGCTGGCAACTCCCATTTACCCGAGGCTAGGCGTAATAGGCATTGGACTAGGAAGCGTAATTGCGGGCGGAGTGGTCATTTTCACAATGCCTCACGGGCTTGAGCTGCCGTCGCTCTTCCTATTCGGCATAACAGTGGTAGTAGGAGGGTGGATGGTGGCAGTGGGAATGAAGAAGCCGCCGGGAAGTCAATGAAGCGGATGATGCTGCAATCTATATGCCAGTAGCAGAGGCTCGCTCCACAATCGAAAACTACGTAAGATAATAAATCCATCAATTTTTATGAAGGTCATAGCCATCAACGGCAGTCCCCATATGGACAAAGGCAACACCGCCTTAATCCTCGACCCTTTTCTGGACGGCATCAGGTCTGCGGGCGGCGAGGTGCAGCTCTTCTTCACGGGCGAGCTTGATATCAAGCCCTGCAGCGGCGACATGGCATGCTGGCTCAGTCATCCCGGAGAGTGCTCAATTAAAGACGATATGGAGAGGCTTTATCCCCTTCTGAGGGATGCGGATGTCATAGTTTATGCGTCTCCCCTTTACAACAACAACCTTTCGGGCTCCATGAAGAACCTGATCGACAGGATGCTTCCAATCGGCCAGCCGTTTATGGAGATAAAGGATGGTCGCACATACCAGCCCAGCCCCAAAGAGACAAAGGCAAAGAAGGCGGTTCTGGTATCGAGCTGCTCCTACTGGGAAATGGAGAGCTTCGACCCACTGATCGTCTGGATGAGGGCTCTATGCCGCAGCTGGAGCATGGACTTCGCCGGCGCTCTTCTAAGGCCCCACGGCGAGGCGCTGCGGCCCATGATGGAGATGGGCGCGCCCGTAGGCGACGTGCTGGAGGCGGCGAGGGAGGCGGGGCGACAGCTGGCGGAGCATGGGGCGATATCGGAGGATGTGCAAAACCAGGTGGCCCGTCCGCTTCTCCCGCAGGAGATGTACATCGGAATGATGAACGACTTTTTCATGAAGGAGATGAACAAGGCCAGCAGATAGGGGAGAAGTGCCCGGTTCTGTCTGAGGATTCTGGCTTGTATCGATTCTGCTAACTGAGATTTACGCTGTCGCTTTTTCCCGAGGTCCGCCGCGCGCTGCTACGTTTTCGCGAGAGTGGGGTTGGGGTGCGCTGAAGTCGCCCCGCGGGCTGCCTTCAGGGATTTTTATATTATTATGATTTTGGATGTTTGGGAAACCCTTATATGTCTGTTCTGCATCCTAGGGTGCGCCGTGCGGGGCCATAGGGTAGCCTGGTATCCTACAAGACTGGGGGTCTTGTGACCTGCGTTCAAATCGCAGTGGCCCCACTGCATATCGATTTTTGGA
>CAZHNU010000015.1:48758-60319 GCA_964534145.1 uncultured Methanotrichaceae archaeon | reverse complement strand
GTTTGAAATATGGCTTTAGCTGAGATTGATCCTAAATTTGAATCAGGACATTTTGTTCTTCATCTTTTATCTTATGTGATCACACAATCTATTGATTGTACAACCTAAACAAATGGGGTGAAAAATGCATATTATTGAAGAAGTAAAGAAAAAATAATAAAATTTCATAGCTATTAGAGGCTGCATTAGATATACCATTAATTATACTAACAGGTTATTGCTCGCAGTTATATGAAGCTAAATCTCATTGAAGGAATTCTGAAGAAATGACGGATGGATTGAAGAAATAGTATTAATGATATCAATTGGCAAATAAATTTTTGCTATAATTATCTTCAATTAATTGGAGGGCTAAATGATCAAATATTATTACAGACCATTGGTTCCGGCAGCGCTAATGGGTCTATTATTAATTCTGCTGTGCCAGAACGCTTATGGCGACCAGCATTGTATCATCACAGAGTTGAATAAAACCTTTGGAGGAACATTGGATGATGAAGGTCATTTTATCCAGCAAACCAGTGATGGTGGATATATATTCACTGGAAGAACAAGCTCCAATGGTGCGAATAACTACGATCTCTTCTTGACAAAAACCGATCCAGATGGGAATATAATCTGGGATAAAACCTTTGGAGGATTGAAAGACGATGAGGGGTACTCAGTAGAACAGACTGCAGACGGCGGCTATATCCTTATCGGAAAAACGAAGTCATCTGGTAGCGGCATGTATGATGTCCTGGTGATCAAGGTAGATCAGAATGGAAATATGATCTGGGATAAAATATTTGGAGGACCCTTGGACGACGAAGGATACTCAGTGAGACAGACCTCAGATAGCGGCTATATCCTCGTCGGAAAAACGAAATCTTCAGGCAGCGGCATGTATGATGTCCTGGTGCTTAAGGTTGACCAGAATGGAAATATGGTCTGGGATAAAGCCTTCGGAGGGCCTTTAGACGATATGGGGGACTCCGTTCTTCAGACAAGCGATGGAGGATACATCATCGCCGGCACAACCAGCTCTTTTGGTGCAGGTGAAGCAGATGCATGGCTGATCAAGACAGACCAAGATGGAAATAAAATCTGGGACAATACCTTCGGAGGGCCAAAAAGCGAGCTTAATCCCTGGAGCAGTGGCTGGTATGTCCGGGAGAACGATAACGGTGAGTTCCTCCTCGTAGGTTCCACAAACTCCATTGGCTCAGGTGGCTACGATGCCTGGTTCATCAAAACAGATCCAAACGGTAACCCAATTATAGATAAGGCATTCGGTGGGCCGCTGGATGATGAAGGAGACTCAATTATTCAGACCGGCGCTAGTGAATATGTCCTCCTCGGCTCAACAAGTTCGCAGGGTTCCGGGGGCTATGACGCCTGGCTGATCAAGATCGACAGAAATGGGAATAAAATATGGGATCAAACCTTTGGTGGAAAAGTGGACGACAAGGGATATTCGATCCAGCAAACAAGCGACGATGGATACGTCTTTGTCGGCAAAACGAGGTCCAATAGCCCTCTAAAACCGCGAGCTAATGCGTGCTGCGACAACGTGCCGGGAATAAGCAGCAATTTCGACATCTGGCTGGTAAAAATAAAATCAGGATTGCCGACAATTGATGTCCAGCCTGCAGGCATCATTGCCTGCGAAGGCCAGGAAGCCTCATTGGCAGTTGAAGCCTCTGGCACACAGCCGCTTACATACCAGTGGATGAAGGATGGTTTTGAAATCAGCGGTGCAAACGCAAACACATATAGCATTCCAATTGTGAGCGCTGATGACGCCGGCAGCTACAGCGTGATGGTCAAAAACGACTGCGGCTTGATTGAATCAGATCAAGCGACTCTGCAGGTTAACTTCAAGCCTTCGATTCTTAGTCAGCCTGTTTCTCAGTCTGTCTGCGAAGGATCGCCTGCAATATTCACCGTTGAAGTCACCGGCTCCATGCCTCTAGCGTTCCAGTGGATGAAGGATGGAATGGAGATACCAGGAGCAACTTCAAATTCATATAGCATCCCCAGCGCAACTGCAGACGATATGGGAACCTACACTGCTGCAGTAAGCAATAGCTGTGGGCAGATTGAATCTGAGGCTGCAGCATTGACGCTTTATGTTAGGCCATCGATATTGGTACAGCCTGTTTCCCAGACAGTCTGTGAAGGGTCGCCGGTTACATTTGGCGTTGAAGCTACAGAAACTGAGCCATTGGCATACCAGTGGATGAAAGATGGAGAGGTGATCGCAGGAGCCACCTCAAGTTCATACAGCATTCCGATGGCAACTGCAGCCGATACAGGGACCTACATTGCTTCAGTTAGCAACAGCTGTGGGCAGATCGAATCTGAGATGGCAACACTCAATATTAATGTCAGACCATCGATTCTGGTTCATCCGCAATCTATGGAGACCATGGACAATTCATCAGTTACCTTTAGCATAGAAGCTGCAGGCAGTGAGCCCCTGACATATCAATGGAAGAAGAATGGAGAAATCATCACCGGAGCCGACACAAACACATACTACATAGCAAGAGCAAATGAAAACGATGCAGGCAGCTACAGCGCAGTGGTGAGCAACACCTGCGGTTTTGCAGAATCGGATCTGGCAACTTTGATGGTTTATTCAATGCCTGTGATTGATATTCAGCCGGTCTATGAAGAGGTTTGTGAGGGCTCAGAGGTTGCATTCAACGTCGAAGCTACAGGGACTGAACCTTTGAGTTATCAGTGGAAAAGAGACGGAGAAAACATTACAGGAGCTAATGAGAATACATACCGCATCCCAATCGTGAGCATGGACGATGCAGGCAGCTACGGCGCAATAGTGAGCAACTGCTGCGGTACTGTCGAATCGATTATCGCAGAGTTGGCAGTAAATCCAAAATCGTCTATTCAAATTCAGCCTGCCGACCAGGTCGTCTGTGAGGGTTCAGAAGCCTCATTCAGCATTCAAGCCACGGGAACAGAGCCATTGGCATATCAATGGAAGAAGAACGGAGAAAATATCACAGGAGCCAGCTCAAGCGTTTACAGCATACCGGTTGTCAGCGCGAGCGATGCAGGCGATTACAGTGTAATCGTAAGCAGCTGCTGTTGCGGCTGGATTGAATCAAATCCTGCAAGCTTGATTGTTATAACCAAGCCATCCATCCTTGTTCAGCCCGTCAGCCAAAGCAATTGTGAAGGTGCGGAGGTTTCCTTCAGCGTTGAAGCCATAGGCTCCGAGCCATTTTCCTATCAATGGATGAAAGACGGAGCGGAGATCCTCGGTGAGAACGCAGGCGTTTACAGCATTTCAAATACGGCCATAAATGATTCAGGCGGCTACAGCGCTGTTGTAAGCAACTGTTGCGGCCTGACCATATCGAATGTAGCAGCGTTGACCATTGGCGCCAAACCGTCGATAGTGGTCCAGCCTGTCTCCCAGATGGTCTGCGAAGGAGCGCCGGTTACATTTGGCGTTGAAGCCACTGGAACCGAGCCACTGGCATTCCAGTGGATGAAAGACGGACTGATCATCGATAACGCAACAGCTAGTTCTTTCAGTATCCCAAATGCAACTACAAACGATATCGGAACTTACTCTGTAACGGTGAGCAATAGCTGCGGCCAGATTGAATCCGAAGCTGCTGCATTAGTTCTCAACGTTAAACCCTCGATAGTGGCTCAGCCTACTTCTCAGACAGTCTGTGAAGGATCGTCGGTTACATTTGGCGTTGAAGCCACTGGAACTGAGCCACTGGCATTCCAGTGGATGAGAGACGGACGGGTCATCGATAACGCAACAGCCGATTCATACAGCATTTCAAGCACAACAGCTGGTGATATAGGAACATACTCTGTAGCAGTGAGCAACAGCTGTGGACAAATCGAATCTGAGGTGGCAACGCTGGCTCTCAACGTTAAACCATCGATACTTGTCCAGCCCGTTTCCCAAACAGTTTGCGATGGAGCGCCGGTTACATTTGCCGTTGAAGCCACTGGAACTGAGCCACTGGCATACCAGTGGATGAAAGACGGACGGGTCATCGATAACGCAACAGCCAATTCATACAGCATTCCAATTGCAGCTGTTGCCGACATAGGCAGCTATGCGGTCACAGTGAGCAACAGCTGCGGCCAGATTGATTCGGAGGTTGCTACAGTAGCTCTATACGTCGGGCCTTCTATCATAGTCCAGCCAGCTTCCCAGACGGTCTGCGAAGGATCATCGGTCATGTTCAGCGTTGAAGCCACTGGAACTGAGCCACTGGCATTCCAGTGGATGAAAGACGGACTGATCATCGATAACGCAACAGCTAGTTCTTTCAGTATCCCAAATGCAACTACAAACGATATCGGAACTTACTCTGTAACGGTGAGCAATAGCTGCGGCCAGATTGAATCCGAAGCTGCTGCATTAGTTCTCAACGTTAAACCCTCGATAGTGGCTCAACCAGTTCCTCAGACGATTTGTGAAGGATTGCCAGTTATATTTAGCGTTGAGGCCACAGGAACCGAGCCGTTAGAATTCCAGTGGATGAAAGATGGACTGGTCATCGATAATGCAACTGATAGCTCATACAGCATTCCGATCGCAACTGCTGGCGACATAGGAACATACTCCGTGATGGTAAGCAACAGCTGCGGCCAGATAGATTCGGAGGTTGCGACCTTAGCTTTAAACGTCAGGCCGACTATTATGGTTCAGCCTGTTTCTCAGACGGTCTGCGAAGGATCACCTGTGATGTTCAGCGTTGAAGCAATAGGAACTGAGCCGCTGGAATTCCAGTGGATGAAAGACGGAGTGGAGATCCCCGGAGCAAACGAGGACATTTATCACATCAACTGCGCAACTCCAACGGATTCAGGATGCTATTCTGTAAGGGTGAGCAATGAATGCAATCAGATCCAATCAGAAGCTGCCACCCTCGCTGTATGCGAAAGGCCCGCAATCAAGAATAAATCTATGAAAAAGGAGTGCCCTTCGCCTGGGCTTGCCATAGCCGGGGAACCTCCCGCAATTGCTCTCCAGCCGTTGTCTCAAACGGCCTGTGAGGGCTCTGCCGTCACACTAAGTGTTGAAGGCGAAGGCGCTTGGCCCATGTACTACCAATGGATGAAGGATAATGTGATAATCCCGGGTGCTAACTCAAAAAAGTATACGATTTTTAATATAAGCCCTGAACAGTCTGGTGAGTATAAGGCGATTGTATCCAATTGCTACGGCTCAGTTGAATCAAATGCAGCAACCCTGTGGGTAGAGAAAGCGCCCATTGGTGCTATCGTTCGGCCCTCCTGCCAGATCGTTTCTCCGGCGGTTGTGAGCTATAGCTGCTGCTCAATTAAAAGAAATTAAAAAAGGCAGATGGCGCGATTAAAGCGCCATCTTACACTACTTTTGCAGTTACTGTCTTTGAGGATATACAGCCGTCTATGTTCGCGCCAATCTTGAAGGACTTATCGCCTTTAGCCCCGAAGATCGAATTGAGCAGGTAAGTTCCGGGCGAGACTCTCTGCAGACGATCGCTCGAACGGGCAGCATCCTGCGGGCTCCAGGAAAGGCTCAGATCCATTGGGTCAGCGAGCTGGCCGTAGTTGTCGTAGAACTTGACGGTCATCGTATACGGCATGTTGGCCCTGGTGGAGCTGAAGGAGACCGCGATGTCGCAGGGCTTAAGGGTTGCAGGCATTGCCAGCTTCAGGGGCTTGACGTAGATGTTTTGGCCTGCAGAGTCCCTTGAGGCATAGGCCACCCAGTACATGCCGTCCAGCAGGGAAAACGCCATTGAGGACGCCGTCTGGTCGCCTGTTCCAGTCACGACAACGGTGCTGCCTACGGGCTTCCAATCGGCGAAGTACCTGTCCAGAGCTATATCGTAGTTTCCGCCCTTCTTAGTGGCATAAAGCAGCATGAACTGGCCGTTGATCCATTTCAGAGACGGATAGTCCTGATCTGAGCTGTCGGTGGTCATGCGCTTTGTTTCCAGGAAGTTCAAGCCTGAGTCAAACCTCTTGAGGAATATGTCCAGATTGCCGGTTTCGCGGGATGTGTAGGCCACGTAGAAGCTCCCGCCAGCAAACGCAAGCGACGGCCTGTCCTGATACGACTTCTGATCTGTCACCTCAACGGTTAAGAGGGGCGTCCACAGCTGGTCGAACCTCGTCAAGAAAATATCTCCGCCGCCGGCGGCTCCCGACTCCCAGGACTGATAGGCCAGGTAGAACTCGTTGCCTAAAACGATCAGTGACGGCGATGTCTGGTTTGAGGGCGCACTGGTCAGCTGCTTCGTCTCCAACAAATTGAGGTTGGAATCATATTTCTTGACGAAGATGTCCATGTTGCCCTTCTCGGAGGAGGTATAGGCCAGGTAGTAGTATCCGTTGGCGAATGCAAGCGACGGCAAGTCCTCGTAGGCTTTGCTGCTGGCTGCCCAAACGGACTTCAGCTTATTCCATGATGGATCTAGCTTCTGCAGGGCTACATCGCCCTTGTTGCCCTGGCCCAACTCAAGCGATTGATAAGCTAGAGCATAGCCATCGACTGCAAAGAGAAGGGAGGGGTTGTTTCTGACGGCGGTTCCTGCCGTAACCCTCCTTGCAGACATGGGGTCGAGCAGCGTGTAGGACCCGCCTACAGCGCTGTCATAGCCTCCGGCTCCGATGTGCTTTCCATCCCTCACATAGACATAGACAGAGTAGTCGCCGATGTCGGACGGCGTCGTTGCCCAGGTCCACTGATTAGCCGGCGACCAATCCTGCACTATCTTCCAGGCGTTCCCCGTGGAGGGCCCCTTCAGCCAGAACCTGTAGAGCAGCGGGTCCTTGTCAGGATCCGATGCAGTAGCAGTCCACTTTATGGGCGTTCCTGCATACTGCGGGCTCTGCTTTTCAGGCGTCAGCGCCGTTGCTACCGGCGGCCTGTTGCCGGCCAGCAGCACAAAGGGCGCTCCGAGAGCGCTATCGTAGCCTCCGACACCTGCATGCCTCCCATCCCTTGCGTAGACGTAGACTG
The DNA here is from genome assembly GCA_964534145.1 of uncultured Methanotrichaceae archaeon. Taxonomy (GTDB): domain Archaea; phylum Halobacteriota; class Methanosarcinia; order Methanotrichales; family Methanotrichaceae; genus CAWJYS01. The sequence goes on along the minus strand of CAZHNU010000015.1, from coordinate 53,325 downwards.
TGTAGGCTCCTGCATCTGTCGGGACATTGGCCCAGGTCCACTGATTCGCAGGCGACCAGTCCTGCACAACCCTCCAGGCGTTGTTTGTAGACGGTCCCTTCAGCCAGAACCTGTAGAGTATCTGATCATTATCGGGGTCCGTCGCAACAGCCAGCCACCTGATGGGCGTTCCTGCATACTGCGGGCTCTGCTTTTCAGGCGTCAGCGCCTTCAAAGTGGGCGGGAGGTTTGGCTGAAGCACCGTGAACAGGGCGCTGGCGTCATCATCCCATCCGATTGGGCTGACGTGGTATCCGTCTCTCGCCTGTACCTGCACCTGGCTGGTCCCTATATCCGTTGTGGATGTGGGCCAGACCCAGGTCGGATCCGTCGACCAATCGCGGACCATCCTCCAGAACCCTCCTGTCGAGGGCCCTTTCAGCCAGTACCTGTAGAAGACAGGATCTCCGTTGACGTCAAGCGCTGTAGCAGCCCACCGGATCGCGGCTCCAACCGGCTGCGGGCTTGGGACGCTGCTTCCAAGGCTCGTTATCACCGGCGGCTGGTTGGGGCTGATGATGTAGTAGCTGCCAATTGCGTGATCATCGGATCCTGCTGCTCCCGCATGTTTTCCGTCCCTGACGGCCACCAGCACCTCGCTGAAGCCGACGTCAAGAGACGTGGTCCTCCAGACCCACTGGCTGTTCTTGCTCCAGCCTGTCTGGTCGATCCAGAATCCTCCAGTTGAAGGTCCGCGCAGGAAGTACCTGTACTGTATTGGATCTCCATCCGGATCCGATGCAAGTGCAGCCCACTTGACCCACGTTCCTGCAAACTGAGGAGCGGGCCGGTCCGCGAAGAGCACGTTTACAACCGGCGGCAGGTTCGCGCTGGTGAGCGTATAGGATACGGTCTTCTTAGCGTCAAAGCTGCTCGGTCCCTGGTGCAGGCCGTCTCTTACCCAGACCTCAACCTGATAGGTTCCGGGCGCGTAGCCTATGGTGCTCCAGGTCCATGCATTGCCGATCCAGCCGGTATCTGCCCGGACGGCTGTAGACGGCGTCGGTCCCCTGACGAAGAACCTGAACTGCAGGGTATCTCCGTCAGGATCGGTTGCTCCTGCCAGCCAGTTTATGGCGGTTCCGACCTTCTGGGGGCTTGCCGGGCTTGGTACAAGCGTCGGGTTTGTCGGCGGCGAGTTATCGATGTAGTTGCCGAAATCGATTGCCTGCTTTACCTCTCCCGATCCGAGAGTGAAGGAATATACGGGACCTCCCGTGCCTACAGCTGGCTTGGACTGAGTCCAGTCAGCCTTGACTTCCTCAGCCACGATATACAGCCCCGGCGTGAGGTTGAGGAAGGCGTAGGAGCCGTCGGCAGCTGTGGTTGTAGTTGTGATCAGGCTCTGAGTGGAGCCGTTCTTCAGCTGTATGTTCCAGCTCTGCAGACCGGGCTCGCCTGGGTCCCTGTTTCCGTTCCTGTTGAGATCGTTGAACTTGATTCCAAGGACGGATCCGAGGTTCGGCGGAGGCGAAACCAGCCTGTTGCCGAAGTTCACCTTGTTCGCAGCGGTTGGGATGTTGACTGTAACCTCTGCGGGAGAGGTCGGGGTCCAGCCCTGTCTGGCCACCTCGCTTACCTTGTAGGTTCCGGGCGGCAAATTCACGAAGGTATATGACCCGATGTTTGGCCCGCTGGAGGCTGTAGTTTTCCTGCCCAGCAGTATATCCGGGGACGGTCCCGGAGTTACCAGTACCAGATCTATGTCCCAGTTTCCTACACCCGGCTCATTCAGCTGTTTTTCCCCATCGTTGTTTAGGTCGTTGAACTTCACGCCCGATATGCTGTAGGGGCTAACGGCCGGGACATTCACAACGACCTTCACCTTTGTGGTCACAGTGACCAATATGGGGTCGTCGACCTCGTATGTTCCGGGAACCAGGTTGCTGAATGTGTAGCTTCCGTCCTGGCCGGATGTAACGGACGCGATCTCCTGGCCGTTTTGTACAAGCTTGACCTCCTGTCCGGGAAGCCCGGCCTCATCCTCGTCCTGCACTCCGTTGCCGTTGGCGTCGTAGAACTTCACGCCCGTTATTGATAGATTGCCTTTGTTGCCGAAGTCTCTTTCAGTCACATCCTCATCGATCAGCTCAACGCTGTAGGCTCCCTCCTGGGGCATTGTCTGTACATAGCCCTCCTGGGAGACCTCGCTCACTGTGTAGCTTCCCGGCTGAAGGTTCCTGAAGACGTATGAGCCGTCCTGGCCTGTGGTCGTGGCGTTGACGACCTCGCCCCTTCTGGACAGCTGAATCGTCCATCCTGCGAGGCCCGGCTCGCCACTGTCCCTGGCGCCGTTTCCATTAGCGTCGAAGAACTTAGCTCCGGATATTGATGAAACGCCGTGGTTGCCGAAGTCCCTATCTGTCACGTCGGCATCTGTCAGCTCAATTGTGTAGGAGCCTTCAGAGGGGGCGGTCCTTGTCCAGCCGGGCTTTTCAACCTCAGCCACCCTGTAGGCTCCGGGCGTCAAGCCGTTGAAGCTGTAGGAGCCGTCCAGGGCTGTTGTCGTGGTGTTGACCACATTGCCGTTTTGGAAGAGCTGGATTGTCCACTCCGGTAGACCCGGCTCGCCCTCGTTTACGCCGTTGTTGTTGAGGTCGTTGAACTTCCGTCCTGAGATCGAGTATGCCGTGAGCCTGTTGCCGAAGTTCCTGTCGGTTGCATCGGCTTCACCCAGGTCCACGGAATAGGACCCGCCTGCAGGAAGGGTTGATGTCCAGCCGGTCAGGGCCACCTCGCTCAAGGCATATGTTCCCAGGGCCAGATTCTCAAATCTGTAGGATCCGTCCGCATTTGTGATGGTGCTGACCGTGCTTCCATCAGGCTTTACCAGCTGAATGGTCCAGCTGCTCAGGCCCTCCTCGCCTGCATCCTTCTCTCTGTTGCCGTTGCGGTCGTTGAACTTCATGCCGGAGATGTTTCTGCTGGGAGCGGTAATGGTGAAGTAGGCCACCTGCTCGGCATCGGCGCTATCCTCGCCTGCATGCTCTCCATCCCTGATTCCAACTCTTATCTGGTTCTCGCCAACATCCTCCGAGGAAGTGTCCCATTTCCAGGTGCTCTGCTCAGTCCAATCGGTACGGGGCTGCCATGAGCCGCCTGTTGCGGGCCCGTTCAAGAAGAACCTGTAGAGTATTGTATCGTTTTCAGGATCGGAGGCATCTGCGCTCCAGGCTACAGGCGTCCCGAATATCTGGGGGCTCTGCCTATCCGGCTCAAGCGTGCTCAGAGTCGGGGCCTGGTTTTCCTCAACCGCCGGGGCCTCGGACACAGTCTCCGTGACGTTCTCAGGCAGCTCTGGAGTTGCGTTCTCAGGAGCTACTGGAACTGTGATGTCCTCAGCTGCCGGAGGAGTCTCGACTCCTGGTGCCGGCGTCACTGGAACCGTTGCATTTATAACAGGCTCTGTGACGTTCTCGGAAACCGGTATCTCTTCTTCGACGGACGGCGCAATTATTGCAAACTCTGCCGTGCTGCTGTTGTCAAAGCCCTCCGGTCCCTCGTGGACCCCGTCCCTGACTCTGACCTCGATCTGGCTGGTTCCAACTTCAGTCGCCGTCCAGACCCACTGGTTCTGCTCCTGCCAATCGGTTGCCGCGCTGCCGTTTAAGAGGAACCTGTAAAGCAGAGGATCGTTCTCAGGATCAAAGGCCATTGCGGTCCAGGTTATTACCGCTCCGACATTCTGCGGGCTTTGCAGGTCTGCTGCAAGGCTTAGGATGACAGGAGTCTCGTTGGCCCGAGCAGATACTATCGGCACGACCTCTTCCTGCACTGGAACAGGAGTCGGCTCGTTTATGGTAAACTCGGCAGTCCTGTTTGCATCCGAACCCTCAGGTCCGGCATGACTGCCGTCTCTTATTTGAACCTCGATCTGGCTGGCTCCGGCCTCTGTCGGCATCCAGGTCCATTGGTTCTGCTCCTGCCAATCGGTTGCCGCGCTGCCGTTTAAGAGGAACCTGTAGAGCAGAGGATCGTTCTCAGGATCAAAGGCTGCAACCGTCCAGGTAATGGCTACTCCGATATCCTGCGGGCTTTGCTTATCCGGCAATAGATCGGTTAACACAGGAGTTTCGTTGATGACCTCCTGCACAGCCGGAGCTATCTCTTGGGCTACAGCCTCCTGAACAGGCGCCGGCTCACTGACTGCAAACACAGCAGTCTCGCTGTCGTCGAAGCCGTCCTGACCGGCGTGCTCGCCGTCGATTATCCTTGCCTCGATCTGGTTTTCACCAACATTTTGCTCTGTTGTAGTCCATGTCCACTGGTTCTGCGACTGCCAATCCGTTACCGGCTGGCCGTTAAGGAAGAACCGGTAAAGAATCTGATCGTTCTCCTGGTCAGAGGACTCTGCAGTCCATACAATTACAGTCCCGGCATCCTGGGGGCTTTGTTTGTCTGCATTAAGGCTGGTTATGACAGGTACCTGGTTTGGTGCGGCTACTGCAAATCCTGCAGTTGCACTATCATCGAAGCCGTCCTGACCGGCATGCTCGCCGTCGATTATCCTTGCCTCGATCTGGTTTTC
>CAZHNU010000015.1:0-48658 GCA_964534145.1 uncultured Methanotrichaceae archaeon | reverse complement strand
AGCCGTCCTGACCGGCATGCTCGCCGTCGATTATCCTTGCCTCGATCTGGTTTTCACCAACATTTTGCTCTGTTGTAGTCCATGTCCACTGGTTCTGCGACTGCCAATCCGTTACCGGCTGGCCGTTAAGGAAGAACCTGTAAAGTATTGTATCGCTTTCCGGGTCGTTAGCTTCAGCAGTCCATACAATGGTTGTTCCAGCATCCTGGGGGCTCTGCCTGTCAGCGCTGAGGCCAGCTATGGCAGGGGCCTGGTTGGGCGCGATTATGACAAATGCCGTCTCCCTGCTGTCGTCGAATTCATCTGGGACTGCGTGTTTTCCATCAACGATCCTGACTCCTACCCGGTTCTCGGCAACGTTCTGCTCGGTTGTCGTCCAGGTCCACTGGTTCTGCGATTGCCAATCCGTTACCGGCTGGCCGTTGAGCAAGAACTGGTACAGAATCTGGTCGTTCTCCTGATCAGCGGCCTCAGCAGTCCATACTATGACCGCTCCGGCATCCTGTGGACTGAGTTTATCTGAATTTAAGCCAGCTAGCACAGGTCTCTGGTTTTGCGGCGCTATAACAAACGCGGCAGTTGCACTGTCGTCGAAGCCGTCCTGACCGGCATGCTCGCCGTCGATTATCCTTGCCTCGATCTGGTTTTCTCCAACGTTTTGCTCGGTTGCAGTCCAGGTCCACTGGTTCTGCCGCTGCCAATCCGTGACAGGCTGGCCGTTAAGCCAGAACTGGTAAAGCAGCGGGTCGTTCTCGGGATCATTTGCCTCGGCCGTCCATGTAATGGCCGTTCCGGCCTCCTGGGGGCTCTGCCTGTCAGCGCGGAGGTCAGCTATGACAGGGGCCTGGTTGGGTGCTGCTACAGTAAATGCTGCGGTTTCGCTGTCGTCGAAGCCGTCCTGACCGGCATGCTCGCCGTCGATTATCCTTGCCTCGATCTGGTTTTCTCCAACGTTTTGCTCGGTTGCAGTCCAGGTCCACTGGTTCTGCCGCTGCCAATCCGTGACAGGCTGGCCGTTAAGCCAGAACTGGTAGAGTATCTGGTCGTTCTCTGGATCATCTGCCTCGACCGCCCACGTTATGGCCGTTCCGGCGTCCTGCGGGCTTCGCTTATCTGCGTCGAGGGCTATGATTGAAGGCCTTTCGTTTGGCGCGCTTATGACGAATGTAAGCTGCCTGCTGTCATCGAACTCATTTGGCCCGGCATGATTTCCATCCCTTACAGCCACCTCAACCTGAGCCTCGCCTACGCTTCCCTGATCGGTTTCCCAGGTCCACCGGTTCTGCGGCTGCCACTGTGTAACAGGCCTGCCGTTTAGGAAGAACCTGTAGAGGATCTCGTCGTTCTCCTGATCTGCGGCTTCGGCGGTCCAGACGATGGCCGTCCCCGCCTCTTGCGGGCTATTTCTGTCCGGTCCAAAGCCGGTAATAGAAGGAGGCTGGTTTGGCAGAGTTGCGACAAAATCGGCAGATCTGCTGTCATCAAAATTCTCTGGCCGCGCATGCTGATTATCTATTATCCTTACCTCTATCTGATTCTCGCCTGCTTCCGCCGTCCACATCCACTGGTTCTGCGGCTGCCATTCTGTAGCAGGCCGGCCGTTTAGGAAGAACCTGTAGAGAATCTGATCGTTCTCCGGATCATAGGCTTCTGCAGTCCAAACTATGGACGTCCCTGCCTCCTGGGGGCTTGATGGGCTGGGATTTAGGCTCCTGATCTCCGGCGGTTCATTGACCGGCTGGAATGTCTCCTGCTGTACTTGCTGCTCGCGGCCGAAGCCTGGCGTTGTCCCCTGCATCTGCTGGTCCTGCTGACCTTGCTGATCCTGCTGCCACGGCATCTGTACCTCTGATGGCTGCAAAATCTGAGACGGCTCTTCAGCCGCTGCGGCCTGCTGGGGTGCAATGATTTCAAAATCCTGGACGCCCTCGCCGTCGAAACCGTCAGGCCCTTGGTTGTTTCCATCCCTTATCCAGACCCTGACCTGGTTTCCTCCGATATCCCCAGAAGAGGTTCTCCATGTCCAGCTGCCGTCATCGCTCCAGTCTCTGACGATCTGCCATTCATTTCCCGTGCCCTGGCCTCTCAGCCAGAACCTGTAGAGAACCGGATCTCTTTCAGGGTCCATTGCCCTTGCAGTCCAGACCAATGTAACGCCCGCCTCTTGAGGGCTGGCTTCATCGGTCGTCAGGCTGATCAGCACCGGCGCCTGGTTTGATCCAGGTTGCGCTGATGCCGACATCGCTAGGGTAAGTCCAAATAATATTGCCAATAAAAAAGCTGGAAATACATCAATAAATCTATTTTTCAGGTTTCCCTTATGTTTCAGATTTCCTCTATGAATCCTCTTTCCTTCTCCATTGCTAACGAGGTTATTCATATCCTCACTCTCCTTTTACTCATTCCCACTCTCTCCAAACTGGTTCATGCCCAAAGGCTTGTCAAACAAGATTTAAGTAATTATTTTTCACATTGATGCTCCATCAAGCTCCTCTCTTAACCAAAGATTCATGTGAACCTTTTGTAGGTCCCTCCCCAATACGGATTTCAAGGCTTGGTCCGGCTTTTAGGAAGCAATGGCACTGCGCCAATGCTTCCCCAGGCAATGGCGCGCCAAGTCTGCCCCTTAAAGTTTGAGGAAGGGACTTTATCCCTGCCCCCCTAAGCGAAGGGATGCTTCGCGGAGTCCTTCTTCGCCAGTACCTCCTTTGCAGTAGGCTTTCCAGTTATGGCGCGCTCTATGGCGAACTTAGTTGCCATATAGTTATTATCATAAACCTTCTTCTTATCTTTAGCGTCCCACTCGAGGAAGACGGATACTATTATCAGGATATCTTCGGCCTTCTCTTCGGGAATGATCCCATCAGAAACGCAGTCCATGACAGCCCTGGCGACCGCGGCCTGGGCAGGACCGAACATGAGCACTGCCTGGCCGGCGCCCTTTATCGTAACCTTGTTCACCATCAGAGTAGCCGGCTTTGTAGGCAGGTTGGGCTCAAGCACCGCCAGTAGGGGCGTATGTCCCTTGGCGGGCGACGCCAGGGCGCTGACAAATGCCTGCTCCACGGGGCCGCCCTTGGCCCCAATCACTAAATCTATGTGAGCGACTTCAGGCCCCTCTCCCACGAGTGCCTCGCCTATTAGCGTTTCCTTGAAGTGGTGTGTCATTACGAAACCTTAAGGTATTTTTCGTATATATCTATGCGCCCTCACATAGCCACAAAATATATCATTACAATGAGTATCTGAAGATGCAATGCGTGTACTTGTAATCAACAACTACGGACAATTCAACCACCTCATCAGGAGAAGCATCCGGGATAAGGTGGCAACAGACCTGATCTCCAATCAGACCCCTCCCGAGAAGATAGAGGCCGACGGCCTGATCCTCGGTGGCGGGCCCACGCTGGACCGTGCAGGGCGCTGTTCCGATTACCTGCGGGAGCTCGACGTCCCGATCCTCGGCATATGCCTCGGGCTGCAGGTCATGGGGACGACCTTCGGAGGGAAGGTTGCTCCAGGGACCATCGGCGGCTATGCGGAGGTCGAGGTAGAGGTCGTGAAGGAGAACGATATCCTGAAAGGGCTTCCTCCACGGTTCAAAACCTGGGCGTCTCATGCAGATCAGGTTGTGGAGCTGCCGCCGGAGTTCGAGGTCCTGGCAAGGTCTAATGTCTGCGAGATTGAGTCCATGAAGCACATAAAGAGGCCTTTGTACGGAGTGCAGTGGCATCCAGAGGTCGTCCATACCGACTTCGGCCAGGAGCTTCTGGACAATTTCATAGCGATATGCAAGAGATGAGCAGAAAGGATAGCCTGGAGGGGGAGATAGAGAAAGAAGGACGCAGCAGTAGGAAAAGAGAAAGGAAAAGAGAGATGGAAGGCCAAAGGCAACGGCAAAAACAGCTAAAAGAGCTGCGCTGTGCTTTGGCGCAGGCCGAGGGCATTTCGATTGATAATCTGGCGGCAAAAATCAGGGAAATCGGCTTTCAGTGCCTGCGCTGTGGCGATTGCTGCACGGGAGATGAAAACAGCGTCGTTGTCTTTCCCTTTGAGGTCAGGCGCATAATGGATGCGGCCGGTGAACCCTGGCATGATGTGGTCGAGCCCCCGTCGACCGGAGAGTGGGACAGGAGCGGCAACTTCCATACCCTCGAGTGGCGTATCGAGAAATGCGAGAATTCATGCAGGTTTTACTCAAATGGCCTATGCGAGATCTACGAGGCCAGGCCGATTCTCTGCAGCACATACCCATTCTACCTGGCAGATGGAGATCTGAAGTTCTCCGAGTGCCGGGGCCTTGGCAGAGAAATCGGCCCAAAGGAAGCTATGAAAATCGCTGGATTGCTTAAAAAAAGGAGCATCGTTGAAATCCAGGAGGCAATATTGCTTATCGATAGCTTCAGGGATTTCCAGAGGGGTGAGGGAATACCTGGAAAGGGCGCCTGCATAGTGCACGACAGCGAGGGCGAACACAAAATGGGCTGGGACCAGCTTCCAGCTCTAAGAAATAGCTTAAAGATTTGAATCGGCTCCGGCCTTCTTTACGATCTCATCCAGAAGCCTCATTCCCTCCTCCGACCTGAAAAGGGGCAGCTCCCAATCCTGAGTCACCTGGCCCTCCTTTCTGTAGACCATTACTCCCCGTCTCTCCCATGCGGGAGTTTTGGCCAGGTTTATACCCCTCCGAAATACAAGCTCGTGTATCTCGTTCTCCCTCATCCCGCGAAGCCTCTCCATCGCCTCAGAGGCTGAAAATCCCTCACCGACGAGACTGTAAAAGCCGTAGGAGAAGACATGGTTTCTCCACGTCTCATCCTGCCGCACCCCCAGGTACTCCGCGACCTCATGCCCGCAGAGGGGGATGACCCGGCAGTCCATCGAAACAGCGCGCTCCAAGCATATCGACAGCCTCCCGGAAAGAAAGCCTGCAATGAGGGAATCGATCTTCTCCACTCTTCCTGAAAAGGGGGCCTCCGTGAACAGCGCGCTCACCTCATCGGAGAACGTAAAGGCGAGAACAGGCGAAAGACCTGACTCGTGGAATAGGTTGACGGCTACAGAGGCCATCGACCGTGCAAAATCGATGTCGTACGGTTTTTTGGAGCCTTCCAGGAGCTTCTTAAATCCGCGCCCATCGGCCCTAACCATCAGGGGAGCCCGGCATTTGAGATCTGAGTAGATCTCCCAGCTAGACGTCTTTGCCTTCATCCTTTGCATTTTTGGTCAGATGCCTCATGATAATTATGTCGCCTATGGCCGTTATCCAGCGATAGGGTATTATGACGCCCTTGCTCTTCTGGTCAAAGAGCTCTCTATTTAAATCCCCAAGAGCCAGGCCGCTGACCTCTCCCTGCTCGGGGTTGAGAACGACATCATCCACCCTTCCCACGAAGACGCCCTTTTGAGTGTAGACATCAAGTCCCAGAATCGATGTTATCTCTGCATGCATTAAAAGTCCCCTAAATAAATTAGGGTTATGATTTTAAGTTTGCGATTGCAGATCATCTGCATCTCTGAGACGGCCGCGGTCAACCATAAATAGCTAAAGACCAATAATAATATGATATTCAGGCTGACCGCTTATATTTCTGGACGAGTTCAAAAGGCAGGATATCGGGCAAGGGTTGTAGCATTGGCTGAGGATATGGGCCTCGCCGGTTTTGTTCAAAACCTGCCGGATGGCCGTGTCGAGGTTGTGGCTGAAGGCAAAAAAGATATCCTGGAAAGGTTCGCTGCCGCCCTGAAGATCAAGAACACATTCACCGACGTAAAGGATATCATGTGGAGTATTCCGATGCAGCCGGAGGGTACACGAGATTCCACAAAATCGCGGCATCATCTGATTATTTTTCGTCATGGCCGGAAAAAATGTTATATTCATCGGCGTAAATCCTTCTAAGAGGCGATAAACATGATGGTGGTCGGCATCTCCGGCAGCCCGCGAAAGGGCGGAAATACCGAGATCTTGCTTAGCGATGCGCTGGGCGCGGCATCAGAGAGAGGCTTTGAGGTAGAGCGGCTGCTTTGCTCAGAGATAAACGTTGGATTCTGCAAGGACTGCGGGAGCTGTGCAAAGGGCAAGCCCTGTCCCGAAGAGGACGACATGGCAGCCGTCCTGGAGGCGCTGGAGAAGGCGAACGGCGTAATCGTTGCCTCGCCGGTTTACTTTGGGTCAGTCACCGCCCAGCTCAAGGCCGTCTTCGACAGGACCGTTCCCCTCCGAAGGCAGGGGATGAAGCTGTCGGACAAAGTCGGCTGTGGAATAACTGTCGGCGGAGCCAGGAACGGCGGCCAGGAGAAGGCAATGGACGCCATCCATGCCTGGATGCACATCCACGGTATGATAGTTGTGGGCGACAGCAGCCACTTCGGAGGGATCGCCGTTAGGCCTGCCTCTGAGGACAGGATCGGCAGGAAGACAGTGCTGGCGAGCGCCAACAAGCTGTGCGATCTGCTGGAGAGGACTGAGAAAAGGAGAGGCTGCTTCGCGGGAGATTGATTTAAAAGGATCTCCATGAACAGAAATCATTAGCAAAAAAATTAAGTAATATTTAGACCCATCTATTACTAATAAAACAGGAAGTGATTGGGTTGGATACTTTTCTTGGCATAGTACAAAATAAAAGATTTACCGTGCTCGTTCCTGAAGCCGCTCACTGCTGCTCTGTAAGGATTACCCGTCTGGAGCAGCCGGCCATTCTGGAAAATGAAGCTGTGATCAAACACGAGCTGGATTTAAGCCAGTGCGAGGGCAGTGCTATCATGGTGCGTGGAGTTCTTCCCGAATATAAGGGATGGCTCTATGAGGGCGAGATAATCGATGAGGCTGGCCCTATACTGACCGCAGTTGTAAATGAGATCTTTGCCAAAAAATGAAGCTTCAGGGGTCTGAAAACCAGATCCCTATCCTTATTTATCGAGGTGTTATCGCGGAATTGGACTAATAGCAGTCGAGAACGAATCAAACAGCCCCAATCTTCACCTCATTCTGGAAGGACTGTGTTACCTTCCCTTTGCTCTTGCTCTTGATCTTTATTTTCTGCTGGAACTTGTTTGAGTTTGGATCTTCTATTGCCTGGCCGAAGTTGCTGCCGGACTGCATCACGGGCTGGCTGCTGCTTCCGGCCATTACAGTGCCCGACACCTGCTGGTTGACCTGGTTGTAGGAGCCGGCGAGGTAGGCTGTGTTGCTGAAGGTCTGGTTGGTCTCGTTGTATGTCCTGGCAATGGCCAGCAGTCCCTGAACCAGGGTGTTTGCGTCACCGGTGATGGAGCCGGTATTCATGCCGTTCTGGAAGATGTTCTGGCCGAATGCCGACTGGCTCACCTGCTGGTTGGCATAGTTGTCGTCTCCCAAAACCGCCAGGGCATTTGCCCCGCTCTGGGTGATCTGGCTGCCGGATGCCTTCTGGTTCACTCCCTGGATGACATCGTTGTTGTTCCCGACAATCACAACGGCGTTGGCACCGCTCTGGGTGATCTGGCTGCCTGAGGCCGTCTGAGAGACCCCCTGGCTCACATAGTTATTGTTCCCCTTGACCACGGCGGCGTTCGCAGCGCTCTGGCTGATCTGCCCGCCTGAAGAAGACATGCTTATTCCCTGTTTCACCACATTGCCCGCAGAGGCTGCCGATACCAGCAACAGCAGCGCTGCGATGGTTACTGCAATCCTTTTCATCTTTGATCTACCCCACTCAAATTATTATGATATGGCTATGGGAGGGAAAGGACTGAAGGATAATCAGCCCGACCGACCCTTTTGTAGCGGCGTTATGCCCACACTCTCCTGCCGCTATACCCCACCTCGATCGCCGCAAATAAAGCTCTATTTTTCATATAGGGCTGATATTGGCCCGATCTAAGGCTGTTGCTTTTTGATTGGGCCTCAACCTTCAAAAAACTCTTCAAATGGCAGACTGAGATGCAATATTTTGCATTGAAAGCTGCGCGAAACTCGTGCGCTGCCCGGAAAACCGGTCGGTCGAACAGGCCGTGCCAGGGTTTCATGCCGATCTCAAAGCTACAGCTTATAAAGGTGTAAATCCTAAGAAAACCTTCTCATGGCTTTCAGCCAGGACGATCCCCGGATCGCGACAACAGGCTTCACCGCCGCCCATAGACGGTTTCCGGGACAGAGAGGATGATAAATGGCAACCATCGAGGAGCAAATAAAGGCGCTGGAAGAAGAGATCTTCAACACCCAGAAGAATAAGGCCACAGAGCACCATATCGGCAAGCTAAAGGCCAAAATCGCGAAGCTGAGAGCGCAGCAGGAGCTTCAAAAGATCAAGGGCGGCGGCCAGGGCCGGAGATATTATATCAAGAAATCCGGCGATGCGACCGTTGCGCTGGTGGGCTTCCCTTCGGTTGGCAAGTCGAGCCTGCTCAACTACCTGACGGGCTCGAAATCTGAGGTTGCCGCATATCACTTCACAACTCTCGAGGTAATCCCAGGCATAATGGAGCACAAGAACGCCAAGATCCAGATCCTGGACATGCCGGGCCTAATAAAGGGAGCAGCAAAAGGCAAGGGTAGGGGGCGAGAGGTCATAACTGCTGCGCGCGCGGCAGATATGATTCTGCTTTTAGGAGATGTCTTCAACTATCGTCTCGACATACTGGAACGCGAGCTTTACGAAGCGGGAATCAGGCTTGACAAGCAGCCGCCCAACATCCACATCACCCAGGAGCAAAAGGGCGGCATCATCATCCGCAGCACCGTCCAGCTCACCAGGATGACTGAGTTCGAAATCGCAGAGATCATCAGGGCCTACGGCATTGTAAACGCCTCGGTGACGGTGAGGGAGGATATAGATACAGACAGCCTCGTGGACTTCCTGGCGGGAAACAGAGTCTATATTCCAAGCATTGTGGCCATCAACAAGTTCGACCTCAAATACGGCGGCGTTGAGGACAAAATAAAAGAAAGCATCGGCAGGGACTATCTGCCGGTCTCAGTTACCACGAACCAGGGTCTGGAGGATTTGAAGGAGCAGATATACGACCGCCTGGGGTTCATCCGAGTTTACCTAAAACCCAAAGGCGAGAAGGCCGACATGGATGAGCCGCTGGTTCTCCTTGAGGGCTGCACCGTGAGAACTGTATGCGAGCACCTGCACCGCGACTTCGTTGACCTCTTCCGGTATGCATTGGTCTGGGGAAATAGTGCCAGGTTTCCCGGACAATCTGTGGGCCTGGAGCATGCACTCCTGGACGGCGATGTGATATCGGTAATAACCAAGAGAAGGTAACTAGAAAGGTAATTAGAGGAGGTGAAGGAGTGAGACACAGAGGAGGGACACTCCCGCTCCTTCACGGCGGTTAAGGCGAAAACCCCACTCTCCCATCCCGCCAAATAGTCGATTATCGTCGTAGTTTATAGCTCTATTTTTCATGTAGAGGTTATATAGGTCTGATCTAGGAGATTTATGAGAACAAAACCTGCATCATTGCCCCCCTGTTTCTGCCTCAATATGCAAGCCTAAGCGAACCGGTCTCATGAGCGTTGAAAAGGCCTGATCAAATTGAACCAGGAAACCTTCAACCCTGACACTGAACCGAATCATTTTTCTTTAGAAGTTCTCATCCAAGTAACATGCGAAATAGGCCCAAATATACGTTGCTTTTATGCCTCCTCAGCATGGCTTTCACCTGCGCGGGCTTAACAGACATGGATTACAATCTTGGGAAGTCAAAATACGGAAGCGCTACAATCTCCAATGACGAGAGCATGCATGGGGAAAACTCGGCCCTGCTCTTTGTCGATGGGGAGGGGAGCTACATTCGCATCAGCATTTATCCCGATGAGCCTATTTCCCTAGAAAGGCTCGACCGGCTGAGCATGTGGACAATTCCTGAAGCAGGAGACGGGATCGCTCAGATCGAGCTGTTTTTGGACGGAGACGGCGACGGCAGCTACGACAGCCGCAGCGACGATGACGCGAGGCTTCGATCGCTTAAGAGATCGTGGTCGGAGATGGGCATGACGCCTCTTGAATGGAACGAGCTGGATGCCTTCGACCTTCTTTATGAGGAGTACGGCGAGGACTCGGACAGCCTGAGCCTTGATGCCTTAAGATCCGCAATGGGCGGTTTCGAGGTTGTCAGGATCTACATAACCCTCTACAAAGACGGAAGCGTCCCCACGACCGAGGCATACTTCGATTACATTAAGGTTGGCGACCAGATTTTGAGCTTCGAGCCGCTGGAACAGGAGGAGATAAAGGACGGCCCCAAGTCGGCAAGCCCTGGTGGCACTGTCACATATGTCATAACCTACGGAAACAACCTATTGGAACCGGTGGATCTGGTCGTTACGGAGAGCTATGACCCGATGACTGCATTCATTCAAGCCGATCCTCAGCCAGACCCTGGAACCAACAACAAATGGACCATCAAAGGCCTTAAGCCCGGAGAGCACGGGCAGATCACCGTGAAGGTCAGGACAGCCAAGCCGGCATGCAAGGCTGATATAAAAAGCGAGGTCTCTGGAAGGGGGTATACATCCGTTCGCGGCGCCCTCTCCACAAGGTTCGAGGGCTACCAGATCACCAACACAGTCACGCTCTCATCAAGCAATTTCAACTTCACCGCCAGCGCCTCGACGTCGGTTCGGTCTGTCGAGGGGTCTTTCATGGAGTTTTGCGATCACGGGCCGGGGTTTTACAGCGCGAGCGAGCAGCTTCTGTACTCTCCTTCCAGGATCTCGGTATTTCGCGAGGTCAATGCCAGCGGATCTTCAATCGAGGCGAACATCTCGAACCGCCCGATGCTCTTTTGCGGAGACCTCCATGCGCGCCGCTTTTACGAGAACAGGGCAAGAGAACACCTCTGGAAGGAAAGCTATTTCGGGGACGATCTGAGTCTAAACAGCCGCGCCCAGTTGAGCAAGACGCTCTCCTTCTTCGAGACCTCGTCCCTGTTTTCAGGGATGGCGGATTATGCCTTCAGGTGGAATGAGAACAACGTCTCTACAGGCCGGCTTGCGGGCAACTTCTCAATCGACAGAAAGGCTACGGCCAGATATTACAGCAAACGCAGCTTGGCGGGTGACGACGGCCTTGGATGCTGCTTCCCAGTACAGGAGTAAGGCAGGGGCAAAACAGGATAAAGATGAGATGAATGCAAAAAAGATGAGATGAAAACAAAACAGGGAAAAAATAAGAATAATTAGTGCTCCCTGGCGAGAAAAATTTAAGAATCCTCCTTGAAGACTGCGGGAGGGCTGGAGGGAAGCCCTCCCCGAGAGGCCATATAGGCGATTTGGTCCCACACTCGTCCCACTCTCCTACCCCGCCAAAATATACTTCCACTTAATTGTTTAAATCATTATTTTTCATGTACAGTTCATATTGGAGTAATCTGAAATCGTAACCGCAATCCTATTATCCTGGAAGTCGGCCTCAGCTACTATGGCTATGAATGCTGAGCGCTTCATTGAAGAGGCTATAGAGGAGATCCGCCGCGACGTGCCAGGGCGCGCCATAATCGGCCTATCTGGCGGCGTTGATAGCTCTGTCTGTGCCATTCTCGCTCACCGCGCTCTCGGCGACCGGCTGGTCCCGGTTTACGTGGATTCAGGGCTGATGAGGCAGTTCGAATCGGATAGAATCGAGCACCTCTTCAAGGATATAGGAATCGTGAGGGTCGATGCCGAGGAGAGATTCCTGGACGCCCTGAAGGGAGTGACAGACCCTGAGGAAAAGAGAAAAATCGTCGGAGAGACGTTCATCAGGGTCTTCGAGGAGGAGGCGCGAAAGATCGGGGGAGACTGCCTCATCCAGGGGACGATCTACCCGGACAGGATTGAGTCTGAAGGAGGCATAAAATCCCATCACAACGTAGGCGGGCTGCCGAGCATTATGGAGTTCACCCGCATAGTCGAGCCTCTGCGCGACCTCTACAAGGATGAGGTCCGCGAGGTGGCGAGAGCACTGGGCCTGCCGATCGAGATCAGCGAAAGGATGCCGTATCCGGGTCCGGGCCTTGCCGTCAGGATCGTCGGAGAGGTGACGCGCGATAAGCTCGATGTAATCAGGAAGGCCAACGCAATAGTCGAGGAGGAGGTAATGAGGTTCCTTCCCTGGCAGGCATTCGCAGCGCTGCTAGGAAAGGCCACGGGCGTAAAGGGCGATAACCGGGTCTACGGCTGGGTGGTCGCAGTGAGGTCCGTTTCCTCAAGAGACGCGATGACTGCGGATGTGATGGAGCTTCCATGGGATGTTCTTCGGCGCATATCCAGCCGCATAACGGGCGAGATTCCAAGCGTTGCCCGCGTGGTCTACGATTTGACGCCAAAGCCACCGGGAACGATTGAGTTCGAGTGATAAAAGAGTCGGGCGATAAAGAATCGAGCAATAAAAATTCGATTGATCAAAGCCGTCAAAGTAGTTTCATTAGCGGATAATCTTTGTCCCTGTCGTACTCAAGCCTTGCCCTGACGACTTCGCCCTGGTAATCGATCTCCACCTCGGCGAAGATCATCCTTCCCTGCAGCTCCCAGTAGCCAAAGAAGTTGTCCCGCATCATCTCGCGGTCTATCCTCACAATGACATCGGTCACATAGGGCTGCAGGGAAATGCTCTCCTGCATGGCCCGCTCGAGGCTTTCCGCGGTCCTGAGGCTTACAGGCGCTCCAACGAACTGGTGGTATAAGGCTCCCAGCTTTATCCCCGCCTCGAAGGCGGCTATCTCTCTTTTCTCAGCCATGATATCACCACTGGGCTAAACAGATACAGAGCTGTTGCCGCATAAAACATCAATGCTGCGATGCTTTGAAACCTGCCGCTAAGGATCAGGAAGGCTGCTGCCAAAAAGACGGCTGCGAGCGGAATGGCAAGCTTCATGTCTCTTATTTTGGGATAAGGAAGGCTGCAGACCATCAGCGCCGAGGCCGACAGCATCAGAATAAGCGTAAGAGAAGGCCGCTCCAATAAAACGCTGGCCGATAGGATTATGCCTGCTGCGGGAATTGGAAGCCCCTCGAAATGCAGATCGCTTTTAGGAGATATGTTGAACCTTGCCAGCCGAAGGATCCCGCAAACAAGAAACAACCCGCAAAGGACAGCGCCAAAAATCCAGGAGCTCCTGGTAGAATATGGCCAGAGAGATTCGATAACTGTTGCTGCGATCACTGCCGGCGCGACTCCGAAGGAGACGAGGTCGGCCATCGAATCCAGCTGCGGGCCGAGAACGCCCGCGCCTAGCCTCCTTGCCAGGAAACCGTCGAGGCCGTCGGCAACGGCTGCCGCCAAAACCAGCAGGACAGAAATCCCAAACTCACCATATCCGGCAGCCATGACAGCTGCAAATCCCAGAGCTGCATTTAAAATTGTAAAGAGATCAGGAGAGCGCAGCTCTGAAAAGATGTTCATGATCCCTTCACCGCAATTATCGTCTCCCCCGCCCTGACCCGATCACCGTTTTTTACCTGCAAAACCAGGCCATCGGGAATTGTGACCTCGACCCTTGAGCCGAACCGGATCATGCCTATTCTATCTCCACGGAGCACTCTGTCGCCGGGGCGAACATAGCAGATTATCTCCCTGACAAGAGTTCCCGTAATCTGGCGAAGCTCGATATTCCCCTCTGAGGTCTCCATCTCTATGCGGTTTTGCTGGTTTTTTCTGGCCGTGTACAGAAAGGCCGGGGCGTGGCCGCCTCTGATATGCTCCGTCCTCCTGATAATCCCGTCAAGAGGGGCCCTGTTCACGTGGACGTCGCACGGCCCCATGAAGATCGTGATGCCTTTTTCAGATGCATGGATGATTCTTCCGTCTGCCGGCGACAGCATACCCTCTCCCTTCGGCAGGCGGTCGGGATCGCGGTGAAAGAAAAGCATGAAAAGAGAGCCGATCAGGGCAAAGGCGGAGCCGTACCAGCTTCCAACCGCCGCCAGCGCAGCAGTCATGAAGATCGGAACAGAAATCCATGCTCCGCAGTTCCTGGCAAGCCTCAAGCCGTATCGCCACCTGGATGCCTGATCTCAGATGCAAGCTCATCCATGACTGCCAGCAGCTCGGGGAGCAGGGCGAATACGAGATACGCAATGACCAGCAGGGCAACTGTTGAGCCTGCCTTTGCAATTACGTTGTGCGCCACGTGAAAGCTGTCGCTCCCAAACCAGTCCCACCCGTAAGCCATTAGCACAAATGAATTTCTGACAACGTTTAAAACGTAAATGGCAAGGGTCGAGGCTAAGAGCGCCGCCATCCTCCGGCCGGGCGGAGCCTTTACGGATATTATTACTCCCGCAAAGAGCGCAATGCTTTCTATAGCCGTGCAGGCCAGGATTATCTCAACTGTTCTGCCGTTTAGCACAAGGGTATTCCAGCTCTCCATGATAACGGGAACATAGAATGCGTTCATCGTCTTGACTGTGATCAATGTCGTAAAGCCGATTAGCCAGGACTGTAAACTTTCAATTTCGGCAAAAGGGAAATAAATGATTCCGCAAATTGCAGCCGCATAGCTTGCCCATGTGCATGCGTGAGACTTGCAGCCCTTGATCAGGATGATCCAGGATAGATAAAAGCAGAATAATCCCGCTGAAACCGCCAAAACGGCATTGAAGTAATCATCGATTGCGATATAATGAGCGGGCTGGCTGAACCAGTATATGCCAAAAAAAGCCCAGCCGGGACTTGCCAGGCGATTTCTGCCGCATAGAGCCGATACAAGCAGCAAAATGAGGCTGATCCACAGGATATTGGATATCAGCCAGGCCGGAGTCATCCTGCATAGGAATACCACAGGTTTATTTATCATTATCTACCTAACACCGACTCACCGCAATTTTCCGCTGGCCCAAATGAGACCTTAGAAAAAGGTATGGTTGAACATGGATATAAGAGAAATAAAGGCAATAGCAATTGCAGGCATAATTTTGATGATGGTGGCTCTGCCGGCATCATCTGGGCAGCCGATAAAGGACAGCGTTAGAGAGGGCACGACTCCAGTAATTGTCATCTTTAAGGAGGATGCACATCCGGACCTCGACGGCCTGGCGGTAAGATACAATTTCCGGCTCATAAACGGCGTTGCCGGGGAGGCGACGCCGTCGGCCATCGAGCGGCTCTCAAAGGACGATTCAGTTAAGGGGGTTTACAGTGATGGTACAACACACATATCCGTTCCTGAGGATGAGACGACCGCAGGCGACTACCAATGCCCATCCAGGATGATCAATGCCGAGAGGCTCTGGGAGAAGGGAATAGACGGCAAGGGAGTAACAGTTGCAGTACTTGACTCAGGGATCGATAAGAATCATCCCGACCTGATCGGCAAGGTAGTTGGAGAGAAAAACTTCGTCAAGGATGACGCAACCGCAGACGACCTTCTCGGACACGGGACCATGGTTGCAGGGATCATCGCCGGATCGGGGGCGGCATCCGGAGGCAAATATAAGGGCATAGCGCCGGGATCCGATCTCTTGAGCGTCAAGGTGATCGACAGCAACGGAAACGGCAGGGTCTCGGATATCATTGCCGGCATCGAATGGGCTATGTACAACGGCGCAGATGTTTTAAGCTTAAGCCTCGGCGGCCTGAACCTGGGAGAGACCAATCCACCAATTACGATGGCTGCCGACAAGGCCATGGATAATGGTGCAGTTGTGTGCGTTGCGGCCGGAAACCGCAACAATACAAAGCCGAACGGCCTTTCAACATCGAGCACCGCTGATGCGGCTGCAGCAGACAGCATCGGTCTGATAGATGCCTCGCAGCTGGACGAAAATGATGATAAAGATGTCTTGCTGCTGTTGGTTCCCATTCTGCTTGCCCTGCCTCCGGGCCTGATCGACTCCCCCGGAGACGGCCTGAAGGTCGTGACAGTGGGTGCATCGGACTGCGACGGCCGGGTAGCTCCCTTCAGCGGATCGGGGCCTACCAGGGATGAGAGGACCAAACCCGACATTGTGGGCCCGGGCGTGGATGTCGTATCGACTGTGCCACCGGGCCTTGAAAAACCGGACTACGTTGACGTTTATTATGCCCGCGAATCGGGAACTAGCCTGTCGACTCCCGTCGCAGCAGGCCTTGCTGCTCTTCTTTTGCAGGCTGATGAGAACCTCACTCCGGCAGGCGTCAAGGCTGCGATGACAAGAGGCGCCGTAAAGCTCAACAACACCCTGGGTGAGGAGTATGAGGAGTATTATCAGGGAGCAGGCAGGATGGATGCGGACCAGTCCCACAAATCGCTTTCTTTAGGCTCCGACCTTGTAGGAGTCATGCCTGACAAATGGATCGCAGGAAGATGGGCCTACCTGCCTGCCGGAAAAGGGGTTTACGTAGGCCTCGATGCTGGAGCCGACCGGCCTCAAAAGAAGCTATATGCGCTGGCGCCGGGCGACGAGGATTCGACCACGAACTTTGTATTTTTCACGGATAAAGAGAGAGGCGACCTAGAGATATCTGTCTTTGGATCTGTAGCCGACTGGATGATAGTTGAGCCTTTGCCGGGAAGCATTTCCCCCAACGGCCAGAAGGCCTTCGGAGCATCGATAGCAGTTCCTGAAGGGACGGCTCCGGGAGTTTACACCGGCTCAATCGAAATACGGGAACGCGGCGAGAGCATAATTTCAATACCTGTCACCGCTCAGGTGGCGGAGGAGATAGCTATTGAAAAAGGCCTGGGCAATAAGGAGTCCTCTCTTCAGGGAAGCGACTGGGATTATTACTATTTGGATGTGCCCCTGGGAACGAGCGAGCTGGAGGCAAATCTGAAATGGAAGGGCGACTCAAACCTGGACCTATTCCTGCTTTCGCCCACCAGCGAATACTATGACGGAAAGGAGAAGGCACACTCAGAGAAGGCACAGCTCGAGAACCCGCCTTCGGGCCGCTGGCTGATGGCGGTTCATAGCGAGGATACGCCTCTCGTCAACTACTCCCTGGATGTGGAAAGGTCGCTGGTAGAAAGCACTCCAAGAAGGTGGATCATGGATGATGCCGCACCCGGCACAAGCGCAAAAGCGCAGTTCGAGGTTAAGAATGAGGGAAAACCTCTGGAGAACCTCAGCTACAAGGGCGTGATCGAGAACATAATCTCCAAGGATATTGCCGGGTCTGTCGGATACAAAAAGGTCTGGGAGAACTACATCGATGTCCAGCCCGGAACGAGCAGGCTTTCTGCAAGCTTGACCACTGTCGGCGAAAGCAACGAAAGCGAAATACTGTTCCTCTTCGAGAATGCAGAGGGTGAGCCAGTGGATGCCAAGCTTGGAATGGGCGACCTGGGACCTCTGGAGGTTGCCAATCCCGAGCCGGGGCTGTGGAAGATAAGGGTCTACGGATACGAGATTCCGGACGAGGAGGAGGAACAATCCTTCAAGATTAAGCTGCTGCAGTACGCAGAGGAGCCCTGGTCCTGGATTGCGACAACAGGGCCCAAACGCATAGATAGCGATTCCAACGGCACGATTGAGGCCACCATCGCCATTCCAAAGAACACATCGATCCACAGGCAGGACGGCCACATTCAGATATCCTCGGCCAGCCAGTCTTTTGAGATTCCCGTAAGCGTCACTGTGACTGGAACGGTCCTAGGTGACCTGAGATCCTCTGATGTTGTAGACAGCGACCACGACGGTTACTTTGACGCGCTCTCCTTGAGCTTCTGGATAAACACGACCATGCCGGGCAAATACAGGCTGGAGGGCGTTTTGAAGGACTGTGCAGGAGACAGAATAGCCCGGTTAAGCGGCATAGGAGACCTAAACGAGAGCGGCGTCATCACAATTGATGCCAACGGCAGCGATATCTGGAAGAGCGGCAGGTGCGGCCCCCTAAAGATCGATAGCCTGATGCTCTTTGATCAGAGGGACAACTTGATCGATAGATATGAAGAGAGGATCGAAATCGATAGAGAGCCGGGACAGTTCCAGCCGCCAGAGGCGTACTTCACAGGCGATTTCATAAACCAGACGACGCCAAGCAGGATTGCCGTGGGCGTTAACCTGTCTGTGATAAAGCCCGGACAATACCAGATCAGCGGAAGGGTGGTGGACGATGACGGCGAGGAGATGGGCAAGGATACGCTGGCCGGCACACTTCAGCCCGGCAACTACACGCGCATCCTCGACTTCAATCCCACCAGGTTCATGATGCTTCAGGGCAGCTCAAAGGCGCACCTTGTAGACCTGGTTCTGAGCTTTGAGGGCAAAGAGCTGGAGCATATAGACGAGGCCTGGTCCTCAGGAGAGATGAGCCCGGAGGGCTTCAGGTCAGGGCTCCGGACATCAACTGCTGCGGTCATCGGAAACAGCACAAGGACAGGGGCGATCAGGAGAGAGAACGGGACTATCGTGATAGCATAGGCCGGACCATCGGCAAAACGGTTCTGCCCGATGCGATCATTTTTTTCGATGCGATCGGGCAATCATATTTAATACTCTGACAGATAATTATATGCCATGCTTGAGGACCATATCTTCTGTCCATCCTGCGGCACAGAGACCGAGCACGAAGTAATTAAATCGGGGCAGGAGAGCCTCGTGCGCTGCGATGAATGCGAGACCGTTCACTCCGTCCAAAAAGAGCGTGAGCGCCTGACTATTTTAAAGGTCATTGTCAACAAAGGCGGCGTGTCCCGGCCGTATCAAATAAAGATTCCCGCAAAAGAGGAGCTTTGTGTGGGAGACGAGTTTTTGGTGGACGATGAATCGCAGGACGTCGTCATGACCAAGATCACCTCCCTGGAGACGGATAGACGCGCCGAGAAGGCCCCGGCAGGTGATGTGAGGACTGTATGGGCGAGAGCCATTGACAATGTCGACCTCAAAGTATCGGTTTACAGAAGAGGCAAAACGCGCTCATTAAAGACCGCCACCTCCGGCGAAGAGGCCTTCGCTTTGGGTGAGGTGAGGGAGATCGACGGCATCAGGTTCAAGATCACCAAGATCAAGCTCCGCGACGAGGGATTCTCGGACATGGCCCAGGCCAAGGACATAACAAGGATATGGGGTAGGGAGATTTGAAAAAAGATGACCTGCTCGATGGCATGAGGGGAAGGATTAATGATAGAGTAGTAGAGGCCATGGCCGGCGTTCCCAGAGACCTTTTCGTGCCTGAAGAGCTCAGATCGGAGGCTTACTTCGACCTGCCCCTGCCGATTGGTTTTGGCCAGACCATATCAGCCCCGCATATGGTGGCCATAATGTGCGAGATCCTCGACCTCCGTGATGGCATGACGGTTCTTGAGGTCGGCGGGGGAAGCGGCTACCACGCGGCTGTGATGGCAAAATTGGTCGGCCCCAAAGGCCATATTTATTCTATGGAGCGAATTCCAGAACTGATAGCGAAGGCCAGGGAGAGCCTTAAGAAAGCGGGAATCGCAAATGTGACGATGATAGAGGGGGATGGAAGCATCGGCCTTCCCGAGCACGCGCCCTACGACCGAATAAGCGTGGCCGCAACCGCTCCAAGCGTCCCGGAACCTCTCAAGCAGCAGCTATCAATTGGCGGAAAGCTGGTCATTCCCGTTGGAGTCGGCTTCCAGGAGCTGGTTTTGGTGACAAGGAAAAACGGCTTTGTGACTGAGGAGAAGATGGGGGTGGCCTTTGTTCCCCTCATCGGCAAGTACGGCTTTCGGGAAAGGGGTGCCAACTTTTAAGGCCGGATGATTTCGGAGGATTTCTTCCAAAAAAAGTCCTAACACATGGGCCTTCCTCAGAGCAGGGCTAATAGAGCAGGGCTAATATATCTGTGCGATCAACGTTTCGGTGTGTAAGGGATGAAACCATTAGCTGTCATTATCATGGATGGCTTTGGACTTGGCCAGGACGGTCCGGACAACGCCATTGCGAGGGCCAACAAGCCCAACCTGGACAGAATCTGGAAGAGCTACGCTACAACGGCCCTGGGCTCATCGGGCCTTTCCGTTGGCCTTCCCAGGGGCCAGATGGGAAACTCGGAGGTAGGCCACCTCAACCTCGGGGGCGGCAGGATTGTATACCAGGATTACACCCGGATCAGCCTGGCTGTGGAGGACGGAAAGCTTTTTCAAAATCCTGTCCTCCGGGAGGCGATGCAGGCCGCAAAAGGAGATGGGAGCAAGCTTCACCTCATGGGACTGCTCTCAGACGGCGGAGTCCACAGCCACATAACCCACCTCTTCGCCCTGCTGGACATGGCCAGGCGGATGGACCTGGAGAGGGTTTACGTGCATGCAATTCTGGACGGAAGGGATGTGCCTCCCAAAAGCGCCCTGTCCTACTTCAAAGAGCTGGAAGAGAAGTTCCGTCAGACGTCCATCGGCTCTGTGGCCACAGTCTCCGGGCGCTATTACACAATGGACAGAGACAAGCGCTGGGAGCGCGTGGAGAAGGCCTACCGCTGCCTGACGGAGGGGATCGGCTTTTCGGCATCGAGCGCAGAGCAGGCTGTGAACGATGCCTACGCGCGTGGGGAGAGCGACGAGTTTGTCAAGCCAACTGTGGTAGACGGCACGGGGCTCGTTCAGGACAAAGACAGCATTATATTTTTCAACTTCCGGCCCGACAGAGCCAGGGAGATCACAAGAGCTTTTGTTGACGAAAATTTCGCTGCATTTCCCAGAAGGAGGCTTGATATCCACTATACGTGCATGACGCAGTACGACGCCGCCTTGGACGTGCCAGTGGCCTTCCCCGCCCAAAACCTGAACGATACCCTCGGCGAAGTCGTAAGCGCAGCAGGCAAAAAGCAGCTTAGGATCGCCGAGACCGAGAAGTACGCCCATGTCACATATTTCTTCAACGGAGGAAAGGAGACACCCAATCCGGGCGAGGACCGCATACTGATCCCCTCGCCGAAGATCGCCACCTACGATCTCAAGCCGGAGATGAGCGCATTTGAGGTTACCGACGAGGTGGTGAAGTGCATACGAAAGGACATTTATGATTTAATCGTCATGAACTACGCTAATCCGGACATGGTCGGCCACACAGGCATTTTGGAGGCGGCAATTTTGGCAGTAGAGGCGGTAGATGCCTGCGTGGGCCGGGTGGTGGATGAGGTGCAAAAAAAAGGCGGAGCAGTTCTCCTAACATCAGACCATGGGAATGCGGACAGGATGAGAGACAAAGAGACGGGTCAGCCCTATACGGCTCACACCACAAACAAGGTTCCCTTTACGCTGATAATTAACGACGGAGTGACACATGAGCTAAGAGACGACGGAATCCTGGCGGATGTGGCGCCAACCGCCCTGGAGCTTCTTGGAATTCCAAAGCCTCAGGCCATGACGGGAAGGTCTCTGATCATCAAATGAGAAAAAGAATAGAACGCTTTAGGGAGTATCTGGAGGTAAGCCGCGCCCACGAGATAGCCAGGCGTCTATTCGTCATGAACGCCTTCGACGGCACCCTGACCATAATGGGCGTGGTCATCGGAGCCCATTTCTCAGGGGTTGACGATCCACATATAGTAATAACCGCGGGCATTGGAGGCGCTGTGGCCATGGGCATCTCCGGGATTAGCGGCGCATATCTCGCAGAGCGGGCAGAGCGCAAGAGAGACCTGAAAAAGCTGGAGATGGCGATGCTCCAGCGAATGGATGGAACTCATTTTGCCAGGGCATCCGAGTTCGCATCATTTGTAATCGCCTTCGTTGACGGCATCAGCCCCGCCATCAGTGCGGCCATTCTTGTGGCGCCCTACCTGTTCGTCCCCAGAATAGAAATGGATACCGCCTTTTACTCGTCTCTAACGCTGGGTCTGATAGTGCTGTTCACTCTGGGCGTCTTTTTGGCCAGAATCAGCGATGAGAGGCCAATCCTGTCGGGAGCTCAAATGATTATCATCGGCATCATCACCATCGTCGTCGTCAGCCTTCTGGCCGTCTAGGCGATGGCTATGATAAAAGTCCCTCAAGCCTTTATGGGGTGATGCCGCAGATAGGGCAAAAGGCTGCTAAAGAGCCTTCCCTGCTTCATTATTTCTTTTAGCATTATTTCTTTTTTTTAAGCATTATTTGGGATATATGGCATCAAAGGCTTCAGGCCTAAGGCAGAGGTCGCCTACGACGGAAACATTTATAGGCACCTGAGTAATAAACGGTCACTATGAGAATTATAATAGCATTAATCGCTTTAATGGCGCTTGGCGCCTTACTGCCCTCTATGTGGGCACAGGACGAAACAACTACTTTAGCCGCCCCGAAGGGATTATCTGATAAAACTGCTCCTCAGGCAGAGGAGCCAGAGAATGCCCTATTAACCACGCCATCCGTTGCTTCATTCCTCAGCAACAGCTGGGTACCGCCAAGCTCAACCAACGCATCCATAAACACATCCCTGAACAACAACACAACGTCGATAATAGATACATCCGCCGCGCCAACATACACAGCTGCAACAGCCAATAAGGATGGCGTCATAGCCTGGACAGGCGAGAGCAGGTTCCAGTTCCTTCAGGATGACTGGACGCCCAACACACCCATAGAGGTAATCCATACTGCGCCTTATACGAAGCATAGGATGAGTTAAAATAATTTAAGTAATTTATTTTAATGGCGGGCGCGTCATTCTCACGCCTGCTGCCTATGTTTTCGATTCATATTTCCCCTTATACCTCTTGGAGTCGATGCTCACAACGTCGTAGGGTATGGTATGCCTTTCCAGCCTCAATATGCCGTCGAGACGCTCTGCCTCCGTTTTATAGGAGGCGGCCACATCTGCAGCGTAGCTCAGGCCCTCTGAGGCAAGCATATACTCATACCTCTGCAGCCACCGCCCCTCTCGCTCGTAGTGACGCATGTCCTGGTAAATCATTCCCATGGCTACCAGTATCTGGATGTCCTCAAAAAGCCGCTCGCTGTAGGGAAAGCCAAAGTCAGAGTGAAACGAGTAATCGTAAAGCCCGGCAAGGCCCGCCTCGCCCTTCAACCGCGAGACAGTTCTGTATATCCAGGTGATATTTCGAATCCTCGGGATGAGGACACGCTCACCGTAGGACTCGCCAAGCATTTTATGAAGCGAGTAGAACATGAGCAGCAATCCGTCGATTGGAAGATAGCTCTCCTTTCGAATGAAGGCAAGCAGCCTGAAGGACTGATCCTCAATATCCTTTAGGGAAACTTCGGCCTTTTGGTCTGAGAAAAAGGAAAGGGCGATCTGGCGGGTCAAAGACCTGACAAGGCCCGCGGACAATGCAGATTCATCGTAAAGGAAGCCATCGCCCTCAGTGCGCATGGAGCGCGGAACTCCGCTCCCGACTGATATGTCTACCAGCGCCCGGTATTTCCGTCCTAGCCCCTCCTCGAATATCTTTCTCATTCTCCCGTTTCTGGAGATGGTGGAAAGGGCCATCCGAGTTCCGGGCGGGAGAGACCTGTGGTCGAACCTGGCAGCCAGCGGATACTCTCTGCCGAACTTAATTCGTTCTAAAAACTCTCT
Source organism: uncultured Methanotrichaceae archaeon (assembly GCA_964534145.1). Taxonomy (GTDB): domain Archaea; phylum Halobacteriota; class Methanosarcinia; order Methanotrichales; family Methanotrichaceae; genus CAWJYS01. The sequence goes on along the minus strand of CAZHNU010000015.1, from coordinate 25,281 downwards.
TGCCCCGTCATCGCCCTTTTCCCAAATAAACCTGAGAAGGTCGGGGTCAGTATATTCCTTAAAGAACAGGACAACTCTGGACCTGGCCTCCTCAGGTTCCATCTTTTTAAGCGACGATTCAAGCGCCGCCAAAAGCATTGCCCTGATGGACTGAACTCTCGGATGGTGGATGAGGGCGTTATAATGGTGCGACCTTGCGACGAGCATCGACTCTGCCGCTGTCTGCGACATCTCCGACCTGTAGTCCCCGCTTCCGGCCAGAACTATCCTGCCGCTGCGGATTGTAAGCGCCTGGACGATCTGGTCGGCATCCACAAGCCCGAGGTTCACGCCTGAGTGATGAGAGTCTCTAAGAAGAAAGTCTATTCTGTCCGCATCCAGATCGCCGGCAATTATCTGGCCTGAGGGCATCTTCCTGCCAAGGGCGATCTCTGCCACCTCACGAAAGAGCCGATCTGCACTCCCGAACGCCTCATCGGCCAGCTGAAGGGCGCTATCTCCAAAAGGATGCGCAGCTATGATCTCGTATGTGAACTCCTCATGCCTGCTTACCTGACGGCCGGAAAGCAGCGGCTGGATCTCGGGATTTCGGCCGAGAACCCCCTCTACGGCATGCGACAGAGCGGAATGCCCCAGGTCGTGCAGGAGGCCTGCAAGCCTGACCTTTCGCACCTCCTCGGACCCAAGGCCGAGATGCGAGGCGATAATGCCCGCCATATGCATGGTGCCGAGGCTGTGCTCAAGCCTTGTGTGGTTGGCTCCCGGATAGACGGCATTCACAAGGCCCAGCTGCTTTATTCCGTTCAGCCTCTGCAGCGGACGGGACTTAAGCAGATGCCATTCCAGCTCGTCGGGATAAATGGCTCCGTAAACAGGGTCGTGGATTGCCCTAACCTCGTCGCTCACTTCGGACCCATTTTTTTAGTAAGCTGCTAATGAGCCGCTAAATAGACGGCCTTTATTTTGCCCCAAGCTTCATGATGGCAGCTGCCAGATCCCCTTTGGCCTCGATCAGGGCGGCCCTTGCGGCCTCAGCCTCAACACCGGTTTGTGCCACCACCAGCTCGACGTCCGTATCCGGAATGACAACCGTCGGCTCAGGCTCTTTCCCTGACGCAGATCTCTCGTGAGCATCTCCTGAGATCTGGTAGGTTCTCTGCCCGTGGGCATCCATAATCGCGACAGAAGGATTCTCAAGGACTATCTCCTTATCCTCCAGCCGGATGACAACCTCCTTTACCCCTTCAAGCTCATCGATATCTATGCCCATGTTCTTCAGCATACCCTTCATCTTCTTGGGGCTCATGCCTCCACGGCCCCCAAGTCCTCCTAAACCTGGAAACATGTAATCACCGAAATTATGGGAGTGGCTAATCATAAGTAAAGGTATCTGTCTTTGTCCGGATCATCACCGCAGATAAGACTTTGTAGGCGCGGGAAAGAGAACCAGAAGAAGTGATAAGACCGATATTATTTTGAAGCGTATAATGAATTAAATTCAACAATTTAGACTCATAAAATTTGTTTACTTATTAACCAGCAAAAACTAAATATGTTAAAGGATAACAAAAGAAAAATATGTATTCTATGATGTAGTGATCCTCGAAGGATAAACTAATAGTATAAGTATTATATATAAATATAGTCTATTGTGGAAGATATATATGCAACATTACATTAATTATCAAGTGAAAGGGTCCGACCCAAGGCTGCCCCTTGAAGGATGCCTTGATCTCACCTATCGCTGCAACAACAACTGCCGGCATTGCTGGCTTAGGATTGCGCCTGGCGCACGAGAAAAAGAGAGGGAGCTCTCAACAGGTGAGATTAAGGCCTTGGTAGACGATGCCAGACGATTGGGCTGCCGCAAGTGGTCGATCTCGGGAGGAGAGCCGATGCTCCGGCCCGACTTCGCCGAAATCTTCGACTACATCACCAGCAGATCGGCCTCCTACTCCATAAACACCAACGGAACCCTGATCACGCCGGAAATCGCAGAGCTCATGAGGCGCAAGGGCAGGAAGATGATTGCCATCTATGGGGGAACGCCGGAGATCCACGATCACGTCACCAGGAATCCCGGTTCATTCCAGAAAACGATGAATGGGTTTTCCCTGCTGCAGGAGACGGGCGCCGAGTTCATAGTGCAGATAATTCCCATGAGGGACAACTTCCACCAGTACAAAGATATGGTAAGGCTCGCCAAAAGCCTCAGCCCATACTGGAGGGTGGGGGCTGCCTGGCTGTATCTTTCAGCCTCCGGCGATTGTGAGAAGAATGCCGAGATCCTAAGCCAGAGGCTTTCCCCAAAAGACGTAGTTGAGCTTGACCGGCCCGACCTGTCCTATGAAGAAGAGCTGGAGCAGCGAGAGCACATAGAACACTCTTTCTGCCATAGCCGTGACGACAGGCTCTTTGCCCGCTGCATCTCCGGAAGGCGGGACTTCCACATCGATCCCTACGGACAGATGAGCTTTTGCGGATATATCAAAGACCCGGCGCTTCTCTATGACCTCCGGAAGGGCAGCTTCAGGGAGGCCTGGGAGGAGTTCATCCCGTCGCTTTCCGATAAGGTGCTCGGGGGAGGCGAATACCATGAAGGGTGCGGCTCATGCGAGCTGCGAGAGCACTGCAGGTGGTGTCCTGTCTACGGCTTCCTGGAGCACGGGAGGTTTTCAAGCCCGGTGGATTATCTTTGCAGCATCGCCAGGGAGAATAAAAGGTTCAAGGAGGACTGGGAGGCAAACCACCGCCGATACTTCAACTGCGGCGGCATCACGATTCGCATAGATTCCGATACGGTGCTTAGCGACGAGATGTTTCATCCCACCATGAGGCTTTTTTCCGTCAGCGGCCCAGGGAAAGAGACAATTGAGATCAGACACCATGCAGATCTTCCCTACTTAGGAGACAAGGATCTGGGAGAGGTCGTCTACAAAAAGAGCCTGTGGACAGTGAGAAAGAAGGGCGACTCCTGGATCTATTTAAAGGAGGATCTGAAGGGCAAGCTAACCGGCATCGCCGTCTTTAATCGCGATTACACAAAAGCGAGGATTTACGGCCCGTTGGTGGGAAAAGAAGAATTCGGCGATCCCAATCAGGTTTATTCAGATCAGATCTTTCTCACCCAGACGGCCCTGGCCGAGGTGCTCTCCGGCTACGGAGGCTGTTTCCTTCACTCCAGCGGCGTGATAATTGGCGGCAGGGCAGTTTTATTTTTAGGACAATCGACAGCAGGAAAATCAACCATCAGAGATATGATTCTAGCCAGCGGATGCGCAAAGCCCCTTTGCGACGACAGGAACATTTTAAGGAGCACTCCGGAAGGCCGCTTTGCCTGCGGAACCTGGGCGCTCAAGGATCTGCATTGTGTTTCTGCAGCATCAGTTCCCGTCGCTGCCATAATGTTCGTCGAGCAGGCGAAGGAGAACTGTATAATCGCTGTCAGCGACAGGATGGAGGCGGCAAAGAGAATTTTGCCGTGCCTCATACGGCCTGTGGAGAGCGCGCAGTGGTGGAGCCGATCTCTTGAGCTTGTGGGAGAGATGGTGTCCAGGGTTCCTTGCTATCGAGTCAGGTTCGACCTCAGCGGCCGGATAGTTGATAGAATAAAGGAGAAGTTTCTGCCTGCTGCAATGGTGGCTGGACCATGAGCAGCTACGTCAGGGATGTGGACTACAGCCACATCAAGAGCCCGCAGCTTCTCGGCCGCCTTGACATGGAGCTGACTGAAAGGTGCAACAACAACTGCATCCACTGCTACATCAACCTGCCAGCCGACAGCCCTGCCAGAGAGCGCGAGATGACAGCATCGGAGATCAAGGCCATCCTCGCCGAGGCTGCAGGGCTTGGCTGTCTCACTGTCCGATTCACGGGAGGCGAGCCGCTGCTGCGAAAGGACTTTGAGGAGATCTACCTCTTCGCCCGCCGCCTGGGGATGAAGGTGATGCTATTTACAAACGGCTGTCTCATAACTCCTCATCTGGCAGACCTGTTTGTAGATATCCCGCCCAAAGAGCTAGTCGAGATATCGGTCTACGGCATGACGGAAAAGTCCTATGAGGCCGTGACCAGAACGCCGGGTTCCTATCGGGCGGCCATGCGGGGAATCGAACTTCTGCGGGAGCGGGGCGTTCCCTTCGTGGTCAAGGCCGCAGTCCTTCCGCAAAACAGGCGCGACCTGGACGCTTTCGAGGCCTGGGCCTCGAATATTCCGTGGATGAAAAAGCTTCCCATGTACTCCTGCCTCTTCGACCTGCGGGCACGAAGGGACTCCGAGGAGAAGAACGCGCTCATCCGCTCTGTCCGGGCAACTCCGGAGGAGGGCCTCGCCGTCCTCACCAGGGATCGGGACAGATACTACGAGGAGATGAGGCAGTTTTGCGCCAAATTCATGAAATCATCTGGCGACCTGATCTTCTCCTGCGGCTGCGGCAAGGGCGGGTGCGTGGACGCCTATGGATTTTTCCAGCCCTGCATGATGCTTCGGGTTCCTGAGCTGGTTTGCAATCTCAGGGAAGTCTCCCTGAAGGATGCCCTGGAGAACCGCTTTCCAAAGCTTCGAGGGATAAGGGCAAAGAATCCCGAGTACCTCGCCCGCTGCGCCCGGTGCTTCCTGAAGGGCCTTTGCGAGCAGTGTCCTGCCAAGTCCTGGATGGAAAATGGAACGCTGGACACTCCGGTGGAATATCTTTGCAAAGTGGCTCACAAAAGGGCAAGGGACCTGGGGCTCTTGAAGGATAGAGAGAATGCATGGGAGGTTTCAAGAGGTAGAGATAAAAATGGATAAGACATTTAGCGAAAGCTATTTGAATGTGTACAAAATAATTTAGAATGATGGCCAATGAAAAAACAATGGAAAACCCCTGTGCTGCTGATACTCACAAAAAGACGATCGGATGAGATTATATTGCAGGCATGCAAAGACAGCAGCGGAGGGCCATCTGAATCACCAGGTGGCGAGTGTTCCGATTCCTACTGCAACAACTGTGCATAAATTCATGGGATTAAAAACAAAGGTTGCCCCAGTAACGAGGGTGAATTATAGATTGCAAAGGATACTATAACCGATATTAATTTTAGCGTAAGTTATATAAACTGAGAGAGGACAACAAAATAAAAGATTAAAGGAGACAGCACATGAAAAAACAGTGGAATAGCCCTGAACTGCTAATACTTACGAAGAGAAGATCGGATGAGGTCATATTGGCTTTATGCAAGGAGGGTAGCGGTGGACCGGAAACCACCTTTATGGAATGTACCGTAATTTGCGATTCTTGTATGCAAAGTTAATTTCTTATTCACAGATGGCATGCACTCGTCGTCTGATCCCATCCTTTTCTTGTTATTGGGGACCGAACTGTACACCAATATAGCAAATGATGCTAAAATAATTATCAAAAAAGGTTTTTCATCATTTATAATGATATGCCTTTAGCATATATTACGGCCAAATATATCGGCGATAACCTTTTAAGTAAGGAAAATAGTCTTAGTCAAGAAGGTGAGAATGTGGAGACAGAAGTTTCTCTAAATTCATCATATATCCCCTCCCAGGACGTCGTTGCCAGAGACATAATGGACGAACTGATCATCGTCCCCCTGGCATCAGGGATAGGCGACATGGAGGACGACATCTATACCCTCAAGGAAACCGGTAGGGAGATCTGGGAGATGCTGGACGGCCGAAAGCTAAGCGACGTGGCCGATGCTCTGAAGGCCGAGTACGAAGCGCCGCCTGGGAAAATCGAGGAGGATGTCGTGGGCCTTGTGGGAGAGCTATTTAAGAGGAAAATAGTTGTCCAGACCTGAGAAGGAATCCAGGTTCGCCGTAAACTGCGGAGAGGACACACTTTCAATGACGGCTTTAATCGAGCTTGTGAGAGCCGTCACAGAGATAGGAAAACCATTCCGCTTTCAGGCCACCGGCTTTAGCATGTACCCGTTCATAAGGAACCTGGATACCATCACAGTCTCGCCGCTGCCCGCTGGCGGTCGCTGCAGGCTTGGGGATGTCGTGGCCTTTTTGCTGCCTGGAACAGAGAAGCTCGCAGTGCATAGAGTTGTGGGAAGAATGGGTGAGTGCTATCTCATCAGGGGCGACAATACCCCTGAGCCCGACGGGCTAATCTCTGCATCACGGGTTCTAGGAGTTGTAACAAAGGTGGAGAGAAACGGCAGACAAATCCGGCTGGGGCTAGGGCCGGAGAAGGTTGTTATCGCCCACTTAAACCGCACGGACCTGATCCGCCCGTCTCTTTTCCTGGCCTACATGCTTGCCAAGCCAATCATCAGGAGGATTAGGACTTGAATTACGGGCACCAGTAAAAAAATATTGGAAGAGCCCTGGGCTGCTGGTACTTACAAAGAGACGATCGGATGATATTATTTTGCAGGCATGCAAAGACAGCATCAGAGGGCCATATGAATCATCCGTAGGCGAGTGTTCCGACTCCTACTGCAACACCTGCGCATGAATTCGCGAAATGGCTTGGAGGTCCATTTGAAGTCAATTCCTGGTTTTTTGTAATATTCAACTGGTTCTGTAAAAAATAAGAAGCAGATTAGTAAAGAAAGAGATTTATAGATTCCAAAAAAATAACAGAATTACCATTAATTTTGCATAAAATATATAAGCTTAGAAAGGATAACAGAATAAAACATTTTAGGAGATAGCAAATGAAAAAACAATGGAATAGCCCTGCACTGCTGGTACTTACAAAGAGAAGATCGGATGAAAATATTTTGGTATCATGCAGGAGTAGTGGGGGCGGAGCAACGATCAGTAATAGCGGTTGTTTATATAGCTGCGGCACCTGTTTCATGTAGGCCCAAATATTGCGCTAAATATACTGTTTGTATCCTTTGGCCACGTTCTTTTTTCTTATTTTTCTTGAGACATGAGATCAAGAGAAATTGGAAAGCTTTATAGATTCGCTTTTTTAGCAGCCATCCTTAGAGATACCATGGCTAAATATACTATCGATAACTTTTTAAATAAGAAAGAACAGTTCAACCATAAAAAAGGTGAGACGATGGACACAGACATTTCTCTAAACTGCGCATATGCTCCCTCCCAAGGCGTCGTGGCCAGAGACATAATGGGCGATCTGATCATCGTCCCCCTGGCATCCGGCATAGGCGACATGGAGGATGACATATACACCCTCAAGGATACCGGCCGGGAGATCTGGGAGATGCTGGACGGCCGAAAGCTAAGCGACGTGGCCGGTGCTTTGAAGGCCGAGTATGAAGCGCCGCCGGGGAAAATCGAGGAGGATGTCGTGGGCCTGATAAGAGAGCTCTTCAAGAGGAAAATAGTTGTCAGGACCTGAGAAGGCCTGGCCATTTCGTTTCCAGGGCACCGGATTTAGCATGTATCCGCTCATCAGGAGGACAGGGACTTGAATTCATCATTGGTTTCATCTCAATCGGTCGCCGACTTCGACCTCTGGGAAAAAATGTTGCAATCGCGTTCTATCCTGCAGTTTCGGATAGAGCTGACAGCACGCTGCAACAACGACTGCGGCCACTGCTACATCTGCCTCCCTGCGGGCGATCGCCTGGCCAAAGAGCGAGAGCCTTCATTTGAACAGATCATGAGCATCGCCGACCAGGCTGTGAATATGGGGGCCCTCTGGTGCACGATCACGGGAGGCGAGCCTCTGCTCCGGGACGATTTCAAAGACATTTACATCGGCCTCAAGAAGAAGGGCCTCCTGGTGTCCGTTTTTACCAACGCCTGCCTGATTTCCCAGGAGCACGTCGATCTCTTTCGGCGGTATCCGCCCGAGGACATGGAGGTTACAGTTTACGGAGTTACGAAAGAGACATACGAGGCCGTGACCCGCGTTCCCGGCTCATTCCGGGCCTTCATGAAAGGGCTCGGGCTGCTTCAAGACGGGGGCCTCAAGGTCCGACTTAAGGCCATGGCACTTCGATCCAACGTCCATGAGCTTCCTCTAATCGCGGAGTTTTGCCGTGCTCACACAGTAGACTACTTCAGGTTCGATCCATTCCTTCACATGCGCCTTGACAGGAACGAGGAGCGAAACGAGTTGATAAGGGCAGAGAGGCTTTCTCCCGAAGAGATCGTGGCCCTTGAGATATCCGATCAGGAGAGATACCAGTCGCTTGAAAAGGGTTGCAACAAGCTCATTATGCCGGAGCTTTGCCACACCAAATGCAGCCACCTCTTCCACTGCGGAACTGGAGTCGGGAGCTTCGTTTTAGGGTACGATGGGCGCATCCGGCTTTGCATGTCGCTTCAACACCCCGACTTCACCCTTGATCCCGAAGGCTGCAACCTGGCCAAATCCTACTACAGCTTTGTCTCAAAGGTCAGAGACATGCGATCGAACGACGAGGCCTTTCTAAGCACCTGCAGAATTTGCGCCATCAAGAACCTGTGCACCTGGTGTCCTGCTCACGCCTACCTGGAGACGGGACGAATTGACGGCTGTATTCCATACTTTTGCCAGGTTGCCCATGCAAGGGAAAGGATGCTTTCCAGCGGAGCTTCCAGCGGGGAAGCTTCAGTCAAAGGATATCTCTGAGGGAGATCACAGCAACCGCGTTTCATAACAGAAAAATTTCCAATAAGAAAAGCTATATTTTAAGAACATCCTAATTAAAAAAGGTGAGATAAAATGGCCGACAGGTATCTTCCCATAAGCGATGATGTTTACGATGCAGTTATCGACTTGCAGCAAAGACTTCAAGAGGCATACGGTGGCGATGTCTCCATCTCAGACACAATCGATTTCCTAGGCCACCAGTTCTTCGTTCACCAGAGGCTCCTGGACGTCGCGAGCATTCAGTTAAAGAGAATGGCAAAGGAGAGAAGCGAGCCGAGCATCATCGAAAAGGTGATGGGGGCAGTAGGCATGAACATGCCCGAGGACGCGACCTGCTTTATTAGGACAGATATAGATGTTCCACTTAGATGGGCGAGCACAAGATGGTTGATGGACATCGAGGGCTCAAACGTCCTGAGATGCCTGTCGGAACAGGAGGCGAAACCTGAGGAAAAGGCCGGAAAGAAGGGCGAATACAGGATCAATGTCAGCTAACGATGTTCTTTTAATTATATCATTTGGATAATGTTAATTTAATAAATTTATTTAATATCGTTGGCTCCTAATATCAGTTGAAATTCGGCAGGCTCAGGGCTCTCCCGGCCAGCACAACAATTGTAATGACTGAAATAGATGCTTGCAGCAGCATAAAGGCCTTGGAGCGCTGGGATATGGGCATTGTGTCCGTCGGACCGAAGGCGAAGCTTGCAGTAAAGGCCACGAAGAGGTAATCCGGAAATCCGGGAATCCAGTTGTCATACCCTGGAATATTTCCCGCCCTCTGGGGAAACAGCAGATCCCAGGGCTCAGATTCGCGATATGTCCCCTGCCGCAAGAGCGGAGAGTCTATCATCCAGTACCAGAAGGAGAAGATCAGGATGTTGATGACCATCACCAAAACTGTATCGTTCATCAGGATATAGACCTGAGCAGAGGTGTCGGCGCTCAGAGTCAATACCAGCAAAATGGTGCTGACGATCAGCTCGAAGGTGAGGAGGCAATTGCCGATCACAATGGAGATCCACATCAGCCTCTTTTTATCCAGAATCCAGAAGACAATCACCGGCAGAAAGATGACCAGCTTTAATATCACCCAGATCTGGTTGCTCAGCTCCTCATCAAAGGACAGATCAGAGCTGCTGTTGACAAACCTGCCCAAAGATATGCTGTCGGAGAGAGAGTTTTGCAGCACCAAAATCATCAGCACGATGAAGACCGCCCATGCCCCCATGTGCATCCTGGACCTGATGAATCGCCTCATTCCAGCTATTTCATTTGTCTCTAAACGATATGAAATTTTGCCATAGGAGCACATGAGATTGCAGAGAAATCGAATGTAAAGGAATGCGATTGCAAAGGAAAGTGACTGAAAAGGAAGGCGACTGAAAAGGAAGGCGATTGCAGAAGATATTCGTTTGAACTCTGGCAGACGTTAGAGATTTCCCATTTGCCTGCAATCGATTACTGTAAAAAGCTCTCTATGCTGATCAGCTTTTCCATGTCGCTTTTGCTGATGCTCGATTCGTTTACGACCTTCTCCTGGATCTCGATTGGAGCCTTGGCCCGAAGGGCCAGTGCAAGACAATCGCTGGGCCTGGCGTCGATCTCGCTTTGCTGGGCGTTATTTTTAATGGAGAGGCGGGCATAATAGATCCCGCCATCCAGATCGTCGATGAGCACCTTGATTATGTTTGCGTTGAGGCTCTCCAGAACAGATATAAAGAGGTCATGGGTCATTGGCCTGGGAGAAAGCTCTCCTGAGAGGGCATGGTAGATGGAGATGGCCTCAGACAGCCCCACAAAAATGGGAACTATCCTGGCCTTATCGTCCTCGAGGAGCACAACAGGTGCAGGAGTGCAGCCTGATGATTCTGCAATATAAACTCCTTTTACCCTGACAGCGATGGGAGCCTCCATAGCCTCATATTGTATGCTCATCTTATAAATCACCGGCGATCAGAGCCTTTCTATGCCGATTCTCACGCACACGTCCTCGATCTCCCAATCCTTGACAAGACTTCCCCGAACGCTAAGTCCAAGTCCCATCTGCATTTCCGAGGCTCTGACCTCGTTGGCTATGTAATCCTTCTCCCTGAAGGCCAGATCCAGGATGGGCTTGCTTTCGATATCGACTATTGCCCTTATCTGGTCCTCGACGCGCAGGTCGAGCTCTTTTCGCATATCCTGAATCCGTCTGATAATTTCACGTGCGTAGCCCTCCGCCTCAAGCTCGGGAGTCAGCGTCACATCCACATAGACGAAGCCCTTCGAGAACTCTGCAGCAGAAAGATTGGCAGGGGGTATCTCCTTGAACTCAACCATTTCCCTGGTTATCGAATAGTCCTTGCTCTGGTATGCCACAACCGCGGCTCCTGCATCGTTTAGCTGCCCAAATACCTGGAAAGGATCTGCGGCCTTTAGGGCCTCCACGACCGTCCTGGCCTCGCCCTTGAAGACAGGCCCGATCTTCTTGTGGACGGGAGACATCTCCAGATCCATCCTGGGCTTCTCGCCGGGCGAGAGCACAGTTATCTTCTTGGAGTTGGTCTGGCCCTTTAAAACTCCTTCAAGGATGCCGAGATCTATGACATCTTTGGACGGAGAGATGACGATCTCAGATACGGGCCATCGAAGCTTTCGGCCTGCCTTCTGGCGTGCATTTGATGCCGCCTCAGAGGCCTCCCTCACAAGGGCCATACTATCCTCAAGGCGTTTGTCGATGAACTCCTCCTTGGCCATGGGCCAGTCGCACATGTGCACCGATTCGGGAGCCTTCGGGTCCAGGCCGCGGACCAGGTTCTGATATATTGTCTCGGCCAGGAACGGGGTGAACGGGGCCATGACCTTGCTCAGGGTTACCAGCACCTCGTAAATTGTGGCATATGCCGCAAGCTTATCGGGATCGTCCTGCTCGATCCAGGTGCGCGGCCTGACGAGCTGGATGTACCAGCGGGATAGGTCCTCCAGGATGAAGTCCGATATGGACCGGGCAATTCTGTGGAGCTGATACTGCTCCATGTCTGCTCTTACCGACTGCGCCAGGCTGTTGACCCTTGACAAAATCCAGCGGTCCTCAGCCCGAAGAGATCCAGACCAGCGGGAAAGGTCGGCCTTGGAGGCGTCGAACCCGTCCAGGATCATATAGGGCAGAGCAAACCTGTAAGCATTCCAGAAAATATTGAGCATCCTGTTGGTGTTCTCCACAGCATCCCAGGAGAAGTGCAGGTCCTCCCAGGGAGCGTTGGCTCCCAGGACGTAAAATCTCAGCGTATCTGCCCCGTACTTCTTCACGACCTCTTCGGGCTGGACGATGTTTCCTATGCTTTTCGACATCTTTCTGCCCTGCTCGTCAAGGGTGAATCCGTGCATGAGCACGCTCTTGTATGGAGCCCTTCCAAATGAGACCATTGAGGCCCCGAGCTGCGAGTAGAACCAGCCTCGAGTCTGGTCGTGCCCTTCTGTGATGAAGTCCGCAGGCCACCAGTCCTCAAACTCCTTTTCATGGCTTGGGAACCGCAAAGTAGCCCACGAGGCAACAGCGCTGTCGAACCAGACATCGAAGACGTCCGGCGACCTCTTCATTTTTCCTCCGCACTGGCAATCCAGCATCACCTTGTCCACATCGGGCCTGTGAAGGTCAGGAACCTTGCAGCCGCACCTTTCCTCCAGCTCCTCGGCAGTGCCGATCACCTCCATCTTCCCGCATGCCTGGCACTTCCAGATGGGCAGAGGGATGCCCCAGTATCTCTGACGCGAGATGCACCAGTCCCGGGCGTTGTTGATCCAGTCTGCGAAGCGAGCTGACCCAGCCCACTCGGGATACCAGGTAACCTTGGATATCTCGTCGAGCATCTTATCCCTCAGGTCGGATATCCTCAGGAACCACTGGCTCGTGGCAATGAAAATTATGGGCGTCTTGCAGCGCCAGCAGTGACCGTACCTGTGGGCGAGCCTTCCCTGCGACAGGAGAAGCTTCCTTTCCTCGAGGTCCAGGATGACCTCGCCGTCGGCCTCCTTCACGTACTTGCCCCTGTACTTCTCACCTGCCTCCTCCGTGTACCGCCCGTCCTCGCCAACGGGACAAAAGACCCTAAGTCCTTTCTCCAGCCCCAGCTCGTAGTCCTCAAGGCCGTGGCCGGGAGCTATATGGACGCAGCCGGTATTCTCCGCAGTTACGAAATCTGCTGCATAAACGCCGTGAGCGATCTCCTTTTGTTTGGGAACCAGGTCCAAAAGGGGATGGCGGTATTTCAGCTTCTGCATATCGTCGCTGGAGAGAATGCCGAGCAGATCGTAATCCCTGTAGCGTCCTTCCTTTAAGACGGACTCCATCAGGTCGTAGGCCATGATGAGGGTATCAGCCTGGCCGCCCTCCTTCCAGGCCTTGACCTTTGCGTACTGGAAGGAGGGATGTACGGCCACTGCCACGTTTGCAGGGATGGTCCATGGAGTGGTGGTCCAGATCACTATGTAGGTATTCTCCTCGCCCTCGACGGGGAACTTCACGTAGATGGAGTAGTCGGTCTCGTCCCAGTACTCGACCTCTGAGTCTGCGATGGCCGTCTCGCAGCGGGGACACCAGTTGACGACCCGAAGGCCCCTCTCCAGTAGGCCGTGCTCGTGGGCCTTCTTCAGCGTCCACCAGGCGGCCTCGATGTACTCGTTCTTCAGGGTCATGTAGGGGTCGTCCCAGTCCAGCCAGGCGCCGAGGGTCTTGAACTGGACGGTCATGTCGTCCTTCTGCCGCAGGGCAAACTCCTTGCACCGCTCAATGAACTTGTCGACCCCGTAGGCCTCGATGTCCTTTTTATTTTTGAAGCCGAAGGACTCCTCCACCTTGACCTCTATCGGGAGGCCGTGCATATCCCATCCTGCCCTGTCCTTGACCTCAAAGCAGTTCATGGATTTGTAGCGGAGAACAGAATCCTTGATCACCTTGTTCCAGGCGGTTCCCAGGTGAATTCTGCCTGTGGTGTATGGCGGCCCGTCCACGAAGAAGAACTTTTTTCCCCCTTTCCTCATCTCCCGGACCCTCTTGTAGGCTCCGGTCCTCTCCCACAGATCTCTCACCTGGTTCTCAATATCCTGCGCACTATACTGTCCCGCGACCTCAGTAATCACGATCATGTCCTCCGAAAAACGAATGCCATCATATCCAACTCTATATTTAGCCTTTGTGACCTTGTTTTAGGAGTTCTTTCGCGGAAAGGAATATTGATATATTGACAGCTCGAAATCCCAAAGAGAGGGGTCACGATTAAAGAGGAGATCTGGATCGAGAAGTACCGGCCCGAGAGGCTGGACGATATCGTCGGCCAGGACGAGATCATCAGGCGTCTGAAGTCCTATGTCAAGACCAGGAACCTGCCTCATCTGCTCTTCTCCGGGCCGCCGGGGGTAGGGAAAACGGCAGCTGCGATATCGATCGTCAAGGAGATATTCGGGGATGCCTGGAGAAACAACTTCATCGAGCTGAACGCCAGCGACGAGAGGGGCATAGACATCATCCGGCATAAGGTCAAGGACTTTGCCCGCATGGCCCCCCTGGGTGATGCCGACTTCAAGGTCATCTTTCTCGACGAGGCAGACGCACTCACCAACGACGCACAGAGTGCTCTTAGAAGAACCATGGAGCGCTACAGCGCCACGACCAGGTTCGTCCTCTCCTGCAACTACTCATCCAAGATCATTGAGCCCATTCAGTCTCGCTGTGCCGTCTATCGGTTCAAGCCGCTGTCCAGCGCTGCTGTTTCAAAGAGAATAAAATTCATCGCCGAGCAGGAGAAACTGGCCGTAACTGATGCAGGAATGCAGGCCATTGAGTATGTGGCAGGAGGAGACATGAGAAGAGCGATTAATGCTCTTCAGGCTGCGGCCCTTATCGGAGATCGGGTGGACGAGGAGACAATCTACCAGATTACAGCCACAGCCAAGCCCGAGGAGATCAAGCAGTTCATCAATGTCGCCCTATCCGGGGACTTTGCGAGCGCGAGAAACATGCTCGACGACCTGCTTTTGTCCAAAGGACTATCCGGAGAGGATGTGATAGTGCAGATGCACCGGGCCATGCTGGATATGGATATGCCCGACACGGAAAAGGTCAGACTCATCGACAGAATAGGCGAGATCGATTTCAGAATGACCGAAGGGGCAAACGAGAGGATACAGCTCGAGGCGCTGCTGGCTTACTTTGCTTTATCGGGACAGAAATAATCGAGGATATTTCAATAAAGTTATTGCGGAATACGGCATCTCAGGCAGAATGAACTGAAATCACTGAAATTTCCGACTCCAACGCCTGCCTGACCCGCTCAAACTCGGACTCGACCTGCATCATCAGCTCTTGTGCTCCTTTTAGGTCTCCCAACCGACCGAAGGCCTCCAGATCTTTGCATAAATATGATAACCGAAGTGCCCCGAGGTTGGCGCTGCTGGACTTAAGGTTATGGGCCTCGCGCCTAAGCCCTTCTGCATCGCTCCTGACCATGGCATCTTTCATGGCCGCTATTCTGGATGGAGTTCTCAGAAGGTACATGCTGCCCAGCTCCTGAACTATATCGGGCTCGCCATCCATCTGCAGCTTGCGGAGGTTCATCAGGGCTTGACGATCGATTGCAGTGCTATCGCACACATATCCCATGCTTCGCACAAGAGCCAGATGAAGCTCCTCCATTCTGACAGGCTTGGAGACATAATCGTTCATGCCCGCCGCGATGCATTCCTCTCGGTCGCCCTTCATAGCATGAGCAGTCATTGCGATGATATAAGGCTGGCATCCCGCATTCATTGCGCGTATCCTTCTTGTGACATCCAGGCCGTCCATCTCCGGCATCTGCACGTCCATGAGGATCAGATCATAGGCCTGCCGCTTTAAAGCCTGGAGCACCTCAAGGCCGTTTGCAACCGCATCAGCCCTGTAGCCCAGACGCTCCAGCATGCGCATGGCCACCTTCTGGTTCACCGCATTGTCCTCTGCCAGCAGGATCCTTGTATGCCGCGCCCCTATCTTTGAAGGATCAATTTTTGCCGGCATTGCCCTCTGGACAGATTCCTCCTTGGATGACTTGACTAGAGCCTCAGCCAGATAGGGGATCCTCACCGGCCTGGAAACGACTGCTGCAAAGGATGCCGTGACTCCTTCAGTTGATCCAAAGGCAATTACCGGCGGAGCTTTATGGAATGATACCTCCTGCATGAAGGATTTGGCATCTGTCATATCCATATCCAGAATTGCCAGATCAAATGTCTGACGTGCCACCCGGTCCAAGGCATCCCGGCAGGACGAGGCCAGCTGCGGACGCATGCCCCATGAGCGAAGCTGGCTGCATAGGCCGTTCCTCGACACCTCCGCCAGAGATATTATAAGCACACTTTTTCCCGCCAGCTCTACGAGAGATTGGGCAGGAGCAGCCTTAGCTGCAATTGTAAAATTAAATGTCGAGCCCATCCCAGGATCGCTTTGTGCCCAGATCCGTCCGTTCATAAGCTCTACAAGCCTTTTGCTAATCGCGAGTCCAAGGCCGGTCCCTCCATATTTGCGAGTCATCGAGGCGTCAACCTGGCTGAATGTCTGGAAGAGGCGATCCATCCTATCCTGAGATATCCCAATTCCTGTATCGCTTACAGCAAACAGTATTTCGCAGTTTGGATTTTCGTAGTGTGGATTCTCGGATCGACATGAGCTGGACTGGCATGAGACTGCAACGGAAACGCTGCCCCGGTCCGTGAACTTGACTGCATTGCTCAGAAGGTTTACCAAAACCTGGCGAAGCCGGGTCACATCCCCCATTATCCTCTGAGGCACATTTGGACTCACTGAATAAGAAAGATCCAAGGCCTTCCTGGCAGCCGACTGAGCCACCAGGTCCAAAGATGCCTCGATGCAGTCAACAAGGTCAAAGGGCTGGCACTCAATATCCATCTTTCCTTCATCGATTTTGGAGAAGTCCAATATATCGTTGATGATCGCGAGCAGCGAATCCCCGCTGCTCCTGATAGTCTCTATGTAGTCCTTTTGCTCCGCTGTCATCTCTGTATTTAGCAGTAGGCCTGTCAGGCCGATGATTGCGTTCATGGGCGTCCTGATCTCATGGCTCATATTGGCCAGGAACTGAGATTTCGCCCGCGTGGCCGACTGAGCCTTCTCGATAGATTGCCGCAAATCGGCCTCTGCACGCTTGCGCTCAGTGATATCGATGCTGACGCCAACAAAACCGATATTTTGTCCGTGAATATCCCTTATAACACTGAAAATGTAATAGGCCGGGAAGATGCTTCCGTCCTTCCTCCTCACCTGAAGCTCTGTCTCATAGAATCCTTCACGAGATATCTTCTCCATAACCTTGTGCATCTTATCGACCATGCCTTCGCGGACCGTGGTTTCCGCAATATTCCTTCCCAAGACCTCCTCTGCGGTCCACTGGTGCAGGACCTCTGCATGCCTGTTCCAGTAAACGATGTTTCCTTTCATGTCCGTGGCGATCACAGCATTTCGAACCTGATCAAGCAGCGAGGCCTGGTAGTTGATCTTCTCCACCGCCTGATTGCGCTCGGTTATATCCTGGCCCTGGGCAATAGTTGCGACAACCGTGCAGCCGTCCTTATCGTAGAGCGTTGCAGAGTTCCACAGAACTGTCCTCACAGCTCCGTCCTTTCGAAGGATTGGAATTTCCACTGCATCCCAACGCTCACCCATCAGGGTTTTGCGTATATAGGCTAAAGACTCGCTTCGGCTCTGCTCGGGAAATAGTATTTCAAGCGGTTTTCCTATGACCTCGCCGGCCTTAAGCCCCGTAAGCCTCTCGAAGGCGTGGTTGAATCTGGTTATCTGAAACGACGGGTCCCAAACAATTATGGGCGCATTGGCATAATCAAGCAGGTTCTCCAGGTAATCCCTGGTCTCGTGCAGCTCTTCCACTGCCTCCTCGCGTTCGATGGTCGCTCCGATGCTTCCCGCAGCAGACCGGAGTATCGATATCTCTGTCTTGCTCCATGATCTTTCCTGGCGGCAGTCGTCGAAGCTTATGAAACCCCAGTGCTCGCCGTTAACTGTTATCGGGACGGCAAGCAGAGAAACGATGCCGAAAGGCTCCAGGATTGATCTTTCATTTGGAGGAAAATCTTTTACCAAACCGCTAATTATTTCTTTGGCTGCAAGTGCTGCATGCCAGCTCGGCAGAGACCTTTCAAAAGGACAATCCTTTAGTCCGCTATCACCAATTTGAGGAGATATTCCATTTCTGCACCATTCATATTTGAGGCTTGTGAGGAGATCCCCGCCCGGCGACAAATGGTTCTGGAAGATAAGTACGCGATCCACATCAGCCGACAGGCCCAGTATCTCGAGAGCCTGGCCAATCTCAGCCTCATGGTCGCGGGTAAACAGCAGGGCATTTGCAGCTGCCGCCACGCCTGCCAATAGGACATCTCTTTTTCTCAGCTCCTCAGATGCCTCCTTTAGCTCTGTCACATCCCTGATGGACTCAATCGCACCGATCAAATTGCCCTCATCATCGTACAGGGGAGATGCCGTAGCCCAGATGTATGCCCCGCATCCCCCGTAAAGCGACGGCATAAAGGCTTCAGCATAGAGCTTACCATCCTTCTCCTCCACAAAGAAATAGTCGGATAAAATCTCATCGATGTCGCCGTCAATTAAATCTATGAGCATGGGCCTGGGCTGGCCGTAAAAAGGCAGGCCGTAGATGCAATTGCCCCTTCCAAGGACGGTTTCCTTGGATACACCGGTCATGAGCTCAAGAGCCCTGTTCCAGGCAATGACCTTCTTATCCCTGTCAACTACAAAGGTGGCATCGGGCAAAAACTCAATGATCTCAAGAAGGTGTTTATGGGCTTGCTTTAGCCTTTCTTCAGCCTTCTTTCTTTCAGTGATATCATTTCCAATGCAGAGAATCTCAACAGTCTCGCCAGCCTCGTTTCGTAGAGGCCTGTTGGTCCAGGCAACCCATACCCGCTCCCCATTGGAGCGCATATTCTCATTGAAGTTCGATGCATAGCGCTCCGGGTATTTTCCGATTGCTTCAATCATCGCCGCGAGGTCTCTGCCGGATGAGTCAACAGGAGGCACTATCGTCCCGATCACGCTTTTGCCCAGGATTTCCTCCTGGGAGTAGCCGAAGAACTTCTGGGCGAATTCGTTAAAAAATGTAATCCTGCCTGATATATCCCTTCGCATTATAATGCTGTTCGAGCTTTCGACCAGCTCCCTGTATTTCTCCTCGCTCTCCCGCAGCTCTTGATCTGCCTGCCACCGACTTAGCGCTCCTCCAAGAGCCCCGGCCATCGTCAGCAGTATGGATGCCTCGCACCATGTCCAGGCCCTTTCCGCACGGCAATCATCGAAGCCAATTAACCCCCAGAAGCGTTCCTCAACAAAAACGGGAACGATAAGATAAGAAAGGACCGAAAGCCTCTGCATGAACTCGCGATGCTTTTCAGGAAGGTCACGGGTTAAGCCCCTAATCGGCCTGCCGCTGGAGAGGGTCTCATACCAACCAGGCAGAGATTCATAGGATAATTCATGAAATTCTTTATTGCTCATCTGAGAATCGACAGTGTCCCTGGCCCACTCATAACAGAGCCTGTGCATACGTTCGCCCTCATCTGCCGTTATATTTTCGAAAACGTAAACCCTGTCGGCATCAACAGTGCTGCCCAGGACCTCTAGGGCCTGGTTGATGGCGGCCTCCTTTTCGCCAGCTATGAGCAGATGGTTTATGGCCAAAACTGCGCCCGCCAGAATGGTGTCCCTTCGCCTAAGCTCTATTTCAACATCATTGCCGCGATCAAGGTCCGACTGGGGCTTTGAATGAGAATCCTTTGCCGGTAAGACCGGGTCCGACGGCTTTTTTAGAAAAATGGATGATCCTATCAATTTGCCATCATCGAATAGAGGCGAGGTGGAGAACTCAAAGGCCGTTTCGCCCAATATTAAGCTGCCTTTCCCGGGTCGTTCCCTGCATCTCAATGCCTCTTCTATTCTGCCCTCAGGATCAAGGCCGCCTAAAATGCGATCATTGCAGGTGCCTGGTAATCCTTCAGATTCTTCGAATTCTTCATATTCTTCGAATTTTTCAAATTCGTTTCCATAGGACGCATTCAGCCGCGCTCTCGATATAGCCTTTGCCGCCTGGTTCATGAAAATGAGGCGATTTTCCAGGTCGAAGACAAAGACTGCATCATCCAGGCCGTCCAGGACTGTCCTGTATACGGAGCTTTGGTCCACCAATGCATCACCGCCTCGCCAGAATTGCCCTTGCAGGGGCGGCTTCTGCACCTTTGATCAGCAATGGAGCGCAGAGGAGAAGATATTTGTCCGGAGGGACCTCCTTGAGATCGATCCCCTCGAGTATGAGCACATCGCCTTGAAGAAGGAGCCGGTGAACGCGAGACTGATCGCTATCGAACTTCTCAATGGAGAGGTAATCGATTCCAACCATGCTCACACCCAGATCCAGACAGCGCCTTGCCCCGTCCTCAGATAGGTGCACAAAGTCCTCTGAAAAGGCCGAAAGCCGTGGAAGGCCTCTAAGAGAATTTTTTGTCTTGAACAGCAGCGCTTCACCCCTATCGATATTAAGGCCGTCCAGGGCATCGCCGCCAATTGATACCTCATCCTCGACAAACACGACATGAGCAGACAAAAGAAAACGGTCTAGAGGATACTGATCCAGGGTTTTTCCGCCAGCTATGAAATGAGCAGGAGCATCAAGGTGAGTCCCCGCATGGGCGCAGAGGATGAGATCGGAGAGATTGCAGCTGCCTCCGGATGCAATCTCGGACATCATTTCCCTGGAGTAAGGAGTGTCGCCGGGATATGTGGCGGCCTCGCCCAGGACCAGGCTTATGTCGTACGCTGCCCTAAAGCATGGAACGTTCATTACCTGCATCACTGTATCACCTTGAAGGATGCACCCATAAATTTTTCAGGCTCATTCCAAGATGCAATTCAAGTATTTAAAAGGAAGCACATGCATGGCTATCCCATGCCCATGCCACCGGCGCCCATGGTTCCATCTCCTATGAAGCCCACCCCGAGGTTTTCTGGAACCATGCCCGCCATCGTATGCACATCTCTGTACTTGGGGTTCCCCAGCTGAGTAGGATGCGTCTGCGCGGCAACTGCATTATTTTCTGCAGCCGGTGTTTGGACGGCCTCTGAAGACCCCGAAACCTCAGCAGGTGAATAGGCCGTCAGATCAGGATTTATCATCACAGCGTTAAACAGGCCGGCGTCGGCACTCCCACGGTCACCGGCCATGACAAAGCTGCCCCTGATGCTCTCGCCCTCGATGGTTCCCATAAAACTCAGGGAGACAATGGATCCATCCTGAAAGGATGTCATTGTCAGCTCCACCCGGTCGCCGGATATCTGCCCCAGAACTGCCGCATTCCAGGGGCTGTCGCCGTCGCAGCTTGCTGAGCCATATAAGACATCCCCATCCTGCTGCAAGGCCATAGTTGCCTGCTGTGTGCCCTTCAGGCTTACTGACCAGATATCCCTGAGCCTGGACGGTTCCCGCAGCGTCTCCTGCAGCAGGGCCAAGGGTACTGTTGATCTGACCGGCAGCAATTCCTGCGCCAAATAGCATTATCAAAAGCAAAAGAGCCAATACGGCTTTAGATCTTTTCAAGTTCAACCCACCTACTTATTTCTCCCCATTTATTTCCACACTATTTTTCCTGTAGCTAGAGCTTCCAGCAGTTACACCCCTTAAGGTTAATAAGCCTTTACGGGACAAAAAACGGATTAAAGCTATGGCGAACTCCATCATGAACTGAAACGTAGATAAAGATTAAAGGATAAAATATAAGAAAAAGTAAGGGACGGCAAAGACGATGGAGCAAAAGGAACAGGTGCCCGGAAGCCTCGACAAAATGGAAAAAGCTGCTCTGGACGACGAGACCAGGAGAAATATCCTGGACTTAATCGGGCTGGACATGATGAGGATATGGGAACTGGAGGATAAGCTGGATATAGCGGCAAAGGATCTCAAGGACCATTTAGCCATGCTGGAGGAGGCCAGGCTGATAGAGCAGGAGGAAGAGTGCTTCAGGTTGACCCCCAGGTGTATAGCATACCTGGACGAATGCCAGGGTTACGAATGGAGAAGGTGACAGCATTCCCGCAAAGCCTTAAATAGCAGCGGCCAGACCACCCTCATCGTGAGGAACGTAGGCACTTTGGACAGGCTGCTTAGAGTAGTTCTGGCAGAGGCTTGCATACTGGCGGCATTCTTCTGGCTTGGCAGGGAATGGCAGATAGTTTTCTATCTTCTGGCAGCTGTGCTGCTCGTCCAGGCAGCCACAGGCGTTTGCGGATTCTATAACTATCTGGGGTGGAATACCTGCGAAATCATTAAGCGTAGGGAGAAGAACCTACTGCCGATCGCTTTGGCGGCCATGATACTTATAGCCGTCGTCGGCAGCTACAGCAGCGCGGTTCTTACCGGAAATATATATTCCGACGATCTCAACAGCATCCAGTCACCGTACAATCTGACAATGGAGTACACACAGAGAGAGCTAAAGGCAGAATCGCTTGAGCAGTACGAGCTGCTGGAGGCAGCCGTCGGAGCCTTCAACGAGAAGTACTCGGATTACAGGCCGCTGGCAGTTAAGTTTGACAACCGTTTTTCGGACGACATGCAAAACCTATCTGCCATAATCTCCGGCTCAAGAGATGACATGCATAACGGAAGCCTCAAGGCAGCCCACGATAATTTGCAGAGGGCGGGGGCTCTGCTGCAGGGGATGAAAGAGCGGAGCGGTTTTGTTTAGCCTATTTAGCCTAAGGATTAACATCCTTATTTTTCCCTTATATTCCTCATTATATTCCCCATTATATTCACCCTTATTTTTTGTCCAGCACCTTGATCAAATGATAGCCGAACTGGGTTTTCACCGGCCCCAGGACTTTGCCCTTCTCTCCCTCAAAGGCAGCCTTCTCGAACTCGGGAACCATCCTTCCCTTGCCAAACCACCCCAGATCTCCGCCGCTCTTGCCCGAAGGGCAAAGCGAATACTTCCGGGCCATTTCGGCAAAAGGCTGTCCATTGTTCAGCTTGTCCAAAACTTCCTGGGCCTTCTTCTCGTTCTTCACGAGAATATGGGCCGCGTGAACCTCTTTGACCATGTGCATGTGGTTGGGGCTCAGGGATAAAAGCTTAGGGGTTCTATTGGATGATCTCCTGCACCCTTCCGACCTGGCCGCTTTGCAGCCGTACTTTTATGCCGTGGGGATGGTATGAGGAGTTGGTCAGTATCTCCTTGACGATTCCTCTCGTCCTCTTGCCTGTGCGCTGGTCGTTCTTCAGGACGACGTCCACCTGCAGGCCCGGGCGGATATCTTTGCGGTTCTTTCCGTTCATGTCTGATCTTAGAGGTTTGCCCGAAATGGTATTTTTGCTTTTTGGACGGCTTTAGGTCCGAGTTTGAGATTCCGACTCTCCTGTGAGTGCAAGCATCAACCCGTTCCTAAAAATCCTCCGAGAGATGCATACCCTATGAGGATGAGAGATGCCACTATCAGCGGCTGGTGTATCAGATAGATGAACAGGGAGTTTCGGCCCAAGAGACACAGCGCACCCGGCAGGGACAGGCCCGAGAGGTCGGGCAGAGGAAACCTTCTCTCATATCCTCTGTATAGAACCTGGCCCAGGAAAATGCCTATCAAAACCACCCCGAACCAGGGAAGCAATGGAACATAATCCAGAGTGTAAAAATCCTCAGGCGCGAGCCCCAGCCACAGAAGCCAGGGAAATGGGTACGACCGGCTCTGCAGATAGACGCCTGCAGCGATTGCTGCTGCCGCGAAAACAAGATTTAGGGCCCTGGGACTGAGGGTGAGAAACGGATAGGACAAGATTATCGACAGGCCGATGAAGTGCAGTATTCCAAAGACTATGAACTCGTCTTCCACCAGCAAATAGGTCGCAGCGGTCACCATCATCCCGAGGGCGAATATCCACAGGCCCCTCTTTAAAAGCCCGATGAATATCCGATCTCTTTCGCCCCTAACCTCAGACCGAGAGGTGCTCAGGGACAGCGAAACGCCGACAAGCAGAATGAAAAGGCCTGCCGTAATCCTGGCGAAGAAGAACCAGAATCCGGAGGATAAGTTTGCGCTGAAGATGTTGAGGTAATCGAGGTCGTAGATGAAGTGAAAGACGACCATCATGATAACAGCCGTTCCTCGGAGGAGGTCTACCTCCCAGAAGCGCGCCTTTTGGCTTTTGTCCTCGTGCATCTATACCAGTAAAGACTACCTCAGAGGATATAACTGCGACCATGGTGCGAACAGCCGGGAATGGCCTTACGCCTATCATTAATTGAGGCTATTTATTTAACTACGTAAAATTAATTACTCCTGTATAGATTTATACATTTCGGATTATAAGTCCGATAGATTTTTATTACTTGAATACCCTAAATAATATTGCTGAGTCGATGAGGGGATCCAGCGAAAAATAGGATGTCGGAGGCAGATCATGAAGCGAAGTAAGTACCAGATCATTGAACAAATTCTTGGTATATGTGTTGGTGGAGCCTGCAAAACAAAGATTGTATATCAAGCAAACCTCAATTTTAGGACCATTAATCCTTATATCGATTTGCTGACTAAAAACGGGCTTATAAAGACTAATCCGGGCCGAAACATTTCATATGAAACGACGAACAGAGGCATGAAGCTCATGGAGAACTTCAAGCTGATGGACGAGAAGCTCTCTGAAATGTGAAGGGCGCGAAATTATTTGAGCATCCATTTTTTCAAGGTTTTCCGGGGAGGAGCCGGCCACTGGTTGAGTTGGGCGGCGCCTTATCTATAATCTGCAATCTAACAGCGCATATCAAAAAAATGGAGCAGCCTTAGCTGCTTTTACAGTTTTACAAAATCTGTTAGCCTCAATTGCCCTCTCGGTCTTGTTCGAGATGCCACTATTTCTTCAAAGTTCTTAAGCAAAACCTCAAGCCTCTGTCTTAAAATCAGGTCTGCAAAGAAGGTGATCATCTCTTTGTACTTTTCATCATTTCCCAGCTGCAGAGCCTGGATATATGTAGGCCTGTCCTTTCCAAGGAACAACAGCTTGGGGTACGGCGGCCTATTCCTAGTGAGCAGATAGTTGAGCAACTCTCTTCCGACACGGCCATTCCCATCTATGAATGGGTGTATCATCTCAAATTTGTAATGAAATAGTATTGCCTCTTCGAAAGGGTATCCGCCTGCCTTTACATTATTGTAGTATTCATCTATAGCATGCTTAAGTTCATCTTCTATCTCGAAATGAGGGGTGACCCGCAGATCACATCCACTGATGCTGATAAAATCTGATCGCCTAAAAGACCCTGCAGAGTCATCATCGATATTGCTTACAATAATCGCATGCAGGTTTTTAATGAGCTTGATTGTGATTCTTCCGCGGTATTTGTCTCTATAGGCCAGCACTCTTTTGAAGTTTTGCACCTCATTAATCTCACGGGCGCTCTTCCCACTTGGGATAATATCATTGATGAGTAGGTCATAGGTTTCCTTTAAGGAGAGAGTGTTCCCTTCTATTGAAGTGGTACCCGAAACGTAACTGATCTCGAAATCTTTCTCATATTTTTTAAGTTCATTTGTAGTCAGGACATTTGTAAACGCCTTATACAAATAGCGTACTCTTTCCACTAACCGGATTTCTTCTTC
>CAZHNU010000014.1:0-62369 GCA_964534145.1 uncultured Methanotrichaceae archaeon | reverse complement strand
GTTTTAAGAATTCATGCTGGAAATCGTGAAATTTTGTGAATTCATACTGGTTATGAAATAACAGGTTTATATTCTCATTTCATCTATGCGCATTGAATGCCCCGCTGCATTGAAATCTGATGGCGGCGGGCACATGCATTGCTTCTCATCTCAGCTTTGTGCCAGGTTCTTTTCTTCTTCTTGTTTGGCCCTGGCCGCCAGCAGCTCCATATTACACCGGTGAGCCTTCAAGCTCTTATAGGCCTCCATGCTCTCCTGCTCCTCGATCCTGCAGGACTGGAGTCGCTGCATCAACCCATCGAAGTCCACCTTGTGGCCGTCGAACTCCGGTCCGTCCACGCAGGCGAACTTGGTAACGCCGTCCACTACAACGCGGCAGCTTCCGCACATTCCCGTCCCGTCGATCATGATTGGGTTGAGGCTGACCTGCGTCTTGATGCCGCAAGGCCTCGTGATTTCGCATATTCGCTTCATCATGGGCACAGGGCCTATTCCCACCACCAGCTGAGGTATTTCCCTCGCAAGGACCTCCTGCAGGAGATCGGTTACCAGCGCCTTTCTCCCATGTGATCCGTCATCTGTGCATACAAGGAACTCGTCCGACACGGCCTCCATCTCCTTCTCCAAAATTAAGCGCTCTTTTGTGCGCGCACCGAGTATGCAGATCACCTTATTCCCTAACCTCTTTAGCGCTCTCGCGATTGGATAAATTACTGCCACGCCGGCACCACCTCCGATGCAAAGCGCCGTTCCAACCTTTTCCAGCTGGGAAGGACGCCCCAGAGGCCCCACGACATCTTTGAATGAATCGCCCACCCGAAGCTCGCTGAAGAGGGCCGTTGACGTGCCTACTACAGAGTAGATTACAGTTATGGTTCCGCGGAGCGGATCGAAGTCGGCCAGGGTTAGCGGAATGCGCTCACCGGTTTCGCTGGCCATGAGTATCACGAATTGCCCAGGCTTTGCGCTTTTGGCAATTTTCGGGGCCTCGATCTCGTTTAATATGATGCCGCCTCTTGCCATCTCCTCGCGTCTGATTATTCGAAACATGGTTGACCTTCAAATTTTTAATTTGCAGGGAATGATCATCCAATTCGGGAAGATAAATCGTTCCTGCGGTCGGCTCGCAAAAAAAGCCGCTTATATCTTAATTAGTTCTTTGTTTTGCATTTTTTGCGGTTTAGCAGCCTCAAGGCCGTTAGCCTTACTTATGCTTATTATCGAGACAGTCTCAATAATCAATCCTTACGGCATGGCCTGCTTGTCAGCTCATTTGGATATCTTACCACCTCAGACATTCCCTATGCTAGCGCCTCTCTTTGTGCTCTCATGGTTTCTTCATGACGTGACCTTCCACTACTGCAAGATACGTAGAATCTTCAGCGGATAAATCACGCTGTTATGCTATAAAGATCTATTTAGGAATGCATCAGATTCTGCATTTTTAGGGGGACCTCATGGTTTAAAATCCGATGGCTGATATCCTCTGGCAAAAGTGGATCTATCGAACCTTTAAAGGATGCATGCTCTTATGTCCTAGCGGGGAGGACTATGCATCATTTTAACTTCGTCATTTTCCAGCATGTTGGGCACCATGTATATTCAATGTTCAGGCTGAGCAGGGACACCATCTTTCCAGGTTCAGGAGATAGGCCGTCCCGGCAATGGTTGTTCCATAGAAAACTGCCCTCCTTTCGTTTCGTGATGCCTCTTCCATCAGGCCGTCAATGGTTCCGTTCACGATGGTTGATCCCGTTATCAAAATAAGCTCGCAGCCCTCGAAGATCTCCGCCGGCTCCATGCCGTCTTGCACCTTAACGCCGCAGCGCACCGCTCCGACATCGGCCAGGTCCGAGACCATAACCCTCTCGGGACCCAGGGCGTTTGCCAGCGCTTCGAGAATGGTGGGCTGCATGCCCACAAGGCCGACTCTTGCTGCGCCCTGCTCTTTTATCCAGTGCATCATGGACAAAGAGCACTCCTTTGGGCCTTCGTTCCTGCAGTGGACTGTTTTCTCGGCCAAGCCCAAAGATCGAAGCACGGCATTCATGGTTGAGACGAAAACGGCGCGCTCAAACGTGCTTTTTAAGGGTAGATCCATTACCTCTCCGAGGCTGCCCTGGAAGCTGCCTGCTATGGCGGTGAAGGCCTGGCCAGAGGAGCCTTTGTAAACCGCCTGCATTAAAACCTCTTTTTTCCTTAAAATCGGAAAATCGTCCCTGCCCGTTTCCCCAATGGCATCTTTGGGGCTAAGCGGGCCGCTTACGACCACCTCATCGCTTAGATCCTTGTGCCCATTCTTTCGCGATTCTATTTCATCTATGAAACGCCTTTTGGCCTCTTTCAGTATATCTCTTGAAGTCATGTAACCTAAAACACCTCTACGACTCTCCTTCTGCTGCAGAATGGACTGCTCCCCAGCTCATCACATCCGCGGCCCTTCCAGCCTGCGCAACCTTTCCCCGCTCAATAAGGCATGCCCTGTCACCGATGCATTCTACATCCCTCAGGTCATGGGTGACAATTATGCTTGGAACGCCGCAGGAGTGAATCCTCTCCCTGAGATCCTTTCTCATTGCAGCCTGCTTTCGGACGTCCAGAGCGGACAGCGGCTCGTCCAAAAGCAGGATGTCGGGCTCGATGATTAGTGCTCTGGCCAGCGCAACACGCTGCTTCTGGCCGCCGGAGATATCGATGGCTCTGGCCTTCCTGATTTCCCATAGCCCTGCAGCTGTAAGGTGCTCCTTCACAAGGCGGTCGACCTCCTTTCGCGGGAGCCTGCGGGTGCGTAGCCCAAATGCCACATTGTCGTAAACGCTCATGTGGGGAAACAGAGCGTAGCTTTGAAAGACGTATCCTATGTTCCTCATCTCTGGAATGACGTCAACTTTTAAGCCTGAATCATAAAGGGGCCTTCCATCGAGGGCAATTATCCCCTCATCAGGCTTGATGAGTCCCGCTATCAGGTTTAGGAGAGTTGTCTTTCCGCAGCCGTTGTCTCCCACAAGCATGAGGATCTCTCCATTGTCGATCCTGGCGTTTACTTCGAGATTGAAATCTCTAAGCCTTTTCTTGACATTAACTTCTAGCATTTTTGTACATTCTACGCGTGAGGGTTTTCACAATGGCGATGACCAGAAATGAGATGGCGACCAGGATTAGGGCCAGACAGAGCGCAACGTCCAGATCCCCCTGCATCGCCGTGTAAATGGCGAGCGGCATTGTCTGCGTCCTTCCCTGAAAGTTCCCGGCAAACATTATTGTGGCGCCGAACTCGCCTAAAGAGCGCGCAAAGGCCATGATGGCGCCGGAGATCAGGCCGTTTACGGCTATCGGCAGGATCACGTGGATGAACGTGTACACTCTGGAGGCTCCAAGAGTCCTGGCGGCATTCTCGAAGGACAGGTCGACGTCCTCGAAGCTCGTCCTCGCCTGGCGAATGTAGAACGGCGATGATACAAAGACCTGGGCAATGATCACAGCCAGCGTCGTGAAGGCGATGGTAACTCCGAAGGCATTTAGATAATGTCCGAGTATTCCCATCCGCCCAAAGGCCATGAGCAGGGCAATTCCGGCAACGGCAGGGGGCATTATCACCGGCAGGTCGATAAGAGAGTCCACAATCTCCTTGCCGGGGTAGCAAAAGCGCGCGTTGACGTATGCCACAGGCGTTCCCATGAGAACCACTACAATTGTGGTCAGGCTTGATGTCATCAGGCTCAGCCGAAGGGCATCCGCCACCACAGGGTCGCTCAGGGACCGGAGCGTTGCATCCATTGGGCTTTTGAGGAAGAGAGATGCGATCGGCAGAGCTATGAAGGCCATTACCAGGCAAATTACCAGTGCTAAGCCTGCCTTCAGGGCCTTATTTCTCAAGTGAAGGTTGGCTCTCGGGCCGTAGGCAGCTCCATTAGCCCCGCTAAACGGCCCGAGGATTTCTGGCTTGAACCTGTTCAGATCCATCTCGTTTTTCACTGTCCTTAGCGAAACTTCAAACCACGCGCTTGATCCACGCTTTGATCTATAGGCTATGGATTTATATCTCTTTCACAGGGATAAATCCATACTTATCCAGTATGGCCTGGCCATCATCAGACATCACGATATCTATAAAGCTCTGCGCCTCCTCCGGATGCCTGGACTGCAAAAGCACTCCCAGGGGGAACTTCCCGACCACATTATACTCGCCGGGCACGACAATGCGGGTGACTTTTCCCACCATCTGGGGGCTGACGTCGGATATGAAGGCGAAGCCTGCATCTGCCTCTCCCAGGGCCACCTTCGAGACGACGCGGTTTACGGTTGTCTCCTCGGAGACGATGTTGGCCAAGACGGCCTCCTTATAAGCCGGGCCGTATGCCGGATCGGCAGCAAGCTTATCCAGAACCTGAAGAGCATAGTCTCCAGCAGGCAGATCCTTTGTTCCAATGATGATCATCACCCCCGGCTTTGCCAGATCGGTCAGATTGGTTATGTTTGCCGGATTGTCGTTGGGAACGATCACTGCCACCTTATTTCCCGCAAAGATCTCGACGGTGTCGTTATCCATATAGCCTTCCGACTTCAGGGCATCCATGTGCTTGAGGTTTGCAGAGACGAGGACATCTGCATAGGCTCCCTGCTCAATTTGGGCGCGGAGCGCCGGAACACCGTCGAAGTTGAAATCAACGGATAAATTGCTCGTATTCTCGTATATCTGTCCGATCTCGCTGAAGGCGCCGGTGAGGCCGGCGCCGCAAAAGACGGTAAGCCCTTCGGGCTCCTCTGCATAGGCACACATCATCAAGGCCGTTAGAGCCAGAAGGGGCAGAATTCGACATTTTCCTGTCAAAGGTTAGAACCTCCCATTTAAATTTAGGCAAACTTTGTCACAGAGTCTTGGTTTTCCATCGGGCAATAATTGGCATAGAGCAGACAATCCATGCCTACCTGTGCCAAGACGAAGCGATTGTCTCAGGCCGATGCCTTCGGCTTATCTGTGGAGCCTGTCGTGGCTGATCCTGACGCAGAATCGGCCACAGGGGCAAATCCGTATTTCTCCAAAACGGCCTTGCCATCCTCGGACTTCACCAGATCTATGAACTCCTCGGCCTGTGCAGGATATTTGGATTCGTTCAATATTCCCATGGGATACTCGGCGATGACGTTGTACTCGTCCGGTATGTCGACCTTGTCAACCTTGCTCGACAAATCCTCTGTGACATCTGATACATAGGCGAAGCCAACATCCGCCTCACCTAAAGCGATCTTGGTCACAATATAGTTGACATTGGTTTCCTGTGATATTATGTTGGCCAGGACCTTTTCCTTATATTCAGGACCATAGGCTGAATCATTTGCCAGCTTGTTTATAATCTGCAGGGCATAGTCGCCTACAGGAACATCCTTTGTCCCTATGACAATCTTGACTCCCGGATTGCCCAGGTCTGAGAGGTTGGATATCTCTGCGGGGTTGTCCTTGGGAACTATCAATGACAGCTTGTTTCTTGTGAAGATGGCAACTGTGCTGTTGTTCATAAGCCCCAAGCCCTTAAGGGCATTCATCTGCTTGTTATTGGCAGAGACGAATACATCGGCGTAGGCTCCGTTTTCAATCTGGGTTCGCAGAGCCTGGGAGCCGTCGAGGTTGAATGCTATGCTGTTGCCCGTCTCATTCTCATATAATTGTCCTATTTCGCCAAAAGCGCCTGTCAAGGACGCTGCGGTGAAGACTGTCAGCTCGGTATCCTCTGCAAGTCCTGCTGATGCAGACAGAACCAGTGCTGTAAAGGCCGCTATCAGTGCGTGTTTGTTCATCATAAATCTTTACCCTCTAGCTGCTATGATTTTCTGATGTAAGCTTATACGTTTACCTCAAGACAAAAAGTTAGCATATATGTAAAACATATAACTCTTGCGCTCGATTGCCAACGCCCTTGTCGCTATCAGATCTCGATGGCGAAGACAGCCCAGTCAGGATGCTTGATGGCTCCTGACAGGTCGAAGGACATTTTCATCAAGCCGTATGTACTCCCTGTTCCGGAACTGCTCCAGGCGACCGTCATTTCTCATGATGGTCGCCTCTCTCTGTGTTCAATCAGGGCGTTGGCCATGGCATCCACCAGCCTTCCTGCGCCCTCATAGCCGAGGACAAGTTGGCGACAGGAGCCAAAGCGGTCGTGGTTGGGAAACCCTACCCTCAGCAGGGGGATGTCCTTCTTCCGGGCAGTCTGACGGCCGATGAAAGGCCCTATCAGCAGCTCGACATCCTCCGCATCCACCGCCTCTTCGATTCCGGAGAAGTCAGCTCCTGTCAGGACATTCGCCCCTGGGGCGAGTTCCCTGGCTATTTTATCGAAGCTCGGACTGGTCGTTCCGGTGGCCAGAATCTGATTCTTCATGCCCATCTCCATCGTGAGCGATGCTAAGGCCAGCACCGTCTCTGTATCGCCGAAGATGCAGGTCCTTACATCGGCCAGGAGCTTATGGGCATCGACCATCGTGTCAAACAGCCTGCCTCTCTCTTTTTCGTGCTCCTCTGGAAGGGCCTGGCCTGTCAGCTCCTCCAGCCTTCCGATAAAGCCGTCTGTCAGCAGAAGGCCCACGGGCAGCGGCAGGGGGATGTGCGGCACGCCGAACTCCTCTTGCAGATAGTCTCCTGCCTGAGGTCCGTCTGCCCAGGCCCCGATGCTGATGGTGGCCTTTGAATTTCCCATATCCCGGATCTCCTCAAGGGGAGTTCCGCCTGCAGGAATTCGAGGGAAGTCCTCCAAAAGGGGCGCATCGAAGCTCTCCGATATGTCAGGCAGGAGAATATGGCCAATCCCAAAGTCGCATAGAAGCCTCTTTAAGTAGCGGACGTCTGCGGGCGATACAATCGATCCTAAGGCCAGGTTTATCTTTCCATTGGGCTCCGTCTTCTCTGCCTTCTCTGCTATAGATCGAACCACTGCAGATAAGGCAGCACGGTAGCCAGTCTCGTGAGATGCCTTGTAGCTTGGCGTGGAGACGCTCCAGATCGTCACATCGCTTGGCTGCTCCTGCTGGAACTCCCTTATAATCTGGGGGACATCGTCTCCAATGGTCTCGGCCAGACATGTTGTGGCGATCCCCACAGCCTTCGGGCCGTATCCCGCAATGACGTTCTTTAAACCCTGTTTCAGGTTGGCTGCGCCTCCGTAGACGGCGCCCTTCTCGCTCAAAGCCGAGGAGGCGATGTCCACAGGCTCCCGGAAGTGATGGGCCAGATAAAGTCGCATGTAGGTGCTGCAGCCCTGCGAGCCGTGAAAGAGCGGCATGCATCCTTCTATTCCGCGAAAGACGAAGACCGCCCCCATGGGCATGCACATAGAGCAGGGATTAACTGTAGCTCTGGATTTCGCTTGTGAATGGCACTCCGACATCTTCTCCCTCCATCGGTTTGTATGGTATTTGGCTTGCTCTTTTCACCGGAAGCCTCCACACCGGACTGTTGATGGTGATGTCAACCTCTCTTGCGAAGTTGACCATTCCGTCGAAGCCCTCGAACTGCGTTGTCCTGTCATGGTTGAAGTCGCAAAACGCAATTCCCAGTTTGTATGCCAGGAATCGCTCCTTGACTCCAGCCACCAGCAGGTCGGCCTCCTGCTTTTTCAGCAGTCCTTTCAGCTCCAGGGGATTGGCATCATCGATGATCACTGTGCCGTCTTTAACGATGTAGCTGATTTTCTTGTAGTCGTCCCGGTCCCCTGTCTGGGTTCCTATTATTACGACCTCCATTCCCAACTCTTCGAACGCTCTAACCAGGGAGACTGCCTTGGCCGCTCCGCCCATGTATATGGCAGCCTTCTTTCCCTCGACCCGGCTTCGATGGTAGTCGATTGTCGGGCGGACGCGGGATGTCTTGCGCTCGATTATTGCCTCTGCTCTGGCTTTCATCTCCTCGGATCCGAAGAACTCCGCGGCTGTTCGAAGTGCTGCCGCCATATCCTCCAGGCCGAAGAAGCTGATTCTCTTGTAAGGTATTCCATATCTCTCTTCCAGCTTCTTCGCAAGATAGGTCATTGAGCCCGCACACTGTACCAGATTCAAACGTGATTTATGAGCCCTTCTGATGTCCCTCACCCTGCCGTCGCCGTTTAACGATGCCACGATCTCAATTCCCATCTCCTCGAAGAGCGGCTTGACCGCCCATAGGTCGCCGGCGACGTTGTACTCTCCAAGGAGGTTTATTGTGAAGGGGCTTTTGGGTTCATAGCTCTCGGTTCCTATCAGCTCGAATAGTGCGTTGCATGCAGCCTTGTATCCCTCGTTCTTGTTTCCCTTGAAGCCCTCAGACCTGACGGGGATTACGGGTATGGAAAGCTCCTCGGTGGCCGCCCTGCAAACGGCCCTGATGTCGTCTCCGATGATTCCGACGATGCATGTGGAGTAGACGAAGATGGCAGGAGGATTGTATATGCCGGCAAGCTCCCGGATGCAGGCGGCCAGCTTCTTCTCGCCGCCGAAGATCACGTCCAGCTCCTTCATGTCTGTCGAAAAGCTGCTCCTGTAAAGCGTCGGTCCTGAGCTGTAGCTTCCACGAATGTCCCAGGTGTAAGCGGCACATCCTATGGGACCGTGAACCAGGTGCAGTGCATCCGTTAAGGGATTGAGCACCACGCGGGCACCCGAGTAGACGCAGGCTCTCTGGCTGACGGCTCCTGCCAGGCTGTCGTTGCTGCATGAGAGGGCCATGGGGCCACAGCCTTCTTTCTGGGCTATGTGTCCCTCGCGGCCTTCAAAGGTCTCTATCACGCTCATGGCAGTCGCCTACAGGATCATCTCGAAATGCGTGTCGTCCGAGTCTCTGTCCCTTCTTTCGAGGAACGCATTGCCGATCATCTCAACAAGCCGGGCTGTTCCTGCATACCCGATGATGGGGAAGTAATGCAGATTGGCCCTGTCGGTGATGGGGAAGCCTACCCGAACCAGAGGGATGTCCTCAGCTCTGGCGATCAGCTTGCCGTATGTATTCCCTATCAGCATATCCACAGGGCTGTTCTTGATCTTCTGGTGGAGCAGGAACGTATCTCCCAAAAGCGCCTCGCAACCAGGCGCCGCGCTGTGAACCTCATCTGCGAATTTCTTGTCGGGAGTGCCGGTCAAGGCGAAGGCCGGGTTCATTCCCATCTCTACCGCCAGGCTGACGAGACCCACTACTGTGTCGGGATCTCCGAAGATGGCCACGCTCCTGCCGTGGAAGTGCGGATGGGCATCGGTCATCATATCCACAAGCCTTCCCCTCTCATACTCGATCTCCTGCGGAATGGGGACGTTCATGAGGCCAGAGACGTTCATCACGAAGGCGTCCGTATTCCGAATGCCTATCGGCATGGGACCTATGACTGCAGGGATGCTGAACTTGCCCTTCAGGACGACTGCGCCTGAGGCTCCGGCAGTTCTGCCCAGTGCAATAGTTGCTCGAGAGTTGCCCGCGTCCATGAGGTCTGGAATTGTCGTTCCCCCTGGCGGATAGAGGCCTCCAGATTCGGGCGTGAGAGGCGCGTCGAAGACGTCGGTTGTGTCGGGGAATACGATATGCGAAACGCCCATGATGTTCAGAAGCCTCTTGATCTCCCGGATATCTCCGGGCTCCACGAATCCAGGTATGACGTTTAGCTTGCCGTTTGGCTTCCCCTTTCGGGCAAAGCTCTGGGCGATGGCCTTGACGGCGTTGTCGTAGCCGGTGATGTGCGACCCGACGTAGGAGGGAGTGCTGGCTATGACGACCTTAACCTTTGGATCGAAGAACTCCTCTTCCTTGATCTCTTCCATGAATGAGGATACATCGTCTCCTATTGTCTCTGAGGAGCAGGTCGTGTTGATGGCCAAGACATCAGGGTGGTAGACGCTGATGACGTTGTTTACCGCCTCCTTGAGGTTGTTCCTGCCTCCGAAGACCACCGAGTCCTCTGTAAACGATGATGTGGCTGCAAGCGTCGGCTCGCGGTAGTGTCGGGCCAGCACCATTCGAAGATATGAGCTGCACCCCTGCGAGCCGTGAGTGATGGGCATGCAGTTGTGTATGCCTTTGTAGGCCAGTATGGCGCCTATGGGCTGGCAGATCTTCGCCGGATTTATGACCAGTGTATCCCTTTGTACCATCTCTTTTGGCGTATAATCAAGCATTGCTGTTCTGCCTCCAGGGCGGAGTTATGAATTTCCATGTGGGGCTGTTCACGGACATATCGATGTCTTTGGCAAACTGTACAAATCCTTCAAATCCGGTATAAGGTCCGCTGTAGTCGTAAGAGTGCATCTGGCGGGAGGGAACGTGCATCTTCTGGAAGACGTACTTGTCTTTGATCCCTGAGCAGAAGATGTCTATTCCCAGCTCCTTCACAAGCCGCTCGCATTCGTGGTGGCTGTAGTCGTCGATCATGACCTGTCCGTCTTTCATATGGGGCGACAGCCCCTCATAATCCATGAGCCTCGGAATCTTCTCTTTTTTCTCCTTAATCGCGGCGTCATCATATGGCGAGACGATATCCGGATCGCGCTCGTAGTGGACATCCTCAAGGACTTTGGAGCGGCCTGTGTGGATTATGGTGGAAAGCACCTTTCTGCCCTCGTAGTCGTCTCTATGGGCGAATTCGTATCCGGCCACAACCACATCCATCCCCAGCGTCTCGAACATGTTTCTGAAGTGATGTGCGCGCGATCCGCCGACGAGGATCATGACTCTCTTTCCGGCGAGCCGCTGGCGATACATGTCGATGACCGGCTGGATCTTGGCCGTCTCCTCGGCTATCACAGCCTCAGTTCTCCGTGTCAGATCCGGGTTGTCGAAGAACGCCGCCATATCCCGCAGGGTCTTGATCGTATCTTCTACGCCCAGATAGTTGACTTTCAGCCAGGGAAGGCCGTACTTTTCTTCCATCATCCGGTTGGTGTAGTTGATGGAGCGGTGGCAGAGCAGTATGTTCAGCTTTGCCCTGTGGGCTTTGGCTATATCGTGGAAAGAGGCAT
The DNA here is from genome assembly GCA_964534145.1 of uncultured Methanotrichaceae archaeon. Classification (GTDB taxonomy): domain Archaea; phylum Halobacteriota; class Methanosarcinia; order Methanotrichales; family Methanotrichaceae; genus CAWJYS01. The sequence continues at coordinate 51,401 of CAZHNU010000014.1, read as the reverse complement.
CGCCCGTGAACGGGCTGACCACGCGGTAGCCGACCTTCTCAAGCAGTTCCTTTACGACCCAGTAGTCTCCACCGATGTTGTACTCTCCGAAGACGTTCACATCGAACGGTCCGGGATTCTCAAGCTCTTCAGTGCCAACGATATGCTCCATCAGCGAATTGGAGGCGATATGGTGGCCTGCCGACTGGGAGACTCCGCGGTAGCCCTCGCAGCGCACTGGGATAACCTTGATGCGAAGGTCCTCCTCGGCCTTTTTGCAGACGGACTCGATATCGTCGCCTATGAGCCCTATCGGGCAGGTGCAGTAGATTGCTATGCACTCCGGCTTGAAGATGGAATAGGCCTCACGGATGGCCGCGGCCAGCTTTTTCTCTGCGCCAAAGACGATATCCGTCTCCTTGACGTCGGTGCTCAGGCAGTAGCCTGAGAAGCAATCTCTGCCCTCTTCCGGTTTCATGAGGTTTCGTCTGGTTCCCCAGGTGAAGTAGGCGCAGCCGATCGGTCCGTGGGTGATGTGCAGTATGTCTTTGATGGGCCCGAATACCACTCCCTTGGAGCCTGCGTAGGCGCAGCCTCGGTTGGTGAGGATTCCAGGGATCGCCCTGTCGTTGGCCTCGATCTTCTGTTCTACCTCACAGGCATCTTTGACTACCACGTGCTTTCTTCTAACGTCGGCGGTCTTCTTTGGAAGCCCTTTAAGCATATCATCGACAACCTCCCGGCTGCCTGAGATTGTGATAGGCTCTCTATCAACACCGCTCATGATATGGCCACGCTCCCGCGCTCTCCAGTTCTTATTCTTACCGACTCTTCCACAGGACAGACGAAGATACGGCCGTCGCCAAAGTTGCCGGTGCGGTTGACCTTTGTGATCACTGCCACAACGGCCGGCACGAACTCATCTTCGACCATGATCGATATCATCCTCTTGGGAATGTATTTCATGTTCTTTTTGTCCGACTCAGGAAGCTCGGACGGGTGGGGAATTGAAAGCCCCTTCTGCTTACCCCGGCCGGTTACCTTGTAGGCGGTGATGGACGGAATGCCGATGACATCCAGAGCGTCTTTTGTGCCCTCCATCTTGTTCATCTGGATGATGGCCAGGACTTCTTTCATGTCTAAAGCCCTCGCTGGCCGGTCCTTATGGTGTAGGCCTCCTCAACAGAGGATACGAAGATCTTGCCGTCGCCGATGTTTCCTGTTCTGGCGCTGTCCTCGATGATCTTGACCGCACTCTCCATCTTATCGTCGTCCACGACCATCATGATCATGGTTTTTGGAAGGTTGTCGTAGACGACGTTACCTACCTTTATTCCCTTCTGCTTGCCTCTGCCGAAGACCTCGATGCGGGTGAGGGCGGTAAAGCCGCCTGACTCCAGGTTATCTGCAACCTTGTCAACGGCTTCTGGCCTAATGACGGCTCTGATCATCTTCATTCCACAACACCCCATTCCATCATGACCTGCTCCAGTTCTTCGTACTCCATCGGCTTTGGTATCACGAACATCTCGTTCTCGTCGACTGCCTTGGCGAGGGCCAGATAGGCCTTGGCCTGGTTGGAGTCCGGGGCGTACTGGATGACTGTCTGCTTGTGGATCTCGGACTGGTGGACGACGTTGTCCCTCGGGATGAACTGGATCATTTGGCTTCCCAGCTTCTGGGCGAAGTGAGAGACCAGCTCCTTTTCCCTGTCAACGTTTCGGGAGTTGCAGATGATTCCGCCAAGGCGCGTGCCTCCGGACTCGGCGAACTTCTGGATGCCCTTGCAGATGTTGTTGGCGGCATAGAGGGCCATCATCTCGCCTGAGGCAACGATATAGATCTCCTGGGCCTTTCCCTCACGAATGGGCATGGCGAACCCTCCGCAGACGACGTCGCCTAAAACGTCGTAGAAGACGTAGTCGAGGTCGTCGGAGTATGCACCCAAGTTCTCCAGCAGGCCGATGGACGTAATGATGCCTCTGCCTGCACAGCCGACTCCGGGCTCAGGGCCGCCGGACTCGACGCATCGAATGCCGCCAAATCCTACCTTCATCACATCTTCAAGCTTGACCTCGCCCTCTTTTCGCAGTGTATCTAGGACCGAGGGCTGCTTCTTTCCGTTCATCAGGAACTTCACCGAATCTGCCTTCGGGTCGCAGCCTATCTGCATGATCTTCTTGCCCATTGTGGACAGGGCTGCTGTGAGATTTTGTGTGGTGGTCGACTTTCCTATTCCGCCTTTTCCGTAGATGGCTACTTGCCTCATGCTGCTCCAAAATTTTATATTTCAGCTTTTATTGGCCGGGTGGGGCCTTTCATGGTTATGGATCTCATCCTGCGCTCGGCTGGGGAAGCGGCCCCAACACCGATGATTTAGCTAGATATCCGATGTTGCTACTGTGGTGGTTTTGGATCGAAACCGCGCTTTTATCCCACCTCCAGGCAATACGAGGCGAAAGGGCTTATAAGGAGCTATTTGAGAAGATGGCGGAGGATATCGGATTTATGCGGAGGAGTTATGAAAAGATATGAGGGCGGGATTAACAGTGCCCGTGTCTATGATATTGCTTCCCATGATTATGTTTATTAGCTACAAAAAAATTAAAGCATTTATATTTGGTCATTAATAACTCAATGAATGCATCTATAACAGATAAATCCGTCGGAAATCATTTTATATATCTATAACTAGAAACCATACAAGAAGTAGAGAAGGCATCGCTTTAAAACAATATAATAAATTAATTTGAAGGATATATGGTCCGACATCCCATTCGCCCTATGGAGCTTTGCGGCGTGACGGAGCCAAAGGAAGTCCCAATATTAGAGCTTAAGCCTGGGATAGAAGTGGCTTTTGAAATATCTGATGCTGTGGTAGCTTACTTAGACATTTTAGGTTTTTCAGAAAAGAAAAACGATGAGGAGATAGAAGCAAGCCTTGCAGATTTCTCTGCGGCTCTGATTTTATCAGCACGACAAAATCCCAATATCCGATTTAACATATTTAGCGATAATGCATTTTTATCGGCACCAATAGAGGATGCAGCAGATTTGCTTTCAGCTGTTCGCTTTGCATTTTTGGGTTGGATTGCTGATGGTGTCTTGGTCCGAGGAGGGATCGCTATTGGTTCTTATAAAGAGATAAGAACTGCAGCACAAGATATATCTTCAGGAAATGTTGTCAGCAGTCTTTTCTCGGGATCAGGAGTTACAAAAGCTGTTAGACTGGAAAACGGACCTGCTGCACTTTTATTTACAGATGATGCATGTAAAGAATTGTATAGTTCACAATATCATGAACCGATTTTTGTTTTGGACGATCATATAATTGTAGGATGGTCTGATGAAAAACAAGCTCTTTATCAATTTGCTGCATTATCATTAATAAGATTATTAAAACTCTTGGCGATAAAGGATGAAAAATATCTCCCAGTAAAAGAAAAATTGTTGAATAATCTCAGGTATTCAAATACTGTCGTGGGTGAACGCCTTTTTTTATTGTCTTTAGCAATACCAATCCTCTCATTGCCTGTAATAACACCGGAAATTAAAGGCGCGGCTCTTAGCCTCCTAAAAATAGAACCGGATGATTTTGAATATTTCTATAAAAATCTTACAGAAGCATGTGATGTTTGGTTGAATAAAGTCGAAAATAAAATGCTATTAGCTCTGGCGGACATGGATTCTAGCATTCCTCAATCTCTAGATTTTACATCATGTGGCTGAGAGCTATCTGAGCCATATGCATTTATGCAATTTTATTAAGATAAAAAGGTATTCGTTCAAATCTACACGATCCATATCAACCGCTAGCCTGGACCTTGCCTCCTGAATTTAGTAGCCTTTCCACCTATTGCTCCCCTCCCGACCTCCCCGGACCGCAAGCCCACGCAGACCACGCGCCTGTGCCGCCGCTCGCCCGAGCGCCCGCACGCGCGCAGCTCCCGGCGAGCAGCAGGCCGCGCCGGTTGCGGGGGAATTCGCTGCTTGGCCCCCGGCTAATTATATAAACTTGCACTGTGAATGAATCTTGGTGACAAGGATGATCGTGAAGGCCAGATACGAAAACAATGTTCTGAAGCCTCTTGGCAAGCTGGACCTGAAAGAAGGTGATGAGGTTGAGATAAGCGTCCATAGAAGTGCCACCAGTAGAATCTTTGGGATCGTGAAGGGGTGGGAAGGGCTAGAGGAAGCGCATGAAGACTACAAGACAAATGTTCATTGATGCCAATATATTTACCTATGTTCTTACGGGCCACCCCATCTATGGCAGAAGATGCCAGGAACTTCTGGAAAAGGTTGAAAGAGGTGATATTGAGGCATTCATCTCTCCTCTAGTCATCGATGAGGTTTCCTATGTCTTGATGGTTCAGACCGCTAGAAAAACAGGTAGCTCTCAAGACGCTAGATCAATAAAAAGAGTTATGATGGATGCATGGCAAGACTGCCTTGTGCCTGTGGGTGAGTTTCATGGCTATCTTGATGTGCTCCTATCTAAAGGCCACCTGAAGGTCCTGAGCCTAGACTATTCGATCTCCAAGATTGCCCTGGAATGCGCCAGAGAATATCATCTTCTCCCAAGGGACGCTTTGCACACTGCCTGCTGCAAGGCATTTGGGATAAAGGAAATAGCAACAAATGATGGTGACTTTGAGCGTATCGATTTCTTGAATTTATGGAAACCGTAAATATAGAAACAATGAACCCAAATCAAAAGGCTGCAAGGCCACGCTCGCACCGCTCTGCAGCTGCCCTCGCCCTGAAGCCCGCGAGCGCTGCTCCCGGCAAGCGGCTGGCCGCACCGGTTGCGGGGAAATTTGCTAACGCTGCCCGAAATCATCAGAAACGTTATCGACAAGAATGAAAAATTTTTCTTTGATTGAATGATATTATGCTGCAGAGAGCCAATCATCTCTGCTAATTCCTGCTTCTTTCAGGATGATAAGCTGGAGCTTAACGCTGATCTTTTCGCCATGATGCGGAATTGGATATCCCCATTGTCTCCTGGCAACAATCCATTCCTCAATGACTTCTATGAGATCCTTGCGGCACTCTTCAAAAGAGCTGCCTACCGCTCTCACTCCCTGATGTCCCGGAACCGTAGCCGCGTAAGAGCCATCTTCCAATTTATCATACTCAGCTCTCTCTAAGGCGGCCTGTATGTTATTCTGAAAACATATCGATATTAATAATATCGATATTAATAAGCATCATTTGGATTTAATCCTTGCTGGCGCGAAGGGACATCACTTTTGTTGCAGTCTGATCCACAGATTTATCCCTCTTCAGCACCAAACTCAATATCTGCCATGTCCCAGCATAGCTCCGGACTACTCCTCTATCGCTTCAGGGATGGCTGCCTTCAGTTTCTTCTGGTCCACCCCGGCGGCCCCTTCTGGGCGAAAAAGGATGAAGGCGCCTGGTCGATTCCAAAAGGCCTGGTAAACGAGGGCGAGAGCCCGCAGGCCGCAGCCCGGAGGGAGTTTTTTGAAGAAACAGGCTTTTCCGCAGACGGCGAGTTCATCGATCTTGGGGAGATCAGACAGCCCAGCCGAAAGGTCGTTCACGCCTTTGCCCTGGAGGGCGACCTGGACGAGACTAAGGCGGCGAGCAACAGCTTCTCTCTGGAGTGGCCCAAAGGGTCCGGTATCGTAAGGGATTATCCGGAGATAGACAGAGCAGGTTGGTTAGATATGGCCACAGCGAGAAAGAAGATTCTAAAGGGGCAGGCTGCATTTCTGGACAGGCTTATCGATATACTGAACCTTGATGGGGTGGAGGGGCGCTCTGGTGGCGGCCAGAACAGAAAAGAAGATGTTCATGGTCGGCATACTCGAAGATCCTCTGTTCAATCTCAATTGACTAAGTGGTCTCGGGAATAAATAAAACCAGATCCTCGGCAGTTGATCCACCTGCTTTAAGAGGGACGTTTTTCAAGATCGTCATTCAAGCATTTCCTCAAACATCCAAAAAGATTATATGATTCAAAGAACCTAATAAATCCCATAATTTGCATCAAATCGCCCTTAAAAGTCTTTTTGGAGGGCATGTTAAGCTAAAGGAACATGATGTAATATATTAAAGAGGAATATATCGTGATGGCAAAAGGGAAAGCTGTTTGTTCAATCCTCGCATTGTTTGCGCTGGCATTCCCGGCAGTATTGGCACTGGCGAATGATTCGGAAATAATTATCGTGATGGAGGACAATGCCACAAGCATAAATGATCGCGCCCTGATCATCGCCGTTGACGAGATACCGACGGCAAGTTTGACCGATGATGAAACGCACGGTTTGCTCTATATGGCAGAGGAGGAGAAGCTGGCGGGAGACGTTTATGATACGCTAAACCAAAGATGGAACCTTCGGGTGTTTACAAACATCGAGAAGGCTGAGCGAACTCATGAGGCAGCTGTGAAAACGCTTCTCTCCAGATACGGCCTTGAGGATCCAACTATAAACGAAGTTGGAAGATTCAACAACGCAGATTTGCAGCAGGCTTACGACCAGCTTGTAAGCAGGGGAAACTCCTCTGTGCAAAATGCCCTGGAGGTCGGCGCGGAAATTGAGGAGATGGACATCCGCGATTTGCAAAAGGAAATTGCTCAAACAGATAAGGCAGATATCAGGCTTGTGTACGAAAACCTGATGGCCGGCTCCAAAAACCACCTGAGGGCGTTTGTGTCCAATCTCCAAAGACAAGGCTTCTACTATGAGCCCAGGTATCTGGAGCAGTCGGAATACAGCAGCATAGTCCGGGGCGAAAATTAAGGCTATAGCCGTAGCAGCGCAAATGATAGCGGCAGAGCGGCATAGATGAGAGCGGCACAAATGGCCGAGAAACATTGGCGGCCAGGGATTTTCGGCCATATGCTGCTTATCTCTGCTTAGGCCCACAATCGTTTTATTTATTAAATCATTAAGAAGAATAGGTTCAGTAGAATTCTTAGTTGCCGGTTGGTCAAGAGGTTCTCGCCTTGCAAAGCATCGCTCCCGTCTTCGAGTTCTCCGTCGTCTATAGGCATATAACCTACAGGAGGGGCCGCACGGCGCTGGCTGTAGGGGCCGTTGCCCTCGCCGTAGGCATCTCAATCGTTTTCATATCCATCCAAAACGGCTTTCAGGATTTCCTCTTCGATATAGTTTTTAAAAATCTGCCTCACGTCACAGTCAGCCCTCTGGAGGGCGAGGATTACATCCACCTCTACAGGGGCATAATCGAGGACTCCTGGGCAATTCCGGGGGTGATAGGCGTCTCGCCCTCCCTGGCAGCAACGGCCACACTTGCGTATAAGGATAAGGCAGAGAACGTGGCGATGATCGGCATCGACCCCGTTGAGGCTGACAAGATCAGCAGGATAAGCGAGAGCATGGTTCAGGGAGAAATCGGCTCGGTCCTCGGAGGAAAGAGAATCGTTATGGGCCAGGCCCTAGCCGACAAGCTCAAGGTAAAATACGGTGACACTGTCCTGGCAAGCTTTCCCGATGCCGCGCCGCAAAGCCTTGTGGTCTCGGGCATATTCGATACGGGTTTTCCTCCTCTTGATGAGGCCATAACCTACATTTCCCTGGACACCGCCCGTGACTTCGTCGGCGAAGGGGACGTGATAACGAGCATCGACATCAAGCTCGAAGATCCTTTCCAGGCCGGGGCTGCTGCAGAAAGCCTGAAATCAAGGGGCTATAATGCCAAGGGCTGGGAGGAGCTGTTTCCAGAGATCGTCAGGACTCTTGCCTTCGAGAAGACGCAAAATGCCATAACCCTCCTGCTGCTCATGATCATCGCTACCTTTGGGATAGCCAGCATCATGAACATGCTGGTAGTGGAAAAGACCCGTGAGATAGGGATGCTGATGGCGATGGGAGCCACTCCCGGCAGCATCAGAAGGCTGTTTCTCCTGGAAAGCGGAACGCTCGGCCTCCTCGGGGCCGTCGTCGGCTGCATCCTTGGCCTTCTGGCATACTTCTATCTTAGGGGCGTTCAGATACAATCGGCTCTGGGCGAGACCATGAACCTGCCCATTGCGCTGAACCCCTGGGACTTCGTGATGTTCACAGTGCTTTCAATAATCCTGAGCGTGGCTGCCGGCTACTATCCGGCCTGGAAAGGTTCAAGGCTCGATCCCGTTGAGGCTTTGAAGGGATAGGGGGTCTCTGATGCATGTTTGAGCTTACGGTTGCCTTAAAACACATCACCTCCGATCCCAAGATGGTCCTCTTCGGCGTTTTATCCGTAGCTCTCGCCATTGGAGTAATCGTTGTGATGATGGGGATCAACGAGGGCTACAGGAGCGATCTTATCAGCAGCACTGTAGAGAATAACCCCCACATTACTATCAGTCCCAAGGAGGATGAGGACTTCATCACGCTCTACAGGACTCTATCGGGGATAATTCAGGGCTATCCTCAGGTCGAGGCTGTTTCGCCGCGGCTGCTTGGAAAGGCCGGAGCCAAGCACAGGGATAAGGTTCGCGGCGTGAGCTTCATCGGCGCCGATCCCCTGCAGGAGGATGCCCTCATGAACGTCCAGAGGGACATGATCTGGGGCAACTATTCAGATCTCATCTTCAAGAAGCACGCTGCGGTCATTGGAAGCGAGCTGGCCGAGGATCTGGAGCTCCAGCCGGGCGACCGCTTTTCCCTTATCCGTCAGAATATTTCCATCAACCTTGAGGTCGTGGGGCTCATCCGCACGGGAACCGGCTCAGATCAGACTCTGGTCTACATTCCCCTGGAGACCGCTCAGGATGTTCTGGGCGAAAGCGACGTGGTATCTGAGATAGGCATCAGGCTTTCAGATATATATGCGGCCCCTGCAATCGCCTCTGATATCAACGGCAGGACGAACTACAAAGCTGAAAGCTGGCAGGAGCAGAACAGCGATATACTCCAGGTGCTGGATACCCAGAAGATCGTGCTCTACGTGTTTTACGGACTCATCTTCATCATCGCCGGGTTTGGCGTTGCCAACACGATGATCATGACCGTAACCCGCAGGACGAAGGAAATAGGCATCCTCATGGCCATGGGAGCCAACCCAAGGTCAATTGTGAAGATTTTCCTGGCCGAGAGCCTGATCCTCGGTCCCCCTGCAGCCTTGCTGGGCTCTGCCCTGGCCTTCGGCACTGCAAAGCTGATCGAGGCCTATACTATCGAGCTTCCGAGCGACGTCTACATGGTCTCCAGCTTAACCGTTCTTCTAACGACGCAGTCGTTCCTCCTGGCAGTGGCCTTTGCATTGATCGTGAACTTCCTGGCAGGAATATATCCGGCATATAAAGCCTCCAGGCTCGATCCTGTGGAGGCCATCGGCAGCGAGTAGGCGAGTAGCGAGTAAATTCAGGCAGAAGAGTAAATGCAGTTAACATAGCAGATGCAGGAAAATTGATTCTGTGCCAAGTGATAATAACCGGCAGAGAAATCCATAAAGGAGGCTTTGATCAAAGATGATCGGTCTGTTAGAGACGACCATCGCCAGAAGGCATATAACAGCACGTAGACGCCAGACGGCCCTCTCCATTACGGCTGTGGCCCTGGCTGTAAGCATATCCGTTGTGTTCTCATCTCTGGCCAATGGCCAGCAGCACATCCTGACAGATCTCGTGGAAGAGAAGCTTCCGCATGTTACGATTTCTCCCAGGCAGGGCGAGGACTACATTCATCTCTACAAAGGCCTCCAGGACAGGATCGCCTCGCTTAAGGATGTCGGCTACTTTGCCTCGTCCCTCTCGGCAACTGCCACTCTGTCCTTTAAGGATCGGAACAAAAATGCGCTTTTGAAGGGGACCGACCCCAGATCCATCGACAGGATCTACAAGATAAACGAAAGCATGGTTCAGGGCGATTTCTACAGCATTGAGCAGGACAAAAATGCCGTCATCGGCCGGGCCCTGGCAGAGAATCTGGAGGTGAAGCTGGGCGACAAGGTTCAGGCCTCATTCCCAAGGTCAAACGATATTCAGCTAACTGTGACAGGCATCTTTGACACGGGAACCCCTCTGGACGAGACACTGGCCTTTGTGTCCCCGGACACGACCCGCGGCTTTCTGGACGAGGGGGATGTCATCAATTCAATGGAAATTCAGGTTAAGGATGTCTTTTCGGCAGATGAGGTGGCAAGGGAAATCGCTTCATGGGGCTACAATGCAAAAAGCTGGCAGGAGAACAATCCCGAGATCGTGAGATCCATTTCCGTGGGCGGCTTCTGGACGAGGTTCTCTGTTTTGCTCTTCATGGTCATCGCCTTTTTTGGCATCGCCAGCATCATGAACCTGCTGGTGGTGGAAAAAACCCGTGAGATAGGCATGCTCATGGCCATGGGCGCCAGCAGAGCCAATATTCGAAACCTCTTCTTAATTGAAAGCGGATTGCTCGGCTTAATAGGAGCCCTAATAGGCTGCGCCTTAGGGCTGATAGGAGTCCTGTCTTTGGGCCAGTTTCCGTTCGAGATAGCAGCCGGCGGCCGGGAGATCACAACTCTTCCCCTCCTGCTAAACCCCATGGACTTCCTGGTGCTGAGCACCATGGCTGTGGCCTTAAGCGTGGTGGCGGCGATCTATCCCGCCAGAAATGCCTCAGGGCTTGATCCCGTTATTGCTTTGAGGGGTGGTTGAGCTGATAATTGTCAGGCTGCAAGTTAGGAGAAATCCCACATAATTTAGCGAAGAGCCAGAAGTTTCCTCGCATAAAACGAAAACCATGTTTGAGCTGGATATAGCCAAAAGGCATGTCGTCTCCAACCGCAGGGGAACTGCATTCACTTTAATATCAGTAGCCATAGCCGTAGGCATCATAATAATGTCCCTCGGCCTAACAGAGGGCGTGAGGATGCAAATCGTTGAGAACACCGTGGAGAAGAATCCCCACCTAGTCATCAATCCCAAGGCCGACGAGGACTACATCTGGATGTACAGGACGCTTTCCGACTCTATCGGAAATCATCCCGGCGTCATAGCCGTCTCTCCCCGGCTGGTGGGTCAGGGCGCAGCCAGGTTCAGGGACAAGGTGGTGGGCGTGGAGTTTGTTGGCGTCGATCCATATCCAGAAGACCGCCTCATGGCCGTGCAGGAGTCCATGACCTACGGCAACTTTTCCAATCTTAAGTTCGCGAAAAACGGGGCCGTACTTGGGGCAAAGCTGGCCGAGAACCTGGGAGTTCGCCCAGGCGGTGACTTCTATCTCTCTCTCAGGGATAGAACCGTCAGGCTCAAGGTCATAGGGCTTATAGAGAAGGGAACCATCAAGGACAGCACGCTTGTGTATATACCATTGGAGACCGCCCAGGACCTTGTAGGCCGGGGAGATGTGGTCTCGGAGATTGGTGTAAAGCTTTCCGATTTCGAAACGGCTCCAGGTCTCGCTGTTGACAGAAACTCTCAAAGCCCGTATGAGACAACCAGCTGGCAGGACTTCAGCAAGGAGGTCGCACGGTTTGTCGGCACCCAGTCCAGAGTCAACATATTCTTTTATATATTCATATTATTGATCTCGGCCTTCGTCATAGCCAACACCACCATAATGGTCGTTAGCAGGCGCCGGAAGGAGATCGGAATCTTAATGGCAATTGGTGCCACTCGAAGGTCGATCCTCAAGATATTTCTGCTGGAGAACATGATAATCGGGATTCCGGCGGGAATACTGGGATGTCTCCTGGGATTTGCAGTCGCCAGGCTGATAACTCTCCTGCCACTAAATGTGACTGGTGGCGGAGGCGCGTCCAGCATGATTGCGGTGGCAAGGCCTGAGTACTTTCTCTATGCCATGGCATTTGCGCTGGCCTTAAACCTCATCTCCGGAATATACCCGGCGTATATGGCCGCAAAGCTTGATCCAGTGGAGGCAATAGGAAGTGAGTGACGATATAATCGTGCTGAAGGATTTGAGCAAGATCTACGGGAACGGCGTGGAGGTAAAAGCCCTTGATAGGGTCAGCCTCAACATCAGGGCAGGCGAGTTCGTTGCAATTGTGGGTCCCTCCGGCAGCGGCAAGAGCACGCTGCTTAACATGATCGGCCTCCTGGATACGCCTACCAGCGGCCAGATCCTCCTCAAGGGCATAGACGTAAGCCGTGCCAGCCCGAACGAAAGGGCTCATCTTCGAAACCGTGAGCTGGGATTCGTCTTCCAGTACCACCATCTGATCCCCGAGTTTTCTGCCCTTGAAAACGTCATGATGCCGATGCTTATAGCCGGCTGGAGCAAGAATGAGGCCGGCAGCAGGGCGAGAGAGCTTCTCAAGGCTGTGGGCCTTGAGGAGCGGCTGAACAACCGTCCAAATCAGCTTTCCGGTGGCCAGAATCAGCGCGTGGCCGTGGCCAGGGCTCTGGTGAACGGTCCGTCGATTGTTATAGGCGATGAGCTGACAGGCAACCTGGACACCAAAAGCTCCCAGCTCATTTACGATCTCCTGCGAGACTTAAATAAAAAGATCAACCAGACGTTTATCCTTGTAACGCATGATATGACGCTGGCTGAGAAGACTGACAGAATTCTCCGAATTGTAGACGGGCGGCTGGTATGCGAGCTGAAGAGAAAAGGGGATGAATTTGTGACGAGCGAGGCATGCGACCTGGGCGAGGATGGGGGGAAGATTCGAGGCGCATGAGTCGGGAGCAAAGTACGGGTTAAGTTCATATTCCTCCAGCCTAATGGGGCGCCGGAGGGATTGCTATGCATAAAGATATCACCTTCGTATTTTGTCTCATGTCCTTGACGGCAGTGGCGGCCTTTGCACCCATTGCCTTCGCTCAGGAAAGCATCAACGCAACTATGAACGATAGCGCTTTAGGCGATGCCGCTTTGAATAACACGACATTGAATAACACGACATTGAATAACACCGCGTTGAACAGCACCGCTCTGAATAACACTACTTTGGAAAACGCTGCCTTGGGCAGTGATGCCGTCAACCTGGCTGCTCTGGAGGAGGCGGCTATGAACCTCAGCACCATAAACAATGCAACCGTGGATACTGCCCCCATAAGCGATATGGCCAAGACGGCGCCTGAGGTTGCCGCAAAGGCGTCATCCGTGCAGGTCGCGACAGATCCGGAGAGCGTCTTCAAGATTGGCGAAGGCATCGGGGGAAAAGACCTCTTTGAGGTCAAGGATAGAGATGTTCAGGTTATGGAGATCGGTATGCCCATCAAATCGATAAGAGATGTGGGCAAGATGGTCTTCGTTTGCGATATAGTTTGATTTTCAAAACATAAATCCCCGGGTATCTACCGGGCATTTTTTCCTTCAACTAGACGAGCTGCAAATGAGGGCGCGGGCCTATAGCGTCTGCAGGAAAACCGCTCCTTGAGCAGTCCGGGAGGCTGCATCCTGCGGCCATCAAGAGCGCATCTGGGCACGAATGTGCTAAACGTTGCTAAACAAATTTAAATACAAATCGATGGCTATTGTATTTAATGGAAGTCCTTCAGGCTCAGATGAATGTCGATGTAATCTTCAACAACCTGTGGATTTTGCTGTTTATACTGATCTTTTTTGTTCCAATGGTCCAGAGAAGCATAATCCAGATGGAGCGAAGAAGGGTCTTAACGAAGCTCGGGAAGAGACGAAGGACTCAGGTCATAACTCTCATCCACCGCCAGGAGATCATCAGCTTTCTTGGAATTCCTCTCGCACGCTATATCGATATAGACGACAGCGAGGAGGTGCTAAGAGCCATTCGCGCTGCTCAAAAGGATGTTCCAATCGATATTATTCTTCATACTCCCGGAGGACTGGCCCTGGCAGCCACCCAGATTGCCATGGCGCTTAAGGCCCATCCTGCAAAGAAAACGGTCATAATCCCCCACTATGCCATGAGTGGCGGAACGCTGATTGCGATGGCCTCGGACGAGATAGTCATGGACCCTCATGCAGCTTTGGGCCCTGTTGATCCTCAGCTGGGCGACCAGCAGGGTGTTTATCCTGCTACTGATCTTCTAAAAATTGTTGAGAAGAAGAATAAGAATCGTATAGATGATAAGACGCTGATTTACGCAGAGGAGGCAGCTAAAGCCATGGAACAGATGAAAGCCCTCCTCAAGAAGATACTGGAAGGCAAGTGCGGCGAGGGCAATATCGATATGATTTCTGAGGAGTTCGTTTCAGGGAAATACACGCACGACCGCCCCTTCATGGCCGACGACGTCAAGGCGCTTTTGGGAGATTGCGTCAAGACGGATGTTCCGACAGAGGTCTACGACCTTATGAGGCTTTACCGTATGGAAGTTGGCAGGAACAGGCCCGGCGTGGAGTATGTGCCTCTTTCTCGGAAGGGCTAAAGGGCTTGGGAAATTGAAAAAGGGGGCGCTGTTCCCTTCTACGACAGAGGCGATTGGCCGTCATGTTTCCGGGAATCGCATCCATAGGCGGCATGTTCCATATTACCCAATGCGTAAACGTGCCGTTGGGCGCATCGGGGTCATCCATTATCATCGCAAGGGATGTTACATTGGCTGCATCGCGAAGGCCGGAGATTCCAATTTGCGGAGATGCATTCAAACCGTCGCAGGTGTAATCCTCGGGGAACTGGTCAAATCCCAGGTTCATCTAAAACCGTTAACATAACGCTGAATTGCTCACATTCGCTTTGCACCCGGCTCTCACTTTGCATCCAGCTCTCTTGACCGAACTTCCTCAAATCCCCTGCCTAGCTCATCGATCTCTGCCTGAGAGAAGTGGTCCCGCAGGTGAGGAATCAGCGCCTTTTCCTCCTTGTTCAGGTGAATGACTATAATCTCCCTGAATGGGCGGAGCCTGTGAGCCCAGTACTCAAAGTCCCAGCCCGATAGCGCCAGGTCGTTTAGCAGGATTATCATGGCCCTGTGCTCCTCCGTCATGTCAAGGGCCATGTTCTTCAGCTTCTCTTTATTCTCCATTGCCGAAAAGAGGGTCTCCTCCTCGGCGGCGTGGTGGGCGTATAGCATCCTTGTGAAATGAGGTAGCATCTGCTTCCTGGTCTTTACGTCATCTTTTGTTATCTTCTCGATTTCTGCAAGGACTCTTCGAAACTTCTCATGGTCTTCTATGATTTCCTCACCTATTCCCATTTCAGGCCACCTCCGACAGCAAAATCGTTCCATCTGAAATTGTAAATTCGGTATTTTATTAATTTTAGCTTCTCCTGCAGAAATTGTCTCGCCACGATATTCTAAATAATTTTCGATAGCTGAAATTGCGACCCCACGCCTATTTTTGGCTTGTGTTCCCTGGTAAGCCGCTACCTAAATCCAAACTACCTAAGTCCAAAAGCAGCCGCCAAAAAGAGCTCCTCAAGCGCTTCCGATCGCTTCCACAGGGTCCATTCTCGACGCCTTCCACGCCGGATAAAGGCCGGCAACGAAGTTGACGATCAGGGCGAATATCACTGCATAGAGGAAGAACTCAGGCCTCATGGAAACCGTCATCCGGGATACGACATAGATATCGGACGGCAGCTCGATGTTATAGGACATGATGGCCTTTGCCGCCAGATAGGCCATCATGCTTCCCAAAACGGCCGAGGGTGGGGCAAGGATCAAGCTCTCCAGCATGAACACCTTGAGGACGGACCCCCTGGTTGCGCCCATGGCCATCAGGATTCCTATTTCCTTGGTCCTGCGGGCGATGATCATTATCATTGTATTGGCTATTCCAAATCCCGCGATGGCGAATATTAGAATGTAGAACACAAACGAGAACACTGACTGGGTCTGGATCAGTTCCAAAATGTCTGCGTTCACGTCCTCCCATGACTTGGACTCATAGTTGAAATGTCCGTTTAGGTCGGCGGTTATGTACGGGGCCTGATATATGTCATTAACTTTGACGTCGACCTCAGATACCACATCGCCTTTTTCAACCAGATCCTGAGCTGTTGCCAGCGGCAGGTAGACCAGAGACTTGTCCTGTGCAGTGCCTGTTTCAAAGAGGCCGATTACCCGAAGTTTAAGGGACGTGTTTCCGCGCACCAGCAGAAAATCGTTCTCCGGCGAAAGCTCCAGCTCCTCAGCCAGCTTGGTCCCCATGAATGCCGAGTATCTCCTATTTTTCAAATCCTGGAAATTACCGTATGTGATATCCTCTGAGACGTCCATCAGCCGGTCCTCATCTGAGGGGTCAACTCCGATGAACTCGACGCCGCTTACCTTATCCTTGTATTTGGCAGCCGCCTTTCCGCCAAGCCTTGCTGAGACCGCCTCCACTTCGGGATAGGTCCGTAGTATGCTTGAGACAGTTCGATAGAGGTAGATGTATTTTTCATCAGGCTTCGGCTGAACGTAGATGTGAGGATTGTTCTCAACTGTCGTCTTAATGACCTCGTCCTCAAAGCCGCTCATTAGGCCCATGAGGACTACTATTACCGCCACAGCCAGGGTTACTGCTGCCACTGTGAACAGGGCCATCTTGGGATTTCTCAGAATATGCCTCTGGGCTATGGTGAACTCGTACATCCTTTGCGCCTCGTTTTACCCTTTAATGGCCTCCACTGGATCAAGCCTAGATGCCTTCCAGGCAGGGTACGCTCCGGCGACGACGCTTAGCGCCGCAGCCAGCAAAACTATGATCAGGAAGTTCCATGGGCTGATCACAACCGGCAAGGTGATCTGGTGTCCGGCTGCCGACTCCGTTGTGATCTCCAGGCTTTTCAAATATAGAGACATGATAAGGCCGATTGCGGCTCCTGCTGCTCCTCCCATAAGTCCTAGGATGCAGCTCTCAATCATGAAGATATTTCTTATATTTCCGCCGCTTGCTCCCACGGCCATGAGCATGCCTATCTCGCTTGTCTTCTCGTTTACCAGCATATACATGACGCTGCCGATTCCAAAGGCGGCAATGATGAGGATCAAAAGCATTATCAGCCTGGTCTGAAAGTTTTCAATGGCCAGGGTTCTCAGAATTTCGGGGAAAAGCTGCTGCCAGCTTTCGGCCTTGTAGCCGTAACTAGAAAGCTCCTTTGCAGTCGCGTCGGCTTGATAGACATCCTCCAGCTTTATATCGACGGAGGAGATCACATCTCCCTCGCCCAGGAAGTCCCTGGCAGTTGATATCGATACGAAGGCTATGTCCTCCGGCCAGCCTGTCGGCGAGTTGAAGATCCCGGAGACGACTAGGCTCGTGGGCCTCGCATCCGGAAAGCTGACGTAGACGGTCTCCCCGAGCTTCAGCTTCAAGTTATCGGCCAGCTTTTTCCCCATGACAACCTTTTTACCATCCTCTATCGAGTCAAGGTCCCCCTGGTCGACATACTTGGCAATGTTGTAGATTTGATCGATGTCTGTGGGGTTTACGCCCGACATGGCCACGTTTTCCACGTTATCCTTGTGGATGAAGGTGGCAGAGGCTCCCAGGCCCGGTGAGACGGCGACAACGCCGGGTATGGCCCATATTCTATCCATGAGGGTCCTGTACAGGTGAATATAGTCTTCTCCCTCCTCGGGGGAGACTGTCACATGCGGCAGATCTTCGACTATGATGTCGAATAGCATCTCCGAAAAGCCGTCCTGAAGTGATACCGATGTAAGCGAGATGGCCACAGCCAGCGCGATGGCCGCTACGGAAAGGAGTGTCCCTCGCTTGCGGTAGGTTATGTGCCGCAGGGCAATGGATAGCTCGAATGTGGGAATAATGCTGTTTAGCAATGCCTGGTGCCTCTTGGAGGGTGATTAACGCTTCATCATTATCAAGCTACTGGAGCCTATCTGGCTGCTGAAGCCAAATCCAACTTTGATTTCCGCTAAGAAGGTTTTTTATCCTTAAAAACAATTTAGATGTATGATTTCCGGTCGCCGCTTCAACCTTCTGGCGGCTTTATTTATATTCATTATTTTCCTCCTCACCGTTTATCTTAGCAGGGATTTCCTTTTCCCAGTAATGATGAGCGTAGTGCTGGTTTTCCTATTGAAGCCGCTCTTTAGTTTCTTTTTTAGAATTACTGGAAATAGAATTCTATCTTCTGCGCTCTCCATCATGGCAGTAGCAGCGATTATGCTGCTGCTTTTGCTGGGCATGACCCAGACCATATACAGCGAGCTGTCCAATATTCAGACCATAGGCTTCCGGGTTTATCCGGCGCAAAATGTTTCCCAGGATATCGAGCTTTGGCTCAGGGGAAATTTCGAAGACCCACTGCTTTCTCTGCTGCTAGGCATATTTTATTCTATAAGCGAGATAATTTCCTCCTTCACTAATGCCCTGGCAGCCAGTGCTGTTGCCATGATATCCGATGTACCCCTGTACTTTGCCCAGTCCATAGTGGTGCTTTTCTTTACATTCTTCATGCTATTCCAGGGGAAGGATGTTGCACGCAACACCATGATATTGGTCCCGGCCGAAATGAAGGATAAGGTATGGCTCTTTTTCCAGGAGCTTGGCTTAATCTATACCAATATCTTTACAGCCTATGTCTTCACTGCTCTTATCAGCGGGGCATTGGCCTTTATTGCCTTCATGCTTCTGAATATTCCCTATCCTTTTATCCTGGCTGTGGTAGTCGTCATTTTTACCCTCATCCCGCTGGTGGGAGCCATCTGGGTCTTCATCCCCCTGGCCCTGCTTTATATGCTGCAGGGAAACTACCTGCTGTCTGCAGCCCTGGCAATTTGCGGTATCCTGATATTTGTTGTCCCTCAATACCTCATCTTGCCACGCCTGGCTCAAAGTCGCGGTCAGATACATCCCTTGATAACCGTTCTGGCCTTCTTGGGGCCTCTCTTTGCACTGGGGCTTCCAGGCGTGATCGTAGGCCCAATACTTTATGGTTTCCTTTTGGCGGTTTACAGGACCATGGTCCACGACGAAAAAGAAAATGATCATGATGGGGGGCGTGGTGGTGCAAAATTCGTCGAGGGCTAAAGCCCCAAATCCAACTCCAATAGCCTCGCCGCAGCATAGGCGGGAAAAACATCTGAGACCTTTCGGCCGTACTTTTCCGATAGAAGCAGGCACTCCATTCCCAGGAATCGCGCTGCCCTGGATAGGACCTGCTCTCCAATTCCGGCAGCTACAACTCTCGAAAGCCCGTACCGTCCTGCCTGCAGCTCGATTGCATCAACTGCAGCTCTGGACTGGCGGTCGCATGCCTGCTCGGCTACGGCCGTTGCGCCCGCCTCACCGATTTCCTCCAGGTCAGCGCAAACAGATCGTGCGAGCCTGCGAAGCGCAGATGCGCGATCCTTTCCAGCGCCGTCAGGCGCATCGCAGGCGTACTGGTCCGGGGTGATCCCGCCCAGCGCCAGGTAGGCATCGGCCGCAATTGAAAATAGCTCTGGGGAGAGCGCCACGACATCTCCTCTGATCCGGGCCGATGGGAGCAGCGCTCCCAGGCTTGTTCGCAGCAGGCCCATGTAGACCAGCTCTCCCCTTGCCAGCCGCTGGTAGTCGGTATTTGCAGCCAGCGGCTTTCCGATAATGGGAATGAGATCCGTCGTCGTCGACCCCATATCCGCGAAAAGGCAGTCTCCCACATCACGGGCCAGCAGCGCGGCAGAGGCCGACCAGTTTGCAGCAGCAAGCTCCAGGGAATCATCCCACTGAAATCCTCTGATTCCCCAAAGGTGAACCGGGCAGCTAAAGGCCTTCTTCACGGCGGCAGCGATGCTCTCTATTCCCTCCCGCTTGCTTTGGTAGCAGTCTGCCAGCTCTCCGGTCATGACAACCGCCACAGCCGTTGGCTCCAGGTCGGAGAAATGCCTCAAAACCTTATCAAGAGGTGCGTTCTTCCAGAGAGGCAGGTAGATGCTTTCCGCAAAGCTCCCGTCCGAGCTGGCGGCCTTCGTGTTCGCTCCGCCGATGTCAAGGCCCAAAATCATGCTTTCGGATTTACCCCAAACGAACCATAAAAGCTTTAGGTCTGGAGGTAACTTTAAGGGACCAACTTTTCGGAGATCAGGATCATGGCTGCCAAGGAGAAGTATGCGGAACCCACGTATCTCGAATGTGGATTCGGAGAGCTGGAGCATAAGGTCATAACCCCGGAGATATGCTGCAAGTGCGGCACCTGCGAGGCCTTCTGTCCCAGGATTGAACATAAGGCTGGAAGGCCGGAGCTGATTGAGTACGACCCCCTATGCGGCCTGTGCTTTGCCTACTGCCCCAGGACGTTTCTGGACATGCCGGATCTTGAGAAGAAGATCTTCGGCAGAACCAGGTCCGAGGATGAGGTCCTGGGAATATTTCGCAAAGCTGCCACAGCTCAGGCAAAGCCGATCCAGGGCAAGATACAGGACGGAGGCGTCGTCACAGCCCTTTTAGTCCATGCTTTAAAGGCCGGAATCATCGACTGCGCCGTTGTAACTGACAGAGATGAGGAGTGGAGGGCCGTCGCCCGCGTAGTCACGACCCCGGAGGAGATAATCTCTGCAGCCGGAACCAAGTACACCATCTCCAATAGCGTCCTTGCAATCAAAGACGCCCTGGAGAAGGGGTATCAGAAGATCGGATTTGTCGGCACTCCATGCCAGATACAGGCTTTAAGAAAGGTGCAGTTCCTGGAGGAGCCATATGAGTTCGGCCAGGAAAGGATAGCTCTCCTGGTAGGTCTCTTCTGCATGGAGAACTTCGACTACGATACGCTGACGGAGGGCCTCGTCAAGGGCAGGTTCGGACTGAACCCCAAAGACGTCGCACGCTTCGAGATCCAAAAAGGAATGTTCAGGGTGATCGATAAGGAGGGCAAGGCCCACGAGGTCAAGATCGAGGAAACCGATCCGTTCACATTCAAGGGCTGCGGACCATGCTTCGACTTCGCCAGCGAGCTGGCTGATGTTTCTGTGGGAAGCGTTGGATCTCCTGCGGGATGGTCCACCGTCCTGACAAGGACCGATGCAGGCGAAAGGCTCTACAGCTCTGCGCTGGCTGCCGGGGTTGTTCAGGAGAAGGCGATCTCCGAGAAGGGATTGGCCCTGGCGAAAAAGCTGGCATCTGGAAAGGACAAGCGCTTTGAAGAGAAGTCTTCTGAGCTTGGCGTCAGCGGCATCACGCGGTAGCTGAATAAATCGGTAGCTGACTGTCATGTTATCCGTCGGGCTGGCTGGAAAGCCTAACTCTGGCAAATCCACCTTTTTCAAGGCAGCAACCCTTGTGGAAGTGGATATCGCCAACTATCCCTTCACAACCATTGATGCCAATCACGGCGTCTCCCACGTGCGCGTCCCGTGCCCATGCAGGGAGCTGGGCATAAAGGAAGGATGCGGAAAATGCAAGGACGGCATGCGCTTCATCCCAATTGAGCTGATAGATGTGGCCGGGCTCGTTCCAGATGCTCATCTCGGCAAGGGGCTTGGAAACGAGTTCCTGGATGCCCTGAGGGTTGCGGAGGCGGTCATACACGTGCTGGACGCATCAGGAGCAACCGATGCCGAGGGAAATCCCATCGGCCTTGGCAACCACGATCCTGTCTCCGATGTCAAGTTCCTGGAATACGAGATCAGCATGTGGCTCTACGGCATCCTCAAGCGCAACTGGGAGAAGCTGATGAGGAACTACAAGGCACTGGGAGGAAAGCCCGACCAGATCATCATCGACCAGATGGCCGGAGCAGGCGTT
Organism: uncultured Methanotrichaceae archaeon; assembly: GCA_964534145.1. Taxonomy (GTDB): domain Archaea; phylum Halobacteriota; class Methanosarcinia; order Methanotrichales; family Methanotrichaceae; genus CAWJYS01. Next base: position 29,898 of record CAZHNU010000014.1, on the reverse strand, counting down.
TCCGATACCCATATCAGGCGCGCCCTGGTTGAGATCAAGAAAGATCCCGGAGCCTGGAGCGACGAGGACGTGAAGAGGTTCGCCGGGCTCCTTCGGGCCTACAGCAAGCCCATGATCCTGGCCGCCAACAAGATGGACGTGGCCTCTCCTGAAAACGTGAAGCGCCTCCTGGCCCTGAAGGATGGGATAGTAATACCTGTAAGCGGCGCTGCGGAAATCGCGCTTCGCATGGCAGAGAAGGCAGGGCTCGTCAGGTACAGCCCCGGCGATCCCGACTTCGAGATTGTCGGCCAGCTCAACAAGGCCCAGACTGCTGGCCTGGAGAAGATCAGGGCGCTGATGAAGCAGTATGGGGGGACCGGCGTTCAGCAGTGCATCAACCGCGCTGTCTTCGAGCTGCTGGATTACATCGTGCTCTATCCCGTGGAGGACGAGAGCAAGTTCACTGACCGGAAAGGGGTAATCCTGCCCGATGCGTTTCTCATGAAGCGGGGAAGCACAGCCCGCGAACTGGCATATCGCGTGCACTCAGACATCGGGGAGAGCTTCCTGTTTGCAATCGACGCAAAGACCAAGATGCGCCTTGGCGAGAAGCACGAGCTTAAGGACGGCGATGTGATAAAGATTGTGTCTACAAAGTGAGTTCCCTTTTTCGTTTTTTCAATCGATTCCTCTATGCTCAGGATGAGCGCCGCGAGCATGCCATTCCTGACGAGATGCCGACCTTAAGGGTTAGCCCTGGGCATTTTCCGTCAGTTCCATCCAGAGCATCCTCGCCCTCCTGAACTCCTCCTCCCGGCCCATCTCCTCCTGAAGCAAGTCTCTCCAGTACCGCGCATACTCATCCTGGGATAGCTGCATCGCCCTCTCGAAACATGCACGAGCCTCCTGGTATTGAAAGAGCCTTACCAGGCAAAACCCCCTGCACATCCAGGCATCCTTGTCGCCTGGATCGGCCCAGAGGGCATCCTCGAATGATTGGGCTGCCTCCCGGTAGCATCCCATGATCCCGAGCGCCATGCCGCGGCGCTTCAGCGCATCGATGCATTTCGGCTCCTGCCTGGCAGCCCTGTCGAAGCAGCGGTAGGCCTCCTCCAGGCGGGCCTCTCTCATGCAGGCATTGCCTCTTTTTAAGCAATCCTCTGCGCTGCACTTCTTCCAGGGAAGCAGTGCCATAAGGAAAGAGAGCATTGCAGCTTGCATTTCCGCTAAAAAGATGTTTTTGGGCGGCACTCAACACTCAAGCCCTACGCCGTCCTTTTTTTAGACCTTCTTCGCTGTTTCGGCTGCAGCCGTCTTGTCGGTCGCTGTCCCCGCAGCTGCCGGGGTCGCCGCTGACGTCGGAGCAGCGGCTCCCGCCTTTGTAACATCCTGCAGCGCTTCTGCCTTCACCTCATACGTCTCAACCTTGCCGCCAAGCTCTGTCAGCTTAGCTTCAGTGTCTTTGACCTCGCCCTTCTCCACAATGACGCCTACAGCGGCGCGACCGGCATCAAGATGAGCCCCAAGCCTATCCAGATCCTCCTTGGACATGCCCAGTCCCTTATGGATGAATGTGCCTAGAACTCCGCCCAGAATTGCTCCGCCGACAATTCCGCTCAGGATTGCAAGGCCGCCTGAGAGAACACCGGCGATAAGCCCCAGAACTAATCCCACACCTGCGCCTTCAATTGTGTCCCTTCTGCCCAGTTTATGGTCTTTTATCTTGCCGTCCTTGTCTTTGACCAGCACGCCGATAGCGCCGAGTTTGATGGACTCGTTGGCCTTATCCCAGCCTTTAAGTGATTCTACCGCCCTATCAGCAGCAGCTTCGCTGTCGAAAAGGGCGATAACAAGATGCTTATTCTTATCTGCCATAATTTTTGCTCCATGAACATGCCTTATCCTTGATTTCTTAAACGAGCAGATCGAATATTTGCGAGTTGCTCCACTGTTAATCGGGCTTATAATCAAGTCCTTTCTATCTGAAATTATTTAAAATATATCCTCGAATCATTTTATATCCCATAACCACGTTAAATGTCCTGGAAGAGCCTCATGCTTTCAGAGCACCTGGTCTACTCTCTGGCTATCGGTCTTATCTTCGGCGCTGTTTATCAGCAGCTGACAGGCCGCAACTACTGGTGGATAATCGTAGCCAGTGCCTTCGTTCCGGATATGGATTTGGTGGCAGATGCGGCGCTCAAGAAGGTGGGAGTAACGGTGCTCGTCTTCGGGGCCCCAATAGCCCACGGGCATTTTCATAATATTCTGGTGATGCTTTTTTACGCAGCGGCAGTCGCCTTAGTTCTTCATCCCCTGGGAATTAGGCTTATTGACTCCTTCATTTTCGCGGTGGTCGGCTTTGCGGCCCACATGTTCGAGGATGCAATTGTGGCAAATCCTGCTTATCCCTTCCTCTATCCGCTAACAACAAGCCGTTTCGGCATAGGGCTTTTCGATTACCGTGCAGACGTTTTAGGAATTGCCGATAAGGAGGTGCTGCTAGTAGGCGTCGCGCTGCTCGTATCGGCAATAATCTTCGTGCTCTTTATCGGCGCAGTTTTCGGCGATCAGAGGCAGCTTCGTGCCGCTGGATCAAAGGATTTCTCATTGGCCCAAAATAAAAATCCATACTCAAATAATAAACATTTATCTAGTAATAAAAAAGAATAAAATAGTTTGGAGTTTAACTGCTTTACGGCTTGAGCCTTCGTATCTCCAGATACCTCACATCCTCTTCAGGATATGCGAAGAGCATCTGCTTTCGCACAGAGTGGGCGAGTCGAACGGCCCTTGATAAAACGGGCGGCATGAAGACGTGATCATCGGGGACTGTATGTACCAGGTACTCCGAGTGAGGGACCTTGGCCAGGCCTTCAACCTGTTTGTAGACTCTAAAGTGCGTACCGAACTTAAATCCGGTTTTCACGACGAGCTTATGGTCCCTCAGGTCTCTGTAAACCTTGTACTTCAAATCGAAGTCGCCTTCTATCTTCCTGGCCCTCTCCTTCAGGCCTTCTGGGCTGAGGGGCTCGCCGGATCTGTCGACCAGTTGGATGAGCCCCTTCTCTAAAAGGTATGCAGACTCCACCAGGGAAAGCTGGAGCCGCTCTCCGACAGGCTTACCGTAAAATCCGTGCTCGTGCAGGCGCGATGAAGCCTCTGTGTCCCATAGCACAACCCTATCCTCCAAAAGGGTGGCCATGCCGCCTGGCTCCTCCCCGGACATCTTTCCAGAGACGACCTTCTCCCGCACCTCGTAGAAGGTGATGTCGCTCTCCTCGTCGACGATTGCCAGCATCAGCCTCTTTCTCATCTGGCCAGCCACCTTAACGGGCTCTAAGATGTCTCTCAGGGGCAGCGGCATGCGTTCGGATATCACCATTACGTAGAACTCAGCAGGCGTCTTTCCGGGATGGCCGCCTCTGGGATAAACGCGAAAATCCGGCCTTCCGGGCTGGACATAGTACCCGCGCTCTCGAAGGTCCTTATAGACCACATACCGAAACTCAAAGCCCTTTTCCATCGATGATGCGGTCTGGAAAAAGGCTCTGAAGTCCAGGTTACGTCCTTCAGAAAGTACTTTGATCCGGGACCTGTCGAGGAGATAGGCAGCCTCGACCAGGGACATCTCCAGGCCCTTTCCCTTAGGCCTGCCGAAATATCCCTGCTCGTAAAGGTCGGGTAGGGCCTCGGGGCCGAGCCTGACCTTGCCGTCCTTCAGCTGGCCGACAGTCTCCTCGGGCATGAAAATTTAGCAGCTGAGCTTATCTGGCCATATGCCGTGCATGACGCCAAGAGTTTTGTCCACAAGCTCGTGGACGCCCGCTGCGGGGACGCCGCAGGAGAGCAGGTACGACTCCACATGGTTGGGGACGGCGATTGACATCTGCTCTACCATTGAGACCGTCTGCAGGATTGTATTGTCTCCTAGCTTGAAGGGTATTATGGCATCGGAGACTATCAGCTCGAATATCTCGGGTGAAATGGGCCTCTCAATTCCCGAAAGGAAGGCCTCGAGGATCTCGCTCGTCCACTCGTGCTTCTTGCCCTCGTCCTGGTAGGGCATCACAACAACCTCGCGGGTCTTGGCGAACTGCTCGACGAGCTCTGTGGGCTTCACATCTCCCTTAAAGACCATGTTCAGGAAATTGGTGTGCGGCACCGTAGTCGGGACCTTGCTGGCGCGAATCGAGAACTTGACCTCCTCGAAGACCGTTCCGGCATCAGTTCCCTGGTGGCCGGCTCCCTTGCCGAACTGGATGGCGCTGGGGGACGCTCTGACAACGGTATGGGGATCTCCGTGCCTGCGGTCGATGTTGCCCAAAACGGCCGTAAGCCCAAGCGGCCTGGCAGCCAGAGCAAGCCTTGAAAGGCCGGTTGTATTGCAGCTTGTGCACTGAACGAGCTTGGGCCTCGCCTTCAGGAACATCTCGTAGTTCTCAAGGCCAAAGAAGAACTCGCGCGCGAAGTCTGCCTTCAGCTCATCTGAGATCTTGACCTTTTTGCTCTCCTCAAGAGCTTTTAGAATTTCGGGCCTGTCTGCTCCGCCCATCAGGGATACAAAGCAATCGTGGGCGAGCCCTGCCTCAACGTAAGGAAGCTCCTCGTCGCCCGGAGTTCCGACCATTATGAAGTCCGAGTCCTCGAAGAACTTATCGTATCCGCCATCGATCTTGACGCCGGCCTTCTCCCACTTCTCGCGGTCGGCATCGTTGTTGACATAAGCCTTTATTCCGATGAGGCGGTTTAGCTTTTCCATCATGGATTTGGCTCTGCCGTGGGGCTTTCGCAGCAGAACATTTAGATCTCCGCCGATCTTTGCGGCCTCTTTTACCTGGTGTAGAGCAAGAATAGTTCGTTTATTTTCTGTTCCGTCAAACCCTACGAATCCTGCATTAGAATTCAAACTATTACCACTTCCTGAATGGGAGTCTAAGAGGCTATATTTCAACTTATCCCTTATGCTTCTTTAATTATATCGGGGATTTATTGGCCATGGGCCAGCCTCATTTAAATAATTTTATTATCTTATCAGCGATGAACCTGGCGCTCTGCTCCGGGCTCATGGCTGTGGTATCTACCGTTATTTCAGGCGCCAGGGGCTCTTCATAGGAGACATTGACTCCTGGGACCAGTGCCTTCTCTGTAGCCGCTTTTTTGTAAATGTCTGCAGGCGCAAACTGAGCCTTTCGCTCCTTTTCTCGTGAAATGCAAACCTCAATTGGGGCGCGGATGTAGATCTCGGCAAAATCCGGGACAAGGCCTCTGGCCAAGTCGCGGTAACGGCGCTTGTTAGCAGTCGCGTCTATTATTACGTTTATCCCTGATTCGTGCAGCAGTTTGGCCATGTACGCCAGGCTCGCGTACACAATATCCCTTTCCTCTTCGGTATACTTGGGATTGGGCGTGATCACCCTGCGTATCTCATCCAGCTGTAGGACCTTAGCATCGATCTTTTTTTCTAAAAGATTATCCCTTACGGCCTTTGCTATGGTAGTTTTGCCGCATCCGGGGAGGCCAGTGAACCATACAACAAAAGACATAGGCATTCAAGGCTTCGGCCTGAATAAATACTCTCCCTTTTCCAGGGAGCGCGAAAAATGGTAATCAGGCTCTCGGATGCGCCAGTCTTGATGTCTGAAATGATATGGAAGCCGAATTGTAAAGAAGGTAGGGGTAGAATATGCCAGGAAAATATAAATGCACAAATAAATCTTGGCCAATTTTTAATGAACTAATTCTTAATGAAAAAAAGAGGGACGGCTGAGGATTTCAGCCGAAAAGGGCACCCAGGCCCTCAACTCCGCTCTCCTCTGCCTCTTCCTTCTTCTCCTCTTTTTCCTCAGCCTTGGCAGCAGCCGGGGCAGCTGCAGCAGCAGCGGCCGGTGCGGCGGCAGCGGCGGCGACGGGCATGGCAGCGGCCTGGGACAGGACCTGAGAGATGTCTACACCCTCAAGGGCAGCGACCAGTGCCTTAATCCTTACCTCATCGGCGGCCACGCCTGCGGCCTCGACGACCTTCTTTATTCCATCCTCGTTAACGTCTTTTCCTGCGCTGTGAAGCAGTAATGCGGCATATACGTATTCCATTTAAATCAACCTCTTGTTAAATTAACCGAATAGAGAACCAAGCCCAGCGGCGGTGTCCTCTTCCTCTTTCTTTTCTTCCTTCTTTTCCTCTTTAGCGGCGGCTGCGGGCGCTGCAGCAGCTGGTGCGGCAGAAACCGTCTCTCCGCTGGTAAGCCTTGCAATTGCCTGGGCATTGGCGACGGCCTTTGCGAGAACTATGTTCATCATGCCCGGCACGGGTATTCCCGCCTCTGCCACCAGAGCCCTGGCTTTGGTCTGGGCTCTCTGCAGCATAGGCCCGACTGTCTCAGGCGTGGCGTATCCAACCTCGACGGCGAAGCTGAATGCCTTGGCGGAAGCAGAGCTGAGCTGAGAGATCAACCCATCGACATCTATGACCATGTCTTTAGCCTTGAATATCAGGCCGCCCTCGTAGGCCGCCTTGAGGTCGAGGCCCACGTCCTTGGGATAAATCTCCATGGTCTTCAGGATGTCAGCCACTTTGGCAGATACGACCTCGCCCTCTTTGACCAATGTGATCTGCTGGTTGATGACGACCTTTCCGCCCTTTATGGCTGCCGGAATTCCTGCAGCCTGGAGCTTCCCTACCATCGGACCGGGCGAGAACGATGTCTCTCCTGCCTCGACCACAATGTCCTTGGGCGATTTGGATCCTGCCTTTATCGGCATTGGGCGCTTGCCCTTCTGCAGCAGGTTATAGAGCCTGAATGGATTATCATCGCAAAAGATCAGTGCTGTCTGGTCCTCGATGTAGTCTGCAAGGGATCGGATCTCTGGAGCAGACGATTCGAGAGCTCGCCTGGCGATGGTGTTCCTCACCATCTTGATCTCGACCTTTCCTCGCAGATCTCCTCGAATCTGCTGGAAATTGCTGGCCGGGATCTCGCGAACGCCGACGATTCCCACAACCCTGCTCTTCTCTATTCTCTCCACCAGCTCCTTTACCTCGTTTACCTTCCACTCGGGCAGGTGAGCAGTTCGCTTGACCTCAGCAGCCATTTAGATCACCTTAATGGCCGGTCCCATCGTGGTCTTGACGTAGACGGACTTGAGGTTCTGTCTCCCGTCCTTCAATGTCTGGTCGAGCTTGGTTATTACCGCCTCTACGTTCTCGGAGATCTCTTTAGGATCCATGTTTCTGTTCCCTATAGTCAGGTGAAATGTCGGCCTGTCCCTGGACCTGATCCTGACCATGTTCTTGAGCCTGTTGATCTGGGGGGTAACGTCCTGTGTCGGGGGCAGGGGCATGGGCATTTTGCCCCTCTTGCCGAGGATAGATCCCAGGCTCTTACCAATTACAGGCATGAACTGAGTCTCTGCTATGAAGAACTTATACTCTTCAGCGAGCTTTCTTGCGGCCCTCTTGTCTCCTCCGAGCTCCTTGATCTCGTCCGCGGAGATGACTCGATCAGCGCCCGCGCTCTTGGCGCGAAGCGCCGTCTCTCCGGCTGCGAAGACGGCGATCTTGGTGGGCTTTCCGAGCCCGTGGGGGAGGATAACCTCTGCGTCAACCCTATTCCCCGGAATGGAGAGATCGAGGTTGTGCAGGTTTATGGCCAGGTCAACGCTTTCGCTGAACTTTCTGGCAGGTGCATCAGCGATAGCCTGCTTTACGGCTTCCTCTATATTGTCCATTTCAATCCTCCGTAGTCGTCGACTCTAGGGTCTACTACGGCTTCTCAAAAAAGAGAATCAACCCAACAAACATAACCTAATATTTAAGCCTTCGCCTCTAATATTTCGTCATACTTGCCGCTGGCAACAGCAGCCTGGGCCTCCTTGGACGGCAGTCCGTCTACCGTCACTCCAACAGACCCTGCAGTCCCTATTACCTCTCGGGCCGCACTCTTGAGATTCTTGGCTAGAAGGCCTCTTCTCTTGATGTTGGCAATCTTGACTACCTGGTCGATGGTCAGGTTTCCAACGGCCGACTTATCGCCTGTTCCCTTTTCCACTCCGATCTCCTTCAAGATCAGCGCGGATGTGGGCGGTGTTCCGACCTCTACCTCAAACTCGGTCCTTGATTTGACCTTGATCTTGACTGGAACCTGCATTCCATTCAGGTCCTTTGTAGCTTCGTTGATTTTGGCAACCACCTGAGCGACGTTTACGCCCAGAGGCCCTAAGGCAGGGCCCAAAGGTGGTCCGGCGCTGGCTTTTCCGCCAGGCACCAATGCTTCCACGACATTAGCCAAACTCTAGTCACCTCTAAGATTTGAATTTTATATTAAGCTTCATCCTTGCTTAAAACGCGTACGTGATCTCCCCGCACGGTGATGGGGATTGGGACCATTGCCTCAAAGAGCTCCACTGTAATCTCTTCTTTGGTTACATCAACGCGCTTGACCCTTGCCTTTTCGCCCTTGAACGGCCCGGATATGAGCTCAACTATAGCGCCTTCGTTTATTCCGATCACAGCAGGCTTGGGGGTGAGAAAGTGCTCTACCTCCTCGATGCTCGAAGCCCCTTTGATCACGGAGCGTGCATGCGGCACTCCCTGTATGGCCTGATCGACGATCTCCGGAGCGGGCGCCTCCACGAGAACGTAGCCTTTAAGCACGTCAGGTACCAGCAGTGCTCTTATATCATACTTCTCCTTGCGTGCTATCTGGGCGATCAGGTTGGCCACTGAGCGCTCTTGATTGGCGGTGGTCTTCACAACATAGATGCTGGTCTCGGACATTCCGCCTTCTTAGACGAAGCCCGTGTATAAAAAGGTTTTTGATACAATGGAAATCTCTTTATACTATAAACGAGGGAGTTTGTTGATGGGTGAGTATCTTAAATGAGTGGTAGGACGGATCAGCTCCGGGATCTTGTTCTAAAGATTGGCGCCAGCACAAAAGTCGTGGAGAAGCAAGCCACCCGTCATGGCAGCCTCCGAGGGAGCAACGAGATCGAGCAGGCCCTTCTGGGGGTTGTGAAGGAGATGATCAAGCAATATAATATCCAGACAAAACTTTCCCCCGAGCAGCTCGCAACAGTTGTAAGGCTATTTTATAAAGGCTTAAGCGATACTGAAATTGCTGAGCAATTAGGGGATCGCGCCCTCAATAAGACTGTGAGCAGGGCCAGAATTAAGCTCCATATTTTCAGAGAGTCGGATCTGAAGCCGCCTTTTGAAAAGGACGAGTTCGTTCGATTATCAGAAGAAGGCCGGTCAGTCAAGGAGATGGCCGAAATCCTGGGCGTAGCCCCTTCCACCATCTCGGAGTACAGGAATATTTTCGAGAGCCAGAAGGCCTCTGAAAGGGATGGATACACAAAGCGCTTCATGGAGATTCTCTCCGACCAGGATGTATCTGAGCGCATGGTTACGGCTCACACCGAGGACGGATTGCAGGACACCATCGATACGGACTACGAGGCCGCAGAGGCTTAAAAGAGAGAGTGGGGCATGATGCAGCCTCACTATAATCTATAATCCCTCTATACTGAAAAAAAGCAATTAAAAAGAGCCAGCAGCGCCGCCATCAGCATCCATTCGCCCTCGACAAAGAAATCCAGCGCTAGTGGGTTGCACCGCTCCTGGAAATATAATATATAGGCAAATCCGTAAAGCACCAGGGCGAGGGCCACAGGCTTGGCAGCTATGGCTGCAATAGCTATCAGCGGAAGCAAGGTGCTGTTAGCTCCCAAAAGCACGGCAGTCGTCTTCTGCCTTCCAAGCATCACTGCCATGGTTCTAACTCCGTTCTCGCTGTCGCCCTTTATATCCCTTATGTCATAGAGCACATTGTCCACCAGGGTCTTTGCCAGCAGGAAATAGATCACCGCAATAACTGTTGCGCCGGAAGTGCCTTTTAAAAACATGGCGGGCAACAGCGCGGTCACCAGTGCCCAGGAGACAGATACCACGAGGTTTTTAACTAGAGGTATATCCTTAAGCCTTGGGATGCGACTGTGAATTTTAACAGCATAAAATGCATTGGCAATGAATGGTATGAGGATCACCACAAGGGCCCTCGGACAGCACAGGTATGTCAGCAAAAGGGCCAGAATGTATGATGCAGCGGCCAGGAACAGCGCAGGTCGTCTCCTACTATGCAGCAAGCTATATCGTTTGGGCATACTGGCAATGTCCTTCTCCATATCGGCAATTTTGTCGAGGGTGTAAATGCAAAAGCTGATCAAGAAGACGAGGGAACAGACGAGAATGTTTGGAAGAGCACCCATGAGGATGAATGCCATATAAGTCTTGAAGAATCCGTGGCCTCCTATGAATATCGAGCTTGCAGAGAGAAATGAAAGTATACTTTCCATTGCAAAATGGGTGCTCTCCACAAACTTATTGATATTTTTTTCATAGTTCTGTTCGGGTCTGGTTGAGGCATTTTCTATCATGTGCGACGCATCAGATTTGCAGAAATTTGAAAATTGTCGTATAATAAACAATTAATTTTTTTCGATAAAAAAATTATATAAATGAGAAGCCAATAGTTTAGTCAATTTATAGCAAAGTTTATCTTTTTCTGCATTATATTTTCGTTAAATTAGTTTTTATAAATTCTAAAAGATTCTAATACTGATGTTACAGTTTATGGAAATTAGCATAACTTTTATTTGATTTAATATGTTTTCTCATTACATATTCGCCAAGAATGGAAGCATAGTGGAGCGTACCCCGCTTATCATCTATTCTTGCCTTTTCTCCCCCTACTTATGATTAGAAAGATTTATAAGGAGTTAAGATTCTATTCAATAATACCTATTGGCAGATGACTGAACCCGGTCTCCTGTCAGTGGTGGAGCCTTTCATTTGGGTTGGAGGGCAAATGAATAGAAGAAGAAGCAGCGATATGATAATCTCTCAGATTCTCGAGGTGTGCGCCGGCGGCGCAAGCAAGACCCGGATAGTCTACCAGTCGAACCTCAACTTCGCAACGGTCAATCCATACCTCGATCTTCTTCTGGAGCGAGGGCTGCTGGAAGTCGTTAACGGCAGCCGGGTTGTATATAAAACAACGGACGACGGCATTAAGCTTATGAAAAGCTTCAAGCAATACCAGGACGGAATTGAGAAGCTTTGCACCTTTCTTGAGCTTGAGAGCGGTCTTTAGGAAAAAAAATTTTTATGCAAAATTGGCTACGCTCCCTTTTACAGCGCCACGATATCCCCAATTATTCGCTGGCTCTCAACAGGCGTCCCTGTAGTGTTGACCAAATAGGCCTTTGTCCTGGAGAGAAGCGCGCTGAAGAACTTGGATCTGATCTTTCTCTTAAGGCCGTCTTTGACCAGGAAATGGGGGTTGAAGTAGTCGTTTTCCTCCAATAGCTGCAGGGCCTCTTTGCAGTCCAGTTCCCTCATTAGGTCTTTTTCATCGCTATCCCTCTTAAGGATTATCAGCGTCTCAAGGGTGGTCAATGGAAGAATGCGTCCCTTGCCGATTATCCATCTGAGGTCCACGACTGCCCTTTCTTTGTTATCGAATTTCGCCTTCTCGACAAGCCATGTGAACTCCTTCCAGATATTGGCAAGATCTGCTCTAATGTAGAAGTTCTTCTCTGAGCCGTATGCCAGAATGTCCTGCCCGTATATTCTGGCGAAGAACCAGTCATCCGACACGACTCTAACCTTAGGATTTCTAAGGAGCCCGTATGTGTGCGTGGTCTTTCCGGCCCCCGAGCCGCCCAGTATGCAAAGTCCCCTGCCCCTGGCATCCAGGCAGGCACCGTGAACAGAATAGATGCCGTGTTCGTCCTCCAGTATGTCTCCCGCAACGCTTAAGGCCAGTGATTTTATCCATCCGTAGTAATCGAAGTTGAAAAGGAAGCAGGTTTTCGACTGCGGATCATAGTACACCCAGTTTTCTCCCTCTGATTTATCGTTGAGAACATACAGCCGCCCGTGGGAGCGAATGTTTTGCGCCGCAGAATAGAGGTTCTCTTCCCATCGATCTTTTACCTGATGCTGCTCCGTTAGAAGCTTGATGCAGCATCCGTATATATCGGATTTCAGCTCATAGAGGACACGGCTCCCGTGCTGCTCGGCCAGCTCCTCTTTTCGCTCCTGCGATATTATTTCCACATTATAGGTCACGCAGTCCCCTCCTTTTCACCAATCCTCTTTTTCGCCAACCCTTTTCGCTATTTTCGTTTAATCCTCATCGCGGCATTTTCGCTGAAATGCCTTTACTTCCTAAAATTATATCGTCTTTTCTAAGATAAAAGCGTTCTTTAGGCCTGAGACTTTCCTTCAGCCTGTAAACCAGCGGGAGGCCTGTTGGTATTTCGACCTTTTCTATCTCCTCATCCGAGATTCCATCTATCAGTTTGCAAAGTGCCCTGAGAGTATTTCCGTGGGAGACGACCAGGACATTTTTCCCATTCTCAAGGTCACAGGCAATCATTTCGTGCCAAAGGGGCTTCAGCCTTTCAAGAGCCTCTTCCAGTGATTCGGCGGTCGGGATCTGTGCGCTCTGGAGACCTGCGTACCTCGGATCGCGCCACAGGCGAAGACGCGACTCTTCATCAAGGGCCGGGGGCCTGTCCTTAAAGCCGCGCCTCCAGCGGTGTACCTGCTCCCTGCCGTATTTTTCCTCAGTCTCCCTTTTGCTCCGCCCTTCCAGCGCGCCGTAGCACCTCTCGTTGAGCCGCCAGCTCTTAACGGCAGGTATCCACATCTGGTCGGTTTCGTCGAGGACTATCCACAGAGTCCTGATGGCCCTTTTGAGAAGCGATGTATAGGCGACATCGAAGATACATCCATTCTTCTTCAACAGTTTTCCTGCAGCGTAAGCCTCGGCCTCCCCATCTGGTGATAGATCTATGTCCTTCCATCCCGTGAACCTCCCCTCCAGGTTCCACAGGCTCTGGGCGTGTCTCAGCAGCACCAGCGCAGACATTTCATCCCTTTTTGCAGATATCCCAGGCCTCTTCCACGCCTGCGTCCTCAACGGTTATGGCGTAGATGGCATTGCACATCCTCACAGCCTCCTCAAGCGGCCTTTGATGGATGTTCCTTCCTGTCGCACTTCCTGCAGCCCCGCTGATGTGAATCTGGTCGTGGAGCTGCTGGAGGAAGGATTTCATATCCCCCTGTTTTCCTCCCGCGCATACGACCTTTGTCCTGCCTGCGGCCCTTACGGCCTCTTTGAACGCCTCTGCGGCGCTTTGTCCCGCCGTTGCCTGAGGGTAGTTCACCTTTGCGAAATCGCTTCCCAGTGCAGCGGCAACGCCTGTGGCTCCGGCGATCAGGTGCGGGTCCTTTTCGTTTTTGACGGCCTTGCCGCGCGGGTACATCCAGAGCACCGTCACCAGGCCGTGTCTGTGGGCCTCGTTGACTATTTTGGCCGCCTCCCGGAGCATCTCCGACTCGCGCTCGCTTCCCAGATAGATTGTGTAGCCTACGCCCAGAATGTCTAGGCCGCTATCCTCCCTGAACAGGGCGACATGCCCGACGTCCAGCCACTGGTGGCTAACCGGGTCAGCCTGCGAGGTTCTAATCAGGTTCGTCTTGGAGTTGAGCTTTATCAGATACGGCACCTCTGGATAGTCCATGCCGTATCTGGCTATGAGCCCCTGCTGGGCTGCAAATACTCCGATTTTTGCCTCGTCGGCAATCCTGAACATGTGCTCGGGATTTCCGTCCTCGGGATCAATTCCAGGCCCGAAGAAATCGTCGTTTAAGTGTTCTACCTTCTGGTCGCCGGCAAAGAGCATCATGCGCCCTTTGCCTTTTGTGATTTTCAGGTAGTTGTCTATGTACCTGTGGCGGTTCTCCCCCGGAACATCCAGGGGGATTATTACCTCTGACGGCATGTACATCCTACTCCTTCAGGACTTCCAGCTTCACTTGATTGACCAGCTTTAAAAAGTCAGACCTCTGGCAGAGAGCCGTCCCCTGGGTGAGCGTTGTGGCGGTTCCGGCTGCGGCTGCATATATCAGGGATTCCTTGAGGTCCTTGTTCTTAACCATTCCAAAGATGAATCCAGCAACGGACGAGTCTCCTGCGCCAATGGTGCTCTCCACTTTTACTTCAGGAGGCGTGGCGAGGTATTCCTGGCCGTCTGTAACCAGCAGTATGCCCTCTGCCCCCATGGACACGAGGACAATCTCCACGCCCTGTCTGTTGATCTTCCTGGCAGCGGCTGCGATCTCATCAAGGCCTTCTAGCTCGTGGCCCACAAGCTCGCTTAGCTCGTGGATGTTCGGCTTGATGACAGTCGGCTGCGCCTTGATCCCTGTTCGCAGGGCCTCTCTGTCTACATCCAAAAAAACCTTTGTATCACATCTCTTCATAAGGGATATGATCTTTCTGTAAACCTCAGGGCTAACCCCGGGAGGGAGGCTTCCGCCTATGGCGACGATGGTCGGATACGGCAGCGTCTCTATCTGCTCCACGAGCTGCATCATCTCGTTTGGGCGAATCTCGGGGCCGCGAGCGTTGAATGAAAGCTGTCTTCCCGTTTCCCCCTCGTGAATGATGATGTTTGTCCTCGTCTCGCCGGAAACCCGGACGAAATCTGTCTGTATTCCCTCGTTTAGCAGCCTCCCTTCAAGCTCTCTGCCTGCAAAACCGCCGACAAAGCCCAAAGCGATATTGTCAACATCGAAGTTTTTTAAAACCTTGGAGACATCAATGCTTTTGCCTCCTGCAAAGCTGTGCTCTTCCAGGATGCGATTGGATACGTCATCTCTGATCCTCTCGATCCATATGGTACGGTCCAGCGCAGGATTGAGAGTGATGGTGTAAATCATATCTAATTATTTAGTCTATTTGATTTAATATCCTTTTTGCGGCCGCCTCCCGCACCGTCCGGAAAACTTGCGGGCTCTTTTCAATAAAAGTTTCCTTGCCGAAACATTTATATTCGTTAAATGCCGACATATCTTAAAGCAAAAGTCAAATCGTCTCAATCCCTCCTATTCCCTTGACTTTTGCTCCCCCTCCTTTTCATCATGGTGCGGTGAATCCTTCTAGCGCAGTACGAGGCGTGTGCCTATTGCCGGAAAACATATATTCGTTAAACGTCGATGTAGCATCCGTTAGGCGTTGGACCATGTCGGATCTCATGGACTTTTACTCTCTGTATTTTCGGATCTATTGCGCTGAACCGAAGGGCTTATATTCGTCTAATGACGTAGTGGCCAACAGCAAAAGTCGAGGTCCATCAATCCCTCCTATGCAACCGACTTTTGCTTCTCTTATTTTAATATCGAAATCTTTCATACGGATAATGGATGTTTGAGGCCAAAGCGATACGTTGATCGCCTAAACCGAAAAGTTTATAATCGTCGAGTGTCGTATTACTCTCTGGCAAAAGTCAATTGCTTTTATCCCTCCTACATCACTGACTTTTGCTATCCCTCCTTATTCCTCCAAATTTCCGCACATCCTTTCGTTTGTTTTATCGTTTGGCTTATCGTTTGGTTTATAACGAAATAGCGCCTGGCCTTTATCCATGCCGGATCCCCTTAGCAAAATCGGCTCTCTAATTGCCTCTTTGGAGGAGCAAAAGCTCCATCTGGGAAGAAGGGATCTACAGATCGGCGGGGAACATGTCAATTCCCAGCTATACTTCTCGATTGCAAATGCCTGTCTTCGCAATCGCGCCGTCCTGCTCTACGGAGGCATGGGCGCGAATAAGACGACCCTCGTGAACTTGCTAGGGTCTTCGTTCACGGGCCTGCCATTTGGCGATGTCGAGAACTTCATGGTCTCAGGCCATCCCGAGCAGACTGAGGAGAAGATAGTGGGCTTCCTTGATCCCAGGCAGTGGAGCCGCGGCGGCAGCGATGTCGATGTCCTGTGGACTCCCTGGGCCAGGTCGCGCTGGAAGGTCATAAACGAGATAAACCGTTTCCCGGGCGGCAAGCAAAACCTGTTTTTGGAGATCATACAGAAAAGAAAGATCAGCTATGCAGGTCAGGTCCTGGAGCCCGGAGATACATGCTACTTCGCGACGATGAACCCCGACTTCTCTTCCACATATCCGATGGACGAGGCATTGCTTGACAGAATCTCTGCCTGCGTTCCTGCGTCGCAGCCGGACTTCCTCGGCAGTCTGGCGCTGGCAGAGAGGGAACGCGATATAAGGGACCTCTCCGACGAGCTTCCGAAGTTTTCGCCCGCAGAGTTTGCGTCAATTCCTGCGGAGGTGGCGGGCGTTGACCTGGACGCCGATGTGGAGCTGGCCATAGTCTCGCTTCTCAGGGATTTTACCCTGTGCGAGAGAGCGCCGGGGAATGACAAAACTCAGCTTTCTGGAACCGGTCCTGGTAAGGGTCTTTGTTCCGGATGCCATTATTTTAATAACTCCGAGGTCGCCTGCTGGCAGACGGACGAGGGCCTCTCCGATAGGGTAAGGCAGGACCTGCGCGACTTTACAAGGGCCATGGCCTTTCTGCTTTCAAGGGGCGGAGACATTGAGGTTTTGCGAGCCGTTGCCCCTTACGTCATCTGGCACAGGGTCACGCCCGTTCGCTCTCTTCTGGACCGTCCTCCCTACTACGGGGCGAGGAAGCTTCTCTTTGTCTCTCTGCTTGTAGAGAGAAGCATAAACAGGACGCTAAACGAGAGGGCCGACATGAACGTTTTATTCTCGCGGGCAGTGGACGGCGAAATATCCGTGCGCGAGGCAATAGCAGCGCTCTCTATGTACGATGATCCAATAGCGCGACTGGACTTCCTGCCGGCTCTAGAGGCCATGAAATGAAGCTGAAGCGCTTCATGGATGACGCATACCGGGGCAAGGCCAGGTCGAGGCGTCTTGAGACGCGGATAGGGGACATAGTCTTCGGCCTGGAGGATCTGGCAGACAGGGTGGGATTCAAGCCATCAAAGGCCGAGGTGGAGGAGCTGGCCCCCAAGGATGAGGCCCTTCTCCATAGGCTAGTCTTTTCCCAGCCGGAAAAAAAGTATCAGGCTATCTGGGGATGCCTCACATCAATCGCAGCAGAGCGCAGCCCATCACCTTTGAGGCTTCCTGACGGGAGCTATGCGGGGCTTGAGCTTTCATCGGGCGTTATCGTGATGGAGAAGGGCGGTGACCACGTGGGGGAAGGGATGAGCGGCGGCAGGATATTCATTCGTGGCGGTGCCGGCCACAACCTGGGCCAGGAGATGGCCGGAGGGGGCATTGTGGCCGGGTCATGCAGGGACTATGCCTTCAGGAATATGCGAGACGGGTGGGGGGTAGTGCTCGGAGATGCTGGAAACTTCACGGGGCTTGGCAATAGCGGCGGGAGAATCGCAGTCTGGGGAAACGCCGGCGAGAGAGCCGGGTGGCTTATGCGCTCGGGAAGGATGCGGATCAGGGGCAACGCCGGAAATTACTTGGGGCTTCTCATTAGCGGAGGAGAGATCCGGGTGATTGGCAGGGCGGGTTCGAGGGCAGGATGGCGCATGAAGGGCGGATCGATTCAGGCAGGCGAGTTCGGGCCGGAGGCCGGAGTTGACAGGCAGGGTGGACACATCCTGGGACTTTGCGGCAATCTGGAATAGGTCCAGGGAGAACTGGCACTGGCCGCAGCTGCCTGCCCCGCGTATCGGCAGCCGGACGACCGCCGGAGAGTTCCCTTTTGAGAACTACTTCATAACCTTAAGAGAGGATGTTCTGTCCGAGGGGCCGGAGTATCTTGAAAATCTCTTCGACCATCTGATCGTGCACTACGTTTTCTGTCCCCGCTCTCTTGAGACTGCGGGCCTTCTCGCTCTCTCAGCCATCAAGGGCTTAAAGGAGCCATCGCGCGCGCACTGCATTGTTAATGTCTTCGCCGACATCGTTGTGGACTCCTTTCGTCTGGAGAGAAGCCCTGAGGACGAGAGGAAGGTGCTGCTCGGCTGGAGGCGGCTGGCCGGTCAGGACCTGTCGTCTATGGACAAACTGGTGCTTGGGTTCTTAAGGGAGTACTGGGGAGTCCCGCTTCCCGGGTGCGACCTTCCTGAGGTCGACTTACTCCTGCAGGTTTTCTCTATCGGGGTCAGAAATAAGGGCCTATGGGCCAGGCAGTGCCAGCAGACCGCCAGGATACTGGAGCCCTTTGTGCCGGGAATCCTCGGGAAGGGCCCCATCAGATCGCTGGAGATACTGAACGGAAATGCCGATGAGGTTTCTATGGCGGCCCTGGCGTCTGAGCTGGACCCTGAACAGTACCACAGGGCTCTTGATATTTTAGGGTTGAAGGGAGATTTGAAGAGGTGGTATAGGGACCAGAGCTACTGCATAGAGATAAAGGGCACCAGGAAGGCAAGAATGGACCAGTATCCCTCAGGAATGGTGCGGTGGAGGCACGACGATCCCTTGAGCGACCTGGATGTGGCCTTCTCGCTTGGCATGAGTCCCTGGCTTGTGCCCGGAGTCACCACATACAAAAGGGGACTGGAGCAGGGATTGATGGTGCCGGGGCGGCAAAAGGTTCCCGACCTTTTGGTGGTGCTCGACAGCAGCCGGTCTATGGACGGCCACGTTGTGGGAAGCAAGACCCACAGGGCAACTCTTGCAGCCTTCAAGGCCTGCCAGTTCGCTCACCAGGAGGGCGCAGAGCTGGCGGCGATAAACTTCAGCGATAGGTCCATCGTCCAGCCCTGGACGCGCAATCTCTCTGCAGTCGAGGACGTATTGGTCGAGCACATTTGCGCCAGGACCCACATTCCTGGCGCTGAGGTGCTTGAGTTGGCGTCGGCGAGGAAGGGATGTCTCATCCTCTGCATTACCGATACCCATATCCAGAACCTGTACACTGAGTGGGAGTATCTAAAGGAGGCAGCGAAGCAGGGCGATTTTGTGCTGTTCTGCATCGACCAGGCGGGCAAGGATAAGTATGTGGAAGAGGCCTTGGGGAGCCTTGGGGCCGTCTATTACATCAACAGGCTCGATGACCTGATAGGCCTGGTTGTAGAGACCGTTCGGGGAAAGTTTTATCTCCCAGAAACGTATCGAAGGTCTGGCATGCCGGGATAGGGTAGTGGTTTATCCTGAGGGACTGTGGATCCCTCGAGCTGGGTTCGAATCCCGGTCCCGGCCCTATCTTGTTGATGAGTGTTTTGCTGTTGTTCAGCTGTTGTTCTGCTATCCTGCTGTCCTGCTGCAGTCTTGCTGATAAGTGCTAAGCATCTTTTCCAATTTGTTTTTTAAGAATGATAAAAGAGATAAGCAAGTCCTTTGCTTATAATCTGGTCAGCGATAGGAGATCCATCGGTCCGAAGAGGGCACCTTATATGGCCTTGCCCCAAAAGACCGAGGAGGGATAATATGAAGAAGATACTGATATTTCTGATGCTGATGGCCATAATCTTCGCCGTCAACGCTCAGACGATTGGACCATCCGGAACAATAGAGCTTCGGCCCGCAGAGGCTGCCATGGAGCGGCTTTTCAATAAGGGCATAGGCTCGCCATGGGTGGGCGGGGAGCCTTTTTCGATAGGCGGTAATGCCGGAATAGCCGAAGATGTTAATGAGCCCTCAGAATCGCAGGCAACGGCCACAGGGGTGGCTAATGGGCTGCAGGAACAAACGGGGGCCGAGTACAGACTAGTTGGCACAATCGATAGTCCTTCGGGCCTTGAGCTTTCCGATCCCGGTTCTTATAACGGCACAATTATGGGAATATCTGTGGGCGGGCCTGCAGGCAGATACAATATCTACGAGGTCTACCAGGAAGGAACATTTAAGGGATTGTTGTTCGATAAAATTGAATGAATCAACATCCCTTCTCTTTTTCCGTGAACTTTTATGGGTCCTTTATCTTGAATTAAAATCACATTTCAGCCAAGAATAACATCGCCAGATACATCACCGCCAGGAGTCGTCCTTCTTATAAACCGTCTTCTCGAAGGTGAGGTTCTCTCCAGGACCCGCGCGCATTCTGATCTGGTACCATCTTTCCAGGTCCTCTTTGAGGTCCTTTAAAAATAGCGCCATCCATTCCCTGCGCGGTCCCTCTTCGAGGCCGTCTAAATCAAGGCCCAGCTCTCTTGCCTTCTCAAAGGCGATGCTTTCGATCCAGGTCCTCTCGAGGATCATCTGCACCGCCATCCCGGCTCCATTATCATCCTCGACCACTGCCAGCTCATAGGTCCCTGTCCTGGCTATATCTCCAGGTTCCAGGTTGTTGGCCCTGGCCTTAAGGGCGGCAAATCCTACAGCCTTGAATACATCATCAGTTGCTGCCATTTGCGCCGCTCTGGTTCTTGGATCTGTCATTTGAGCTTCCTTCCTCTGCAATCAGCTCTTTTGAGCCTCAAGTTTATTTAATCTGGAGAGAATATAAAGATAGCTGCAGATTTCAGTGAGGATCGGCCCATAACCGCTAGGGGCTAAGGAGCATCATGAAGGTGAAAATAGATCGAGATGGCTGCATAAGCTGTGCAGCATGCTGGACTACCTGTCCCGGCTTTTTCGAGGAGAATCCTGATGACGGCAGGAGCCAGGTGCTGGCTAGATGCAGGCTGGGAAATGAACAGGGCGCGGGGAATGTTCCGCAGGATTCGGAGGAGTGCATTCGGACTGCGGCTGAGGGCTGTCCTGTTCAGGTGATTCATATCAAATAGGTGCATATCGAATAAGCGCAGGCCTTTTTTGCATAAGCCTTTTCATAGCCCATTTTCCATTTGCCGCAATAAAAAGAGTTGAACCTTCGAGGCCTACAAAGGCCTTGAAGGCGTCGGATTTGTTTGGGCCAGCTTTTCAAGGCTCCTGTTTTCGGACACATTGACCCACAGGTGTAGATCTCTGTAAGGAGCTGTGAAGTTGCTCTCTTTATAAAGCAGGAACTCCAGCTTCTGCGAGTCGCCTGGCTTTGACAGGATGTAGCTCACGGGCATCTCCCAGGTCTCATTGTGTTCTAGATATATTTTTGTGCTTTTCAGCGTGGAGTTGTTCAGGCTCAGGCTGATGGAATAATTAACCGGATCGTATTCATGGTTGACCACTCCAACGATAACTGTGCTGCCGTTTCCAGCTTCAACTGCTGTGGGATAATCGTAGGCCATGCCCTTAGGACCGAGGATGTAGAACTCGGTGAACTTCTCACCCTGCTTTGGGGTCACTATCACATAGATCAGGGCTGAGACGGATGCTATTATCGATAATACCAGCAGAATCGTCAGGGCCTTATCCAGGTTGCTTTTATCCCCCTCTGTGATCTCGCTCTTAAGAGCGCTCAAATGCCTCCGGATTTCGACGGAGAACCTGTCCTGCGCAGGAAGCCTCATGCGCCTGAAGTAGGCTGCTATCGCCATAGCCACAGTGAAGATGGCAAGAGATATTACAACCGGTGTTAGCCTTATCCCCCACGGCGTGTAGTTCAGGCCCAGCCCAATTAAGGGAACCACGGCGATGCTCAGCCCAAAGCTGAGCGCGATCCTCTCTATCCCGTCAAGATCGCTGCTGCGCGGAAATAATGCTGCTATGAGAGTATAGCCTGGCACGAATAATACCATCAGCAGGCCCAGCGGTATTCGCACCGGAAGGTCGGATAGTGGGGTCAGCGTGAAGACGATGGTTGCAAGAGCGAGCAGGATCGCCGTCAGCAAATCTCCCGGAATTTTCTCCAGCTTTTCAGTAATCGCAATCTACCTCTTTGATGCTTTTCCATACAGGCCGTGCAGGTATCAACCTTCCCTGACCAGACAGTACTCATCCTCGCAATTTCCGGGCGTTTCTGTCAGAGGATCTCCCCTTGAAATCACCCTCCAGTAGTCGTCCTTAACCCTGTTCTTGAGGTTCTTCTCTGCCTTTTTATATTGCTCGGAATCATCGGGGTTAAGGTCAATTTTTCCAGCATACCATCTGATGACATCGGGGTTGGTTATGTCTACCTCTGACGGACTGGTTTTTGAGCTGGACGTGGCTGCATCCCCTGCGTCCTTTTCATCGGCCTTTTTGTCTTCCACCTCTTTGCTCTTCGCAGAGGTCGATGACGGTGCCGGGGGACCTATGCGAATGGTCTTTGAGTCTCCTTCGACCTCAATGTTGTAGTCCCCATTGGGAATTCCCGATGTGTCGATGGCCAGGCTGTAGGCGCCTTTGGAGTCGGACACGACCTCCGTCTCAGCCTCGACCTTTATCTGAACTGCACTGGCATCGGGCAGTGCCTCTCCAAACATCTTCAAGGTATATCTTCCGGGCGGCACATCGGCCTGAGATAGAGTTGCAGCTCCGTTTGTGGCCTCGAAGCGTTTGGTGATCCAAATGATCATCTTCACGCCAGCATTCAGGTCTTTGATGTTCCTGGCCGTCATGGTGATGCGATTTGGCTTTTGAGGGATCTGGACGGTCGTCTCGTACTCGTACTTGCCATTGGTTACCGGCAGATCCATCTGGAAGGAGGTGCGCATTCGTACATCCTTGTTTGGATCGGTTGTGCCTTTGATGATGATTTTTTCTCCGGGGCCTGGATTTTCTGGAGAGACATCGAATGCGGCACAGGTGGATATTAACGCCAGCACGAGAAGTCCTATGGCCAGCTTCATCGTTGCCTCCTCCTAACCAATACGAACCGTCTTTGCATCCCCGTTGATCTCGACTACATAATCGCCGCTTGGAATTCCTGAGGTATCGATGGCCAGGTTGTAGGCGCCTTTGGAGTCAGACATAACCTCCGTCTCAGCCTCGACCTTGATTGGGACCGCTGCCCCGGACGACGCCTCTCCGAACAGCTTCAGGTTATACCTTCCGGGGGGTACATCCCCTTGCGACGCAGTTGCAGATCCACCTGCGGCCTCGTAGTGCATGTTGATCCATACGATCATCTTCACTCCGACGTTTAGGTCTTTAACATCCTGGGCAGTCACTGTAAAGCGATTTGGCTTTTGAGGTATCTCTATGGTCGTTATGTACTCATACTTGCCATTGGTCACGGGAAGATCCATCTGGAAGAAGGAGCGCATATGCACCACCTCATTTGGATCTGTTGTGCCTTTGATTATGATCTTCTCTCCGGACCTAGGGTTTGCCGGAGTGATCTCAAACGCGGCGCAAGTGGATATCAGCGCCAAAATTAAAATTCCTATTGCCAGCCTCATTATATCACCTCAATGGTTTTTTGTCTAAGACCTATCAGGCCGCGATCGGAGGAGTAAGCTGCACAGGTCAGAATATACTCTCCCTTTGCCAAGTTTGGTTCGGTAATTATATAGAGTTCAACAGTATGTTCACGCAATTCCTGCATAGCTATGCCGCTGTTTTGAGGAAGAAGGTTCAACAGGTTCATTATGAACTCAATTGAGATCCCGGGCAATCCCTCGACCTGCATGGAGTTATTGGATAGAGAAATGGTGGAAGAAACATTTTCTGCAGTGTCGCTGGCAAAAAGGCTGATGTTCGCTGTGGAGTAATCTTGACTGGAGATCATGATCGCTCCGTAGTAGATCGAGCTGTTGCTTCCCCCGGCCGACGGCGCCTCTATCTTCAACGGCAGGAGATCTCCCGCAGTAACATTCGAAGGCAAATCCACAGCGATCTCTCCATTAGCTATAAGGACAAGATTGGTCGCGATCGCTGTGGAGTTTTCCCGATCCACGGCCCTGATGGTGTACAGGCCACCTGTTTGATTATTAAGGAAGAATCGCGAATCCCCTGTATCGTTTAGCCTCGTCCTTATGCTGCAATTCAGAATTTTTGTATCGTTATTCAATGCTTCGCGCGAGCTGAGGATATCGAAGATGCTGAAGTTGGATATACAGACGTCTATCTCTGTGCCGGCGAGCCTATCGGGTCCGAGGACTTCCCCTGATATGCTCTCGTTTAGAGAATAAATTGGGAAAAGGGGAAAAGGATAGGTCCATTTGGCCTCCTGGCTGGAAAGGCTGACTGAGGGCATTTTGACTGAGTTGTTTCCCTCCAGAACAATCCAGCAGTCCTCTCTATCGTCTGGAATGGCGATGCATTCCGGTGCCAGCACGTTTAGGCAAAGGCATAATAGCAATAACAGGGGAATCCGCAATATCATGATTGGAGTAGATACTTAGTGAACTATTTATGGCTTTCTGATGCAGTGCCGAGCTTGCTATCGAATAATCTTTCTTCTGGTTTTAATGGCGATCAAGAAACAATTCGCGATTATGGGGTAAGCTTTTTATCATAATTACTGATTTTATTGCATTGGGCCAAAAAAATGAATGCAGAGGATCTAAGCAAATACAACCTTGACCTGATACCTCCGGTCTCCCTAATAATAATCGCCGAGCTGCTAATTTTCTTTGGGCACATGAAGGCAGCGCTTGCCATTCATTCTATCAATCTCGTATTGCTTATATTGTCTTCAATATACATAGAAAACAGAATTTACCCGGCGCTCATGCTCCTGCCGCTGTTTCGCCTTCTAAATATAGCCATGCCGGTTTTCTTCCATCTGACGCTGTACTCATATCCTCTGGTCTATGCGCCCATGTTCCTGCCGATCTATTTTATCATGAAAGAGGGGATATTCAGCCGGTCTGAGGCGGGAATATCCGCGAGAGGCTTCTGGGTCTATCTGCCCCTCGCCATCGCGATAGGATTTGCCCTTGGGTGGGGCGAGTATCAGGTGCTGCATCCTGAAGTTCTCATACCCGACTTCAGCATTTGGAGCGTTTTAGTCCTCACGATTACGATGATCCTCTTCGTGGGGCTGGTGGAGGAGTTCGTATTCAGGTCAGCGCTCCAGACTGTAATGGAGGAGAGGCTGGGTGCTATCGGCGGGCTGTTGATGGCCAGCGTTCTATTCGGATTCATGCACAGCGGATATCATATTCCTGTGGAGCTGCTCTACGTTTCCTTTGCAGGTGTCGTTTTTGGGCTGCTCTTCTGGGTGACAAAGAGCCTGCCGGTAATAGCCGTGGCCCACGGAGTTACAAACGTTTCTTTATTTTTGGTAGCCCCTGCCTTCCCTGGATTGCTCTTATATCTTATAGCCCTGGCAATCATCATCTTTTTGCTTTTCGCGTACAGTTCCAGGATGCATTCTGGGGGAATTGCAGGATCATGGGACCAGGTGAACAAAGAAATAAGGGAATTGCGGGGCAAATAGAGAAATCGCTGAAAGAGTTAACACTTTTGCATAGAACTCTTTGAAAGATAATTAAAAATAGTAAATAAAATAAGGTCATAAAGTACGAAATTTTTGAACAAAAATATTGTAATATATTGTTTGCTCTTTACTAATTAGCCTTTCATTTATGATAAACTAATTACTTCCCACACTTTGCAGAGCACAATGCCGAAGAACGTCACAACCATTGGCACTATCGCTAGATTCAGCATAGTAGATAGCCTTTTGTTCCAGTAAGTTGAGGCTGACAGAATCTCAGAGGCGCTTAGAAGCGCTATAAGACATACCACCATTACCACGCTTATTTCTGAAACTCCGACGGCTGAAAACGTGCTTACGACTGACGATGTAGTGCTCGTAGCGCTTAACGTACTAGTTGTGCTGAGCGTACTACTTACTGTGCTTAGCATTGATGATAGCAAGTTTCTCCTCCTACCCGTCAATCCGCTATACGAGTAAGAACTCCTCTCTCTGACAAACTATAAATAGATTTCTACTCTTTGGATTCGCTGCTCCAAGTGCCGTCATAGTGTGCTCCTGGTCTCCAAATTCACTTCCATAATTAAAATCAACTCCCTGATAGGACATAGCCACCGGCACCTATTAACCAATTATGACGCACCTATTTCCATCCTTTCTGCTTCTTTATATTGCCTAATGATTTGTTGAACTCTATGCTGAGGCATTTCAATGTCCTGGGTGATCTCTCCTGCAGCTACTTGATTGCAGTTCTGAGAAGAATACAGCGAGCCTTCCTCTTGTTCAATTTCGCATCTTGAACTAAGCGTCCAAGGTTATATGGGCGGTGAAATAATTTCGGGGCTCTACAACCTATCGACTTGAGGGATATATTTGGCGTCTCAGAAGGAAAACCTATTTATAGTTTTGTTACTGAGGGTCTATATCAATTGCGTATTAGTGCTTGTGGAGGGAGGAGTTCATCGTCGAAGGAATGGGCGTACTGCGCAATGGATGTCGTTTCCTGTGGAAGGCCATTCGCTGCGATCAGCCCCACCTTGGGCAGTGATGCTGCAATGCCTTATGTATTGCATTCTCCCTGAAATCTATATAGAATAACATAAAGCGCATAAAAATAAATAAAGCTGGTGGTAAGAATGAGGTCGTCTGATAAGATGAGAGGGGCATTAGGCCGGCTGGCTATTTTTGCCGTAGTGATGCTGCTTGCCTCTCTTGTGATAGTGTCTCCTATGAGCGGAGCAGCAACCAAGAAATGTCCTAATACATGCGGCAAATTAATAAAAGAGAAGACCGACGAACCCGTCGACGAAAGCTATTTGATAAAGTACGTTCCTGTTTGCTCGATTAAGATTAATGGAGTAAAGCATAAAAAGTACGCGGTCAAGGAAAGGACTTGCTGGTGGATCCTGCCATACAAGGAATGCCATCACAACGAATACTGCACCGTAACCAAAAAATGCGCAAATATTGATACATTCCCGAGTGAATATGCTCAGTATGTATCATGTCAAGGATGGAGAACCACAGGGTACATCCTCGATGAGGATCTGCCTATTTAAACCAGAAGCTATCTGATATAATATAGAATCGAATAATAGCTGCTCTGGCGATGTTAAGCTATTCAGTCAGAGCGCTTACCTTTTTATCGATCCTGTTATTATGATAGTCTTGTTTGGAGGTGCTCAAATTGATTCGATGGGTATCAATCTTAATTTCAATGATTGTACTAGTCTGTCTAGTTTGCCCTGCCTATATGGCGCAAACAATAGAAGAGGTTCCTGAAGAAGATTTGGTAATTCCAGTATGCAAATCCATAAACGAGTCTGAGATGCATCAAATAAGCTTTAGTATTCCGTCGAACTTAACGCAAGCCTCATTTCTAATGGATTTCTCTCATGAATCAAGCGGGCTTGATATGGTGCTTGAGACTCCTAACGGTGAGCGTATAGACTCTACCGCCGGGGACCCTATCATATATAAAAAAGAGAACTTGTCAATTTACTATATAATCCCGATGCCCGAAGAAGGCGACTGGACTGTAGAGATAAC
This sequence comes from uncultured Methanotrichaceae archaeon, assembly GCA_964534145.1. Taxonomy (GTDB): domain Archaea; phylum Halobacteriota; class Methanosarcinia; order Methanotrichales; family Methanotrichaceae; genus CAWJYS01. The sequence continues at coordinate 2,819 of CAZHNU010000014.1, read as the reverse complement.
AGCTAGGGCTGTTCCAGAGACGGGCGAGGAATACTGTGCCTACATGGTTCCGGGCGATGAGTACGAGATCTTATCGGATGTTCCTTCCAATCTAAGCGAGGAACTGGACTCAGAAGAATGTGAGAGTTGTAAGTCTGATTAATTACCTTTTTATAGCTCATTAGCATCTTGGGGCAGGATGAAATCCCGTCTTGCTCTGTTATTTCTTGCCGTAATCGGAGCAGTCATTCTCTCCGTAGGGGCAGGTAATGGGGAACAGGTCGATCTGGAACCTTTCGTGCCGATATGCGGACATATTTCTCCGTCATCAACGGATAATTTCAGCTTCAGCGCAGAGCCCGGCTCTTCGTCGATAAGCCTGCTTCTCCGCTGGAGGGATGCCGATAGCGGTCTGAGGCTGTCGCTTCGCTCCCCTGGTGGCATAGAGTTTAATTCCACTACATCAGGCGATTTTAAAGCCGAAATTAATTCTTTATCTATTGTGCTGCCTGCTCCTGAAGTAGGGATTTGGTTGGCCAAGGTTTCATCCGGAAGCCTGCCTGCGGGTGGAGATGACTATTGCCTTTCATTCAAACCAGCGAGCGCTAAGGAACAGGAGACGCCAAAGGCACGCTTCAATGGCCTGTATCGCGACTATGGGGTTGATGAGGATGGCAATGGCCTATATGAGTATGTGGTCCTGATGGTCGGCGTAAATGTAAAAGTGCCCGGGACTTACTCCATTTCAGGATATATCTCCGGTGCTGATGGCGGAAGGAATGTAGCCGTCGAAAGTGCCGGCCACTTGAATATCGGCTCTCAATTCATCGAGCTTGAGCTGCGTGACATGGCGATGCCGGGACCTTATCGATTAAGCGGCCTGGCCCTTTATGATATTGACGGAAAATCGGTAGATAAATTCTCTACAGAATATACGACTCATGAATACCAAGATCTTGAGACTGCGAGCGCGAAGCTTACCGGTAACTACTCTGATTACGGCTCTGATATAAACGGCGACGGATTCTACGATTATTTGACGGTTGACGTGGGCGTTGAGGTGTATTCTCCGGATAACTACAGCCTCATGGGATTTCTCTGCGGTCCTGAGGGACATGATCTGGTTTGGTCCCTGGGATTTGCGCATCTTCTTCCGGGCGTCCATATAATGCATATCGACTTCGACGGCAAGAGCCTTTGGCAAAGCAATGCAAACGGGCCTTATTCTCTCTGCAATCTGACCTTATTCAGCGGCGATTCGGCCGAGAACCTCAGCAATGAGGATGCAGCCAAGTCGCCGCATTTAACCAAGCCTTACAACTATACCCAGTTCGTGGACCCCGTATGGCCGAAAGGGGCGATATCAGGGTCGGGCGATGGAGAAATCCTTCTTACAATCTCAATTGATCGTACCCTGCCCGTATTCCAGGGAAGGTACAGCCTGGACATCGTCGGAGTCGCAATGCCTCCCATATCCTCAAACTGGACCATGTCTGGCTATGAGGGCAGCTATGTCTATGACCTTCCCGGAGTACACATGCCAGGCACTCCCAACAACTTCACGGTCACGGCCGCCGGGGCGAAGAACCTCAATGTTGGGGTCAGAAGGGAGTTTGCTGGGGTGGGGGTCGACTTCACGCGAGCATGGGTCACTGCCCAGGCACAGGCTGGAGATGATGGCAAGGCTATGGTGGAAAGCGATCTCATCTCGCCTGGGAAATATCAGTTCAAGATATTCGGGGATGCTGCAGACGATGCCAACAATGTGACGGTGAAGCTGGAGGTGGTCAAGAGGTTGGTGATAAACGGCGATTTCAATCTGTCTATTAATGCCGATGGCCTCCCATCAGGAGACTACTCCATTTCCGCTAGGGCCCTAAACGGCAGCTTAAGGCTGGACAGGCTGGACCTGCAGAGCCCCGATATAAAATTCTAGACTACTTATCGCCAAAAGGCTCACCTTTATTTTTTAGTTTGCTAATTTATTATTTTATTATGATTAGTGATTAACGTCACATATTTAATTTAATCAATATGAAATGGTCTTTTTTAGGGGTGCAGCCTTCGATCAATATCTATTTATATCTTTATTTCCAGTCCACCTATAGGGTTAGTGGCCAAGCCCTGTAAGTTGGCCGAATAGGAGGAAGGAGAGGGAATGAAGAGAATACTCATTGCCCTTTTGGCTGCCGCACTTCTCATTGGTATGGCAGGAGCTGCCAACTATATGTATGAGAAGGCGTCGGTTAAGGGCGTAGGATACAAGAATGTTGAGATGATAGTTTCAACCCAGTGGGGTTTTGCAGGAGCTAAGCTCGTCGAGAAGGAATCCGGCTCGGGCAACGTAATCACCGAGAGGACCGAGCTCGAGGCCGAGAGACAGCTGCAGCATGATTACTCGTGCAACGAATGGGAATGTGTGTATCCCACAGGTGAACCGCAGATGGACTACATCAACTTCACCAAGGAAGCCGAGTTCGAGTACATGCCGGTCTCTTACCAGACAGGCACATACGACCAGAAGTGGGTAGAGAAGCTGTGCGTCCAGAACTACAGGATCGGCGCAGTGCTCACAGAAATGTACTCTCATGCCGAGCACCTGCAGAAGACCACCGAGGTCAAGACCAGGCTGTACGGCTGGTGTAACGATGAGGAAGACCTCCAAGAGGATTGCTGCACAGGAGTCCTTGAGGCCAACCTGAACAGCAACGTCATCGGTGTAGCTCACATCGGCTGGCTCTCCAGGGACCCAATGGCTGAGAACAACCTGAAGGGACGCCATGCCGAGTACGGCAGGTCTGTCGAGGACCTCACCGGTGTCTTCTCGATCGAGAAGTTCA
>CAZHNU010000013.1:49638-62481 GCA_964534145.1 uncultured Methanotrichaceae archaeon | reverse complement strand
CTTGCAGGATGGGATAACGGGGCCTGACAAATTACAGAATAATCGGCACACTGCCCAATATCGAGACACTACCGGTTTATAAGAGTTTGGCACAGGCTGAAACTTTAAGCCTCTGTTATCTTTGGCTATTCTTCCTGTTATCTTATCCACCACTATCTGCTCTACTCAGTTGAAGAAATAAGCTCCCAACCTATCAGTAAGAATGGCTCTATCTCTAGAGGCCACATCCCTCTGAAGTAGGATTAATTATCTGCCACTCATATTATCGATTCAGATTACCATTCCAAAAAGAAGAATCACTGAATTGGCGATGAGATAGTAATCATTGTACTCATAATCTTATAATGAATCAAAAAGAATAATAAAAGGCACCAAAGAAATGCATGTCGTCGGCAATGATAACGTCAGATACTTTCAAAATTATTCCCGGAATAGGCCAAAATAGGAGCAGCTCTATGCCCCCGATAGACTTTTTTACTAATACGGTTGATATGATTGAACTTCGTCAGGAGCAACAAGCATGCCTAGCAGTAATCCCTCTCTAAGAGCTGCCGAAACCTCTGAAGAGTTAGAGATTTTTTGCGCCCATAGCGTAAACTATTCCGATAAAGCCGCCAAGATCCTTCTGGATGCCATTGGACAGCTTAATGTCGGCCTGGATACGCTAACTATGTTAGCAGGGGGGGGGGGGGCACGACCAATGCGGAGCAGGAAGCCTTTTTTTGAGAATAAGCTGGCCTGCGAGAAAGGGTGCACCAGTCATGCAAGCATATTCTCCCGAAGGTTAGGACTACTGATGACATGATGAAATTCTGTAGTGGGCTGCAGGCACACCAGGAGTAGAACGATGCAAAAAATTGCTCTTGCTGTGATGGCGGTCATCGCTATAATGTCCTCGATTGGATCAGCTGTATGGCCTTTCCCGAACTTCGGGATAACAGATTCAGGAAATCCCGAGCCAATCTCAATCGGGGTCCCGCCCAATGAAGCATCTACTTTGATCCTTATTGCAGAAGATCAAGGCTTTTTTACTGAGAATGGCCTCAACGCGACGATAAAGGACTATGATGCAGCTCTTGCAGCGATCAATGGTATGAAGAACAATGAAGTAGACATTTCCGTATCAGCTGAATACCCTATCATCACAGAGGTATTCAAAAAAGAAAATATCAGCATTATTGGATGTATCGATAAGCATCAGACGGCATATGTTATCGGCCGGAGAGATCGAGGGATTGAAAATGTCTCTGACCTTAAAGGGAAAAGGATCGGTATTCCTCGGGGGACGATAGGTGATTTTTATGTTGGCAGGTTCCTCAATCTGCACGGCATTAATCTTCAGGACGTAACGATTGTGGATGTCCAGCAATCTCAATCTTGGGATACCATTACTAATGGTAGCGTCGACGCGATTTTAATTCGGGAGACATATGACAATCAGGTGGGAGAACTATCAGGCAGCAATTTTGTAGTCTGGCCAGCGCAAAACAGCCAGGCAACCTATATGGTTATGGCCTGCAGAAACGACTGGGCTACGACCCATCCGGAGCTGATAAGCAGACTGCTGAAATCGTTGAACAAGGCTGAAATATATTTAATTAATTATCCGGACGAAACAAGGGCTATCGTACAAAAACGGCTTCATTATGACGGTGCATTTATGGAAACTATCTGGCCTAACAATCAGTTCTTACTCTCGCTTGATCAGTCGCTCATCAGCGCCATGGAAGACGAGGCGCGGTGGATGATCAAGAACAACCTTACCACTGAAAAGAAGGTGCCAAATTTCCAGGACTACATATATGAAGATGGCCTGAAGGCGATTAAGCCTGAATCGGTGAACATCATACGTTAAGGCAGGAACCATGAAAACCAGGATCGAGCCAGGAGCATAACCATGAAAAAAACTGTCGTCGCCGGGATAGCAGTCATAGCTGCGTTAGTGCTGGTAGGGTTATGGCAATGGCCTTTCACGAATTCAGGATCAGCCAATTCAGAGATACCCTTATCGATTACTATCGGGCGCTCTGAGCCATTTGAGCTAATCCATATCGCTGATGATCAGGGCTACTTTGCCAACAGCGGCCTCAACGTGACTATAAAAAATGAATATGCAACACCTAAATCTTTCGATGGAATGTTGAACGGTGAGGTAGACATAGCGTCTATAGGAGAATATACCACCGTCACGAAAGCATTCGAAAATAAAAGTTTTGTAGTGATTGCATGTATCGATAAGTTTGAAACAGTATGTCTTTACGGCCGGAAAGACCTGGGAATTGAAGAGGTTTCAGACCTGAAAGGGAAAAAGATAGGTTTAGTCAGGGGAAGCCCAGTTGAATTCTTTACCGGAAGGTTCCTAGACCTGCATGGCATGAGCTTACAGGACGTAACTATCGTGGATTTGCAGCCTTCACAATATGTAGATGCCCTTGCAAACGGAAGTGTCGACTCGGTGGTAACTACAGATCTTTTCATTGATCAATTTGAAGAACAAATAGGAAACAATTTTATACGATTGCCAATTCAAAGCGGCCAGCCAATGTATTTTGTAACAGCTTGTAGGAGCGACTGGGCGGCCAGCCATCCGGATACGATAAACCGGTTCCTGAAATCGCTTGCCCAGGCCGAGGAGTTCACCATCAATCACCCGGCTGAAGCAAAGGCGATCGTACAGAAAAGGCTGAACTTGACTGATGAGTATATTGCGACCATCTGGCCACAGCACCAGTTTTCTCTCATGCTCGACCAGTCGCTCCTCATGGCCATGAACGACGAAGGGCGGTGGATGATCACGAACAACCTCACCACCGAGAAGACGTTACCATATTTCCGAGATTACATCTACACAAAAGGCTTAGAGGAAGTAAAGCCCGACGCGGTGAATATTCTGTAAATTGAGGAACAATGAAAATCAGGACTCAGTTGATCATCAGCACAGTCTTCTTCGCCATAGCGCTGGCCATCATCTCCGCATCTGTAATTTCCACAAATCAACAGGTAGAGCGGCTGAACAAGCAGGAAGAGCTTGCAAAGAATATCGAGATCAAAGTAGGTGAGCTCAGTTATTTATCGAATGATTATCTTCTGTACCATGAAAACCAGCAGATCGATCGATGGGAGTCCAAATACTCTTCGATTTCCGATGATATATCGAACCTGACTGTGAGCAGTCCGGAACAGCAGGCGCTTATCGATAATATAAGGGCAAGCGGGCAGCGGTTGAAGGATATCTTTGGCGATATAATATCGGAAATCGAGAATGAACCGAAAAATCAGCAAAACACAGCCGACCCGGACTTTATTAAGGTCTCGTGGAGCAGAATGGGAGTTCAAACCCAGGGAATGATCTTTGATGCTTCGCGCCTCTCGGAGATGCTGCGAGAGGAAGCGGATCAAGCGAGACAACAAAATAACCTGCTCATCCTTGCCCTGATAGGTGCATTCGTTGCATTTCTTTTCACCGATTATCTCCTGATTTTCCGGCGAACATTGAAGTCTGTATCAAACCTCCAGGATGGAACAAGAATTATCGGTTCAGGCAATCTTGATTATTCCCTTGAGGAGAAAAAAGGTGACGAGATTGGTGATTTAGCTCATGCATTTAACCAGATGACGGCTAACTTGAAAACCGTAACTGCTTCTAAAGCTGATCTGGAGAGGGAAATTGTCGAGCGCAAGAAGGCCGAGGAGCAAATCAGCCAGAGCCAGAAGACGTTTTCCGAACTGGTCGAGCGCGCCCCGTTCGGCATCTACATCGTTGATTCCCAGTTTTGCATTGCACACATGAACACCAGTTCGCAAAACGGAGCTTTTCGCAATGTTCGGCCTTTGATCGGGCGTCCTTTTAATGAGGCAATGCATATCCTCTGGCCTGATGAGATAGCCGAGGAAATCATCTCCCATTTCCGGCACACTTTGGATACGGGTGAGCCATATTATTCACCACAATTCATCAACCCCCGCCGTGATGAAAAAGTTGTTGAAGCTTACGAGTGGGAACTTCATAGAATGACGCTCCCGGATGGACAATTCGGCGTCATTTGCTACTACTTCGATTCGACCAAGCTGCGACAGGCCGAGGAGGCGCTGCGCGATAGCGAAGAGCGGCTGCTTATCGCAAAGGAGGCGGCACAGCTCGGCATCCACGATTACGATATTGGTTCAGGGACGATCCATTGGGACGCAAAGGTCAGAGAAATCTGGGGCGTAGGACCGGACCTGCCGATTACCTACGAAGAGTTCATGTCAGGACTACACCCCGACGATCGAGCACCTGTACAGGCAGCTATTGACAAAGCGCTCGATCCTGAGGGCAACCGCCAATACTACGCTGAGTACCGCGTCATCAACCTTTCCGACGGCATCGAGCGCTGGGTAGCTACTACTGGCACTGTCTTTTTCGATGGAGAACGGTCCGTGAGGCTTGTAGGCATAGTCCAGGACATCACCGGGCGCAAGAAGGATGAAAAAGCCCTAAAGCAAAGCGAGGAGCGTTTCTATAAAGTCTTTAGTACAAGTCCAAATGCAATTTCTATTTCACGTTTTGCAGATGGTTATATCGTTGATGTCAACGAAGCATATTTGCGTCTGTTTGGGTTTAGCCGTGAAGATGTCATAGGACGCAAATCAAGTGAATTAGGAATATTTAACTTCACAAACGAAGCCGAAAGAAGAGTATGGTTGGACGATATCGCAAAAGGCAAAATGCATAACTATGAAATGCATTATCGAACAAAGACAGGCAGACCACTCCAAGTCCTTCTTACAACCGATATAATTACTGTCGACAACATCGATTATATAATTGCGACTATTGTCGACATCACCGAGCGCAAGCAGGCTGAAGAGGCGCTGCAGGAGCGCGAGGAATGTTTCCATAAAGCTTTCCACAGCAACCCTGCTGCGTTAACCATAACACGCGCTTCTGATAACCTCTATGTAGATGTGAATGAGTCTTTCTTGTGTCTTTTGGAGTACAGCCGCGAAGAAGTAGTTGGTCATTCTACAAAAGAGCTGAATCTATTTCCCAATTATGCCGAGCGTGAAGAGGCCGTCGCCCTTACGCTTGAACATGGCTATGTACGTAACCGTGAAATGGACGTGCGGACAAGGACCGGTAAAATACTTAGAGTGCTCTTTTCTTTAGAGACAGTCAATATCAACCAAGAAAAACACATTCTTGCTACCTTCATAGACATTACCGAGCGCAAGCGGGCCGAAGAGAAGGTCAAAGAGAGCGAAGAACTTCTCCATAGCATGTATCAAGGCGTTGAGGCGGCCATCACCATTGTAGAGGTCATAGACGAGGGAAAGGCGTTTCGTTTCCTGAGCGGAAATAGGACTTGCGTTGAGTGGACTGGCATATCACTGGAGCGATTGGTAGGAAGCCAGCCCAAAGACATTCTCCTGCCAAAGGATGCAGAATGGGTTGATTCCCACTACCGCCAGGCGACGGCTCAAGGAAAAAGCATCCAGTACGAAGAAGAACACTCTTTCCCCAATGGCAAAACTATGTGGACACTCACTAATATCACTCCATTGAAGAGCGAAGCAGGAGAGATCGTGCGACTTGTGGTTAGCAGTGTTGACATCACCGCCCGCAAGCGAGCCGAGGAAGCGCTGCGGGAGAGCCGGGCGCTCCTGCAGTCAGTGATGGATCAACTCCCGGACGCGGTCTTCCTGAAGGACGCTCAGAGGCGCATCGTCATGGCCAATCCGGCGACTTTAAGGATTATCGGCAAATCTCTAGACGAGGTGATTGGAAAGGACGATATCGTGCACTACCCCGACCCTGAAGTTGGCCGTGCCATTATGGAGACCGACCGACGAGTCATGGAAACCGGCGCTACCGAGGTGGTCGAGGAAGTTGGTCTGACTCCCGAAGGACCGCGTACGTTTCTGTCCACCAAAACGCCTTGGCGGAATGCTGAGGGACGCGTTGTGGGACTGCTGGGGATAACACGAGACATCACGGAGCGTAAGCTTTCCGAGGAGGCGCTTGAAAAGGAACAGAAGCAGTTGCTGGCCGTCATCGAGAGCCTGGATGAGGCGGTAGGGCTCTGGAATACGGATGGCAGTTTGGTGCTGATCAACGATGCAACCGCCAAGCTTTATGGCTACGAAATAAAAGAGGAGATGCTTAAAAATCTGAGTGACTATGCGGATGTTAAAGTGTGGACGATGGACGGCCGTGAGCTTCCACAGGAGGAATGGCCTCCCTCTCGCGTGTTGCGAGGTGAAACATTCTCAAACTGGGAACTGGAACAATACATTCCCTCGATCAACAAGCGGTTCATCGGAAGTAATAGCGGCCGTCCGGTTCGGGATGCGAATGGCAAAATTATTCTCGGCGTGACCTCTGTCCGGGATATTACTAAGCGCAAGCAGGCGGAGGAGGCGCTGCAAACGAGAGAAGATCAAATGGACGCCTTCTTTGCAAATTCACCGGCTGTGCTGAATCTTGTTGACGATAACTTCTGCTATATCAATACCGATAAGCTTACGCCTACCTATTACGGTCTGAACCGCGAGACCATCAAGGGCAAATGCGTGCCAGACCTTTCCCGTGATTTCATGGAGCAGACTGGTAAGGTGATGCAGCACATCATTGAAACGGGAGAACCGGTATTGAACGCGCAATATCAAGCCCCGGTACCGGGAAGAAAGGGCGAAATGGCGTACTGGATCACTTCGATGTTCCGCGTCCCCTTGGGAAACGAAAAGTGGGGCGTGGGTGTCATCAGCCTCGAGATCACCGAGCGTAAGAAAGCGGAAGAGGCGCTGCGCCGAAGCGAGGAGAATTACCGGCTGCTTTTCGAATCGATGGTGGAAGGCTATCAGGTCGTTGAAGTGCTCTACGACGAGCAGGGAAAGCCCGTGGATCTGCTGACGCTGGACATCAACCCGGCCTGCTCAGAGCAATGCGGCATTCCGATTGAGCGGTCGAAGGGGCACCGCGTCAGCGAGGTGCTGGGCCACCTTGAACCCGCGTGGCTCGAGCGTCCGCATGAGGTCGTCAGCCAGCAGAAGACCGTGCGGTTTGAAGAATTCAATGCCGCTCTGGATCGCTGGTACAGTGTCGTGGCCTTTCCGCTGCCCGGCAAGAACCGGCTGGGCGTGATCTCCTACGATGTCACCGAGCGCAAGCGGGCCGAGGATGCGCTGCAGGCCGCCGAGGAATTGGCGCGTCAGCGCCTGGCGGAGATCGAGGACCTGTATCACAACGCGCCCGTGGGACTGTGCGTGCTCGACCGCAATCTGCGCTTCCTCCGGATCAATGAGCGGCTGGCGGAAATCAACGGTATCCCGGCGGCTGACCACATCGGCAAGACGGTCCGGGATTTGCTGCCCGCCTTGGCCGACGTGGCGGAACCGGGGATGCGCCGCATTCTGGAAACCGGCGAGCCCCGGCTCAACAACGAGATCGTCAGCGAGACGCCGGCCCACCCGGGGCTTCAGCGTAGTTGGCTGGAGCAATGGCTGCCAATCAAGGATTCCGAAGGACGGGTCACCGGCTTAAGCATCGTCGTCGAGGAGATCACCGAGCGCAAGCGGGCAGAGGAGCAGCGCCAGCGCCTGGCACAAGAGCTGGCCGACCGTGCCGCTGAACTCCAGGCTGTGCTGAACGCTGCACCAGTCGCCGTCTGGATCGCCCACGATCCTCAGTGCCGTCAGATCATAGGCAACGCCTATGCCGATCAAATCCTGCAGGCTCCGCAAGGTGGCAACATCTCGAGAAGCGCCCCACCCGGAGAGGCGGATGTCTCCTACAAGGTCTTCCGCAATGGCGTGGAGCTGCAGCCCGAGGAGATGCCAGCCCAGGTCGCAACCGCCACTGGCAAGCCTGTCATTGGTGATGAACTGGAGCTGATCTTCCCCGACGGGAGAACCGTCTACCTGATCGAGAGCGCCGTGCCTCTCTTCGATGCCGAAAGTAAGGTGCGTGGTGCCGTCATCGCTGGCTCGGATGTGACTCAGCTCAAGCTGGCTGAAGAGGCGTTGCGCAGGTCCAGGGACGAGCTGGAGCAAAGAGTCCAGGAAAGGACTACCGAGCTATCCAGTGCCAAGGAAGAAATGGAGTCGATGAACGAAGAGCTCCAGGTGGAGATCGAAGCACAAAAGAAGGCAGAAGAGAATCTAATAGCAGCCAAAGAGGCTGCTGAGGCCGCTACTAAAGCGAAGGCCGAGTTCCTGGCCAATATGAGCCACGAGATCAGGACGCCAATGAATTCGATCATTGGCTTTACCGAACTTCTTCTGGACGAGCCTTTAAGCCCTGTGCAAAAGGAGAGCCTTGAGACCATCAGGATCAACGGCGATGCGCTTCTTACAATCATCAACGATATCCTGGACTTCTCTAAAATGGAAAGCGATAAGCTGGTACTTGAGGATCAGCCTTTCAATTTGCGTAGTTGCGTCGAGGAATCTCTGGACCTGGTATCAATTAAGGCATCAGAGAAGGGCCTGAACCTGTCTTATACCATCGATAAAGGAGTTCCAGATACAATTATCGGTGATCCAGGGCGGATTCGACAGGTGCTTGGCAACCTGCTCTCAAACGCCGTGAAATTCACAGACGTTGGTGAGGTTACAGTTTCAGTCTCAAGCCAGAAGCTCGATGGAACAAATGAGGTCCACTTCGCAGTTCAGGATACAGGCATCGGCATACCTCAAGGCAGTATGCACCAGCTTTTCCAGCCCTTTAACCAGATGGAGCCATCGACCACTCGATTGTACGGAGGAACTGGCCTGGGTCTCGCCATATCCAAGAAGCTGGTAGAGCTTATGAAAGGGAGAATCTGGGCTGAGAGCGAAGAAGGCATCGGCTCGACGTTCCATTTCACCATCAGGGCATCCTCTAGCCAGGTTGAGCCGGAACCCGCCGAAGTTTCGCCTCAGCTGATCGGCAAACATGTGCTAATTATCGAAGATAATAAGGCCAATCGCCGCATCCTGAGCAAACAGGTTTACGACTGGGGCATGGTTCCCATAGCTGTTACATCGGGCCAGGAGGCTCTTAGATGGCTTCAGAGAGGGGATAACTTCGATATTGCTATCCTGGATATGGATTTGCAGGATATGGATGCCCTTGGCTTAGAAGAAAGGATACGCAAATACAATAAGACTTTGCCTCTGGTGCTTCTGACATCTCTTGGGCATGGTGTGCCCACCAATCATTCCTATCTGACCAAGCCTATCAAGCCCTATCAGCTGCATAAAGTCCTGACGGATATATTGCCCAGGACTGATACAATAGTGCCCAACCAACCAGCTAAGAGGTTGGCAGAAGCATCTGGAGTTGATCAGCCCATTCAGAATAGCCCCCTGAGAATACTGCTGGCCGAGGACAATGTGTCCAGCCAAAAGGTCGCTCAACAGATGCTAAAGAAGCTGGGTTATAAAGTAGATACAGTGGCCAACGGAATAGAGGCCCTGCAGGCACTGGAACGCCAGCATTACGATGTGGTGCTAATGGATGTTAAGATGCCAGAGATGGACGGCTTGGAAGCCACCAAGATTATTCGTCAGCGCTGGGCTGATGGTCCGAAGATAATAGCCATCACTGCTTACGCTCTTGAAGGCGACAGGGAGAAGTTCATCGAAGCAGGAATGGATGATTACATCTCCAAGCCTGTTCAGAAAGAGGATCTGGCAAAGGTGTTGAGCAAGTATCAATCTTCTCAGGAGAGCCTTTGATACAGCAGTGCTGCCTGTGATCCAGCAGTCTCCAGCCTCCGATAAAGCTTTGAACAACCACGATTAATATTACTGAACCGCCCCCCCAGGAGCAATCCGCATGCTAAGCGCTAATCCATCCCAAAGAATCACCGAAATCTCCAAAGAGTTAGAGGCTCTTCGCACCCAAAGCCTCAGCCATCCCGAAAGAGCAGCCGAGATACTTCAGGATGGCCTTGGGCAGCTTCAAGTCAGCCTTAAAGGGCTAACTATGTTATCGGGGGGGGGGCATGACCGAAGCCGAGCGGGACGCTTTTATTGAAGACAAGCTGGCATGCGAGCATGAGAAATCCTTGGCACTCCAGAAGAAGCTCCTGGACGCCACTCGAAAGGTGCTGGAACAGAAGGATCTGAAAGGCCTGCTTCAGACGGCAGCAGACACAGCAAGGGAGCTGATAGGAGCCAGGTATGCTGCTACAGGTCACGGTTATGTCAACGGCGTTTTCACAATTGGAGGTGTGTCACGCTCTGAGGGAGCCATATACACTTCTCTCAGCGAGGCCTTCAACGTAGAGAAGGGCGGCGTGTACCTGGACATGCTCCAGGAAAAGAACTCCATCCGACTTACTGATGCTGAGATGCGCGCTCATTCCGTATGGTCCGGCCTGCCCAAAGGCCATGTGCCGCTGAGGGGATTATTGGGAGTGCAGCTGGTGAATGTGAACGGCCAGCCTAACGGGCTAATGATGGTCAGCGATAAAGAGGATGGAGGCGACTTCACAGCCGAAGATGAAACGACTCTGTCCCAGCTGGCCGCAATTGTTTCTCTGGCACTGCAGCATATCGAGGCCAGGCTTGAGTCAGAGAAAGAGAAGCGTCGTCTGGAGGCGCTCATGAAAGCACTTCCCGTGGGAGTCAGCTTCTCGGATGATCCCAGTTGCCAAAGCATTACAGGGAATACGGCGGTGCTCGCTCAGTTCAAAGTCAGGCCAGAGGATAACCTCTCTGCCTCAGCGCCAAATGGAAATGCGCCAGGCAGACAGGTGCGCTACCTTATGGATGGGCAGCAGATCAGCGATGCCGAGCTTCCTCTGCAGAATGAGGAAATTATTACTGCTCAGTTGGCTTTGCAGGAGAACGAGAAGCGGCTGGCAGCCGACCTGGACGCCATGACTAGGCTGCAGCAGCTTGGCACGCTATTCGTGCGTGAAGGCGAGCTAGAGCCGGTCCTTGGCAAGATCGTCGATGCGGCGATTGCCATTTCAGGCGCTGACTTCGGCAACATCCAGATCCTGGACCCCAAGTCATCTGAACTTAAGATCGTGGCTCATCGAGGATTCCCAGAGTGGTGGATTGACTTCTGGAATAGCGTTTCAAAGGGCCAGGGGACTTGCGGTACAGCGCTTGAGCAAGGAGAGCGCATCATCGTTGATGACGTTGAACAAAGCCCTACCTTCATAGGCACTCAAGCTCTGGAAATCCAACTCAAGGCAGGCGTGCGAGCGGTGTTCAGTCTACTCCACTCGTGAGCCGATCGGGAAGGCCTCTTGGCATGTTCTCAACGCACTACAAGACGCCACATAGGCCGGATGACCATGCACTTCGGCTGTTGGACCTGCTGGCCCGTCAAGCGGCTGACATCATCGAGCGAGCGCAGGCTGAAGAGGCGCTGAGGGAAAGCGAGGCCAGACTTCGCCGTATAGCGAAGGCTGGGCGCATCGGCTTCTTCGAATGGAATGCGTCGAAGGATACCGCCTACTGGAGCCCGGAGCACTACGAGCTGTTCGGTTTCGAGCCTGGCTCGCCGATTTCGTGGCAGCGATGGCTACAGGGCGTGCATCCCGATGATCGTGAGCGGGTGGTAGAGAACGCCGCCAGGTTGTTGGAGCGCGCCCGCTTAGAAGGACAGGTGCAGGACCACAAGGACGAGTATCGCTTCATTCGCCCCGACGGGTCCGTGGTGTGGCTGGAAGCTGACTTATCGGTAGATATGGTCGCCGGCGAGCCGATCATCCGCGGCTCGGTCCGTGACATTACCGAGCGCAAGCAGGCTGAAGAGGCTTTGATCAAGAGCGAAAAGCAGCTAAAGCACATAATCGAGAACTCCATGGATGTTGCCTATAGGAGGGACCTGCGCACCGATCGGTTTGACTACATAAGCCCGGTCATCGAGAATATCACCGGCTTCTCTGTTGATGAGATGATGGCCATGAGCGGCGATGATATAGTTGAGAGGGTCCATCCTGATGACTTAGACATTGTTTATAAAAAGTTCGACAGGACGCTCAGAGGAGGTCATTGTGTCATAGAATACCGCTTTAAGGGCAAAGACGACAATTATCGCTGGATAGCCGATTCCATAAACGTCCTGCCAGATTTGCAAGGCAATCCAATTTATCGTATTGGTGTGGTCAGAGATATTACAGAGCGCAAGAGGGCTGAGGAGAGAGAGGAGCGCTTGAGGGCACTCATGGATCATAATCCCTCGTTAGTCTTTTTGAAGGACGAATCTGGCAGGTATGTGTATCTTAACAAAGCCTATGAAAGACAATTTGCTCTTTCGAAGGACTGGTATGGAAAGACTGATTTTGACTTCTGGCCAAAGGAAAGCGCAGAATTGTTCCGTATAAACGACTCTGTTGTTCTGAAATCTGGACAAATACACCAGTTCATTGAAGATTCAACTGATCTCGAAGGCATAAGACATTGTTGGCATTGCTACAAGTTTCCCTTTGTCGACTCAAAAAATGAGAGATATGTGGGCGGGATAGGAATTGATGCTACCGACCGTATGCGAGCTGAGGAGGCGCTGCGTCTGGCCTACGCTCGGCTCCAAACCTTCTTCGACCATCGTATAGGCGGCATCGGCATTGTGATCGCCAATGCCAAGGGCAGCATCCTCCAGGCGAATGACTACTACCTGAGCATTCTAGGCTACACCCGTGAAGAGCTTCTTTCCGGCCAGGTGGACTGGCGAAAGATGACCCCGCCTGAATGGCTGCATGCAGACGAACGCTCCCTAGCCCAGATGCAGGAGCAGGACGTCTGCAACACTTACGAGAAGGAGTACATTCGCCGGGATGGGACTCGTGTGCCTGTCTTGGTCACCTATGCCAAAATGCCGGGTGACAGCGGCGACATACTAGCCTTTGTCTTTGATATCAC
>CAZHNU010000013.1:6947-49538 GCA_964534145.1 uncultured Methanotrichaceae archaeon | reverse complement strand
AGGACCGCAGAGCTCCAGGATGCAAAAGAGAACCTGGAGGTCATCAACGAGGAGCTCAGGATGGAGATCGATGAACACGAAAAGACGGAGAAAGAGCTCTTTAAAGCAAAGGAAGAGGCAGAGGCAGCTGTAGAGGCCAAGTCCCTCTTCCTGGCAAATATGTCTCACGAGCTGCGGACGCCCATGAACGCAGTAATCGGCTTTACCGGCCTCCTCTTGGATGAGCCCCTGGCTCCTGAGCATAAGGATTATTTGGAAAGCATAAGGAACAGCAGCAATGCCCTCCTGGCGTTGATCAACGATCTCCTGGACTTCTCCCGCATGGAAAGGGAAAACGTCGAGATGGAGGACCAGCCCTTCGATCTCCGAAGCTGCATTGAGGAAGCTTTGGACCTGGTTGCGGGCGAAGCATCGAAGAAGAACCTGGAGCTGGCCTACTTAATCGATAAAGATATGCCTGAGGCCGTCACCGGAGACCCGGCCAGGCTTCGGCAGGTTCTGGTAAACCTCCTTGGCAATGCCGTCAAATATACGAATGAGGGCGAGGCAGTCCTCTCGGTTTTACCAAAAGGTCAGGACGAAATCCTCTTCGAGGTCAGGGATACAGGCATCGGCATTCCCGAAGAGAAAATGAACATTCTCTTCCAGCCCTTCTCCCGTGCAGATGAATCTTTTAGCAGCAGATATGAGGGCGCGGGTCTGGGGTTGGCCATCTCAAAGAAACTCGTAGAGATGATGGGAGGTCGAATCTGGGTGCAATCCGCTCCGGGCCAGGGCTCGACCTTCTCCTTCACCATTATTGCCAAAGCCGTTCCAGGCGTGCCCAAAGCTATTCCGACAGGCATCCAGCCGAAGCTTGAGGGCAAAAACGTTCTAATCGTCGATGATAACAAGACCAACCGCATTATTCTCGGAAAACAGCTTCATAACTGGGGCATAATACCTGTGCTTAAACCATCCGGCCAGGAAGCACTGGCTTTGATCAGAGGTGGAGCACCCTTCGATGCCGCTATCCTTGACATGATAATGCCCGAGATAGACGGAATCGCCCTGGCCAAGGAGATACGTAAATACAGGAAAGATCTGCCGCTGATCCTTCTCTCATCAGCGGGCCAGAAGGGAAAGCCTGGACTCTTCGATGCCACCCTGAATAAGCCCATTAAGCCTGCACAACTCCACAGAATTCTTTTAGATATTCTCGAAGTTCAGCAATCCAGAGAGAAGTCAGAGAGCCTTGGTTTAGGGGCCAGTCGCAGTTCCATGAGAATCCTGCTGGCCGAGGACAACGTTTCAAACCAGAGGGTAACGCTGGAGATGCTAAAGAAGTTAGGCTACAGGGCAGATGCCGTAGCTAACGGCGCTGAAGCCATCCAGGCTCTGGAACGTCAACCCTATGACCTGATACTAATGGATATCAAGATGCCCGTTTTGGGAGGCATCGAGGCCACAAAGATGATAAGGGAACGCTGGCCTGATAACGGCCCTAAGATTATAGCCATTACTGCTTACGCCCTGCATGGCGATAAGGAGAAGTGTCTCGCTGCAGGCATGGATGATTACATCTCGAAGCCTGTGCAAAAAGAGGATCTTGCGACACTATTGCACAATATTACCACCAGGAATAAAATTTAGGAGGAAGTAGGGCTAATCCCCGCCAATTCATTGGCGGGAGTAGTCACCCGGTACAGTTAAGCCATCTGGCCAGAATTGCTGAGCAAGTTCCAATGAAAAAATAGCTTAATATCTGTGGGGACATTAAGAAAGTATATGCAATCAGATACTGGAATTATTTCCAATGTAATAGCCATAGCCGCTTCGGCTGGTGGGCTCAAGCCGATGATCGAGGTTATCTCCGGCCTTCCCGAGGACTTTCCAGCTTCTGTGCTGGTGGTCCAGCATACGAGTCCCGACCACACGAGTGCCCTGCCAGAGATATTGAGCAGGCATTCTCCTATGAAGGTCAAAGAGGCGGAAGATGGAGAGAGGCTTTCCAGGGCCACCATCTATACAGCCAAACCTAATAGGCATCTGGAAGTAAATCCCGACTGGACCATCTCGCTTGGCTCTACTGAGCGTGTCCAATTCGTCAGGCCTGCCGCAGACGTCCTCTTCATAACAATGGCTATCAGCTGCAGGGAGAAAGCTATTGCTGTAATTCTATCAGGCTCAGGCCAGGACGGTGCCATAGGATCTCTAGCCGTTAAGAAGGCGGGTGGGAAGACGATTGTACAGGAGGACCCGGAGTTCACGAGCATGCCTGAAGCCGCCATAAAGGTAGACGATGTGGACTTCATCGTGCCCCTTGCAGAAATTGCACCACTCCTGATAGATCTGGTGACCAAAGGCAAGGCTACATGAGCCCGATTATAATTATTAAGCTTGTAGGACGCGCCAGGATCGGTGATCTCTCACAGGGGTGAATCACAATTTAGTTGCACCAAAAAACGAAAATTATATGATTATGAAGAACATTGGTGTTGGAACGCCTTAGCTCTGCCTGGAACTCGGCCTGGGATAAGTGTGCTTTTGGCTATGGTCTCGAAGCTTAGCCTTGAAGCTACAATCGTGGCCCGAATACCTTTAAGGAAGCAGACTGGGCCGCGAGCAGTTGACCGCCAGAAACAAAGAGACCTGTGGAGCAGAGCAATTTTTTTAGCATAGGAAATGCAGTAAAGACGCAAGCTTAAGCTTGCCAGCTGGCAAAGAGAACTTCACATGAAACCAGAAGATAAAGATCAGGAAATAGATGGCACCACGGAACCGCCATCCTCATCTCCACCCCGACCAGAGGGCGGCCAAAAGAGAGCCTTCTACATCGTGGGAATGGGCGGCTCAGCCGGTTCTTTGGAGTCCTTTGAGCAGTTCTTCAGAAACATGCCGGCTGACTCGGGGCTGGCTTTTGTGGTGGTCTCCCATCTCGACCCAATTCATAAAGGCATCATGCCCGAGCTGCTCCAGCGCTTGACGACCATGAAGGTCTCTCAGGTTGAAGACGGGGATAAGGTTCGACCCAACTCGATCTATGTGATCCCGCCGGGCAGGGATCTGTCCATCATGCACGGAACCCTCCAGCTGCTGGAGCCCTCCAAGGCCAGAGGATTCAGGATGCCGATCGACTTCTTTTTCAGGCACCTGGCCGAGGACCAGGGAGAGAGGGCAATAGGCATCATCTTCTCGGGTATGGGAACTGACGGCACGTTAGGATTGAAAGCCATCAAGGAGAAGCAGGGCATGGTTATGGCTGAGGACCCGGCATCATCCAAGTACGATGCCATGCCCGAGAGCGCCATTCAAACCGGCCTGGTCGATTATGTGGCTTCTGCAAACGATCTGCCTGAAAAGCTTCTGGGATATGCGAATCACCTCTACAAGGTGACCGGAGCGATGCCTGCTGTACCACCTGAAGAGCCTAAAACCTCCGGACCATTCCAGAAGATCTTCTCATTAATCAGGGCAAAGACCGGAACTGATTTCAGCCTCTACAAGAAGAGCACCACTCGACGTCGTATTGAAAGGCGTCTGGCCGTCCATCAAATCAGCGATATAAACCAGTACGTCCGCTACCTTCAGGAGAATCCGGGCGAGGTCGATCTCCTCTTTAAAGAGTTTCTGATAGGTGTAACCAGCTTTTTCAGAGACCCGGATGCATTCGAAGCCCTGAAAAAGGAGGCTATTCCTCAGCTGCTGAAGAAGAGCGTTGACCCCCTTCGCGTCTGGGTGGTCGGCTGCTCCACAGGCGAGGAGGCGTACTCCCTCGCCATCATCATACGAGAGTGCCTGGACGACCCGAATGTGAAGCGCAACTTGAAGGTCCAGATCTATGCAACCGACCTGGATAAAGAGGCCGTAGAACTGGCCCGCCAGGGAGTTTACCCCGAAAACATAGCCGCAGATGTCTCGCCGGAGCGTCTGCAGCGTTTTTTCGCCAAACTGGAGGACGGCAGGTTTCGAATCAAATCAGAGATTAGGGAGATGGTCGTTTTTGCAGTGCAAAACGTCCTGATCGATCCTCCGTTCACAAAGCTCGACCTCTTAAGCTGCCGCAACCTTCTCATTTATCTGAACCCCGATACCCAGAAGAAGCTCCTGGCCCTGTTCTATTACAGCCTGAATCCTGGAGGCATCCTCTTCCTCGGCTCCTCCGAGTCCATAGGAGGCCTAACAGACATATTCTATGCCGTGGACAACAAATCGAAGATCTTCCAGCACAGAGAGAATGCCATCACACCGAGGGAACTGGTCGAATTTCCGACATCGCTCCTGTCCTATAGAGTCCGGATGCACGGCAATGTAACGGCACCGAAAGAGTCCGAGGCCAACATCGCCGAAATAGCCCAGAAGCTCATCCTCCAGACCATAGCACCTCCCGTTGTGCTCATCAATGGTGATGGAGACATCCTATACATAACCAGGAGGACAGGGAAGTACCTGGAACCGGCAGTAGGGAAATCGAACCTGAACATCCACGCCATGGCCCGCGAGGGTCTGAAGCCGGAGCTGGGAATCGCCATACGCAAAGCCCTGGCCGAGAAGAAGAAGGTCGAATCTAGAGGTCTGCGGGTCAGGACGAACGGCTCCTGGCAGGCGATAAACCTCACGGTCACCCCTATTGATCAGCCCACGTCCATTGCCGGCCTCATGCTGGTCCAGTTTGAGGACGCATCCGCCGAGGAGGTTGTCACAGGCCACAGGCCGTCCAGGAAAGGATCAAAGCCCGCATCCAGGCGGGCGGAGGCCATCTACTTCGAGCTTGAGAAGGAGCTTCAGTCTACTAAAGAGCAACTTCAAGCGGTCATGGAAGAGAATCAGTCCTCAGAGGAAGAGCTGAAATCTGCAAACGAGGAGCTGCAATCGATCAATGAGGAGCTTCAGAGCACCAACGAGGAGATGGTCACATCCAAAGAGGAGCTGCAATCGCTAAACGAGGAGCTGACCACCCTCAATGCCGAGCTGCAGGCCAAGAACGATGAGCTGACTGAGATTAGCAGCGATATGAGGAACCTCCTGAACAGCACTCATATTCCAACCATATTTCTGGGTAACAACCTGAAGATCAGGCGGTTTACGCCTTATGCGACCAGGGTCTTCAGCCTGATCCCTGGCGATATAGGACGGCCCATCACTGATATCGCCCCCAAGCTCCATTACAAGGATCTTGTACAGGACATCAACGATGTTCTGCAGACGCTGGTCTCCAAGGAGGCTCAGGTTCAGGCCGAAGATGGGTCATGGTATCAGATGAGGATCCTTCCTTATCGAACGGTTGATAACATCATCGATGGAGTTGTGATCACCTTCTCTGACATCACAGCCCTTAAAAACCTTGAAGAGGCGCTGAGGGCGCATGAGGAAGAGAGCTTTATCAGGCAGGTGCTTGACAGGTGGCCTGGAGCAATATTCATATACGACCTTGTCGAACGCCGCAATGTGTACGTGAGCCTGACCGCGTCCGCTCTGCTGGGTTATCCCAAAGATAAGCTGGAGAGTGCTGATGAAGACTTCTGGAAGTCCATCTACCACCCGGACGATGCGGCAAAGCCGACTGATTTGACCCGCTGGCTGGCCTCTGCCAGGGAAGGCGATATTTTGCAGAGGGTGTATAGGATGAAGCGTGCCGACGGTGAGCGGCGCTGGTTTATCGACAGGACCGTCGTGCTCAGCTGGACCGCCGACCACAAGCCTGCAAGGATTCTTGAGGTCCTGGAGGATATTACTGAGCAGAAACGCGCAGAGGAACTGCAGGGGAAACTGTACGGGATGACCATGCGTGCCGAATATGCCGAGGATATCATCAGCACGGTTCATGAGCCTCTGGTGGTGCTGGACGGCGACCTCCGAGTGGTCTCTGCAAACCCCGCTTTCTACCGCACCTTCCAGACGACGCCGCAGGAGACCGATGGGCATATGCTCTATGATCTGGGAAACAGGCAGTGGGACATTCCTGAGTTGAGGCAGCTTCTGGAAAAGATTTTGCCCGAGAGCGCAAAGGTCGATGACTTCGTGATCGAGCACGATTTTCCTGGTATCGGTCGGCGCAGGATGGTCATCAACGCACGGCAGATAGGTGAGGACTCCCACAAGCATCTGATCCTGCTGGCCATAGAAGCCATCACTGATCGCAAAGGAAAGTCCTGAGCTGTACGATAATGAAGCTATAGTGAATGATTGGATAGGGTTATGGCAAAAAAGACAGCGGAATCGGAGCAGAACAGCGACTTGCGCAGTCAGGCCGAAGGGCTTTTGAGGAATGGCAGAGGCAACTTAGCCGGTTCCAAGGCAGAAGGTTCCAAGGCAGATGAAGGCAGAGATATCCAATCTCTGGTCCATGAGCTTCAGGTCCACCAGATAGAGCTGGAGATGCAAAATGAGGAGCTGAAGCGCACAAAGCTTGAGGCTGAGAGCGCCATGACGAAATACTCCGGCCTCTACGATTTTGCACCTATCGGACTCTTTACTTTAAGCGAACAAGGTGAGATCAAGGAGGTAAACCTGGCGGGATCAGCGCTCCTGGGGCTGGGTAGGCGCAACCTGCTGGACAGGCGTTTCCTGCAATTTGTGGCTCCAGAGGATCGCCGATCCTTCAATGAATTCTGTAAATCGGCGTTTGAGACCTCTGCAAAGCAAACAGGCGAATTCGATCTGGTCAGGGATAATGAGTCTACATTTTATGCCCACATCGAGTGCACAGCCACCAATGACACCCTGCAAAGCGTGAGACATTGCCTGATCGCTGTCACCGATATAACCGAGCGCAAGCAGGCCGAAGAAGCGCTACAGAAGGCTCATGATGAGCTGGAGCAGAGGGTCGCTGAGAGGACCGCCGAATTAGTGAAGGCCAAGGAGGCTGCGGAGGCCGCCACAAAAGCGAAGGCCGAGTTCCTGGCCAACATGAGCCATGAGATCAGGACTCCAATGAACTCCATCCTAGGCTTTACCGAGCTTCTTCTGGACGAACCTTTAAGCCCTGAGCAGAAGGAGAACCTTGAGACCGTTAAAATCAACGGCGATGCGCTTCTAACAATCATCAACGATATCCTGGACTTCTCCAAGATGGAAAGCGATAAGGTAGTCCTGGAGGAATATGAATTCAATCTGCGTCAGTGTGTAGAGGAATCCTTGGATCTGGTATCGATTAAGGCATCAGAGAAGGGCCTGAACCTGTCTTATACCATCGATAAAGAGGTTCCAGATACTATTATCGGTGACCCTGGCAGGCTTCGACAGGTGCTTGGCAACCTGCTCTCAAACGCTGTCAAGTTCACAGATGAGGGTGAAGTCACAATTTCAGCCTCCGTCCCGGCGGATGGAACAAATGAGGTTCATTTCGCAGTTAAAGATGCGGGCATAGGCATATCTCAAGATAGCTTGAACCAGCTTTTCCAGCCCTTTACTCAGATGGAGCCATCGACCACCCGGCTATACGGCGGGACAGGCCTGGGACTTGCCATCTCCAAGAAGCTGGTAGAGCTTATGAAAGGGAGAATCTGGGCCGAGAGCGAAGAAGGTATCGGTTCGACCTTCCACTTCACCATCAGGGCCTCCTCAAGCAAGGTTGAGCCGGAGCCCTCAACAGTTTCGCCTCAACTGATAGGCAAGAGCGTGCTGATAGTTGCAGATAATGGAACTAATCGCCGCATACTCAGCAAGCAGGTTTATGAATGGGGCATGGTTCCCGTACCTGCAAGATCGGGGCAAGAAGCCCTCAGCTGGATTTCGAGAGGCGATGACTTCAATATCGCTATCCTGGATATGAATTTGCAGGATATGGATGGCCTTGTCTTGGAAGAGCAGATACGCAAATACAATAAAACTTTGCCTCTGGTGCTCCTGATATCACTTGGAAAGCGTGTGCCTCCTGACCATGCCTATCTGACCAAGCCTATCAAACCTTTACAGCTACATAAAGTCTTAACAGATATACTACCCAAGACCGATATATTACCCAGTCAACCGGCCAAGACTCTGGTAAAGGCATCTGCAGTTGATCAGCCCACTCAGAATAGCTCTTTGAGAATACTGCTTGCGGAGGATAACGTATCCAGCCAGAAGGTAGCTCTAATGATGCTAAAGAAGCTGGGCTATACGGCCGATGTGGCAGCCAACGGAATAGAGGTCTTGCATTCTCTTGATCGCCAGCATTACGATGTGGTGCTGATGGATATCAGAATGCCTGAAATGGACGGCCTTGAAGCTACCCGCATCATCCGCCAGCGCTGGCCGAATAATGGTCCGAAGATCATAGCCATTACGGCCTATGCTCTGGAGGGCGACAGGGAGAAGTGCCTTCAAGCTGGTATGAACGACTACATAGCAAAGCCTATTCAGAAAGAGGATTTAGCAAGAGCTTTGAAGGAGATTAACCGACTTTAATTATTGAATCCAAGATGACTGCACGATATCCTTTTATCTCCTTATTTCTTAATCACCGAAATATCAATTACCACAATTAATAATACTATATTTAACATTTTGAGAATGAAAAGTTTTTATATCATCCTAATAAAGCCTCTAACAAAGGGAGGGATTTAATATAAAAATCATTTCTGTTTTAGCGATAGCATTAGTGGTATCGTTCCTTGGAACCTTAGCTGCAGCGTCGGAAGATAGCTCCGATATCACTGCGGAGCAGGCGCTGCAGAAGCTGATGGACGGCAACGCCAGGTTCGTCTCAGGCGAGGTTGAGCACCCAAATCAGGATGCAGAGCGCTGTAATGAGGTCACATCAGGCCAGCACCCCTTTGCCATAATCGTCAGCTGCTCGGACTCAAGGATTCCCCCGGAGATCATCTTCGATCAGGGAGTCGGCGATATATTCATAATCAGAACTGCTGGACAGGTCCTTGACGACGCGGCGCTCGGAAGCATCGAATACGGAGCTGAGCATTTGGGCGTGCCGCTGGTTGTTGTTCTGGGCCACGACAGCTGCGGAGCTGTAAAGGCCACGGTGGAGGGCGGAGAGGCCCCGGGACACATCGCCAGCCTCGTAGAGGCCATACAGCCTGCCGTCGATGAGGCCAGGAACGAGACCAGCGAAGACGAGGTTCTGGATGCAGCCATTGATAACAACATCGAGAACATCGTATATCAGCTGGAAACCTCAGAGCCGATACTAGGTGAGCTGGTGGAGGAGGGCGAGCTTACAATCGTTGGCGCTCGATACCACCTGGATAGCCGAGAGGTAGAAATACTGGATCTTGAGTAAACATATTTGCCTTTTTTTAGCAAATAGACTGGCCTACGAAATAATAGCCTGGCTTTGATAGTTTCCCAAAGCCAGCTACTTTTTTATATCTTGACATCCTAAATTTGGGTCAAATGGCAGACAATGAAGTTGAGGTAAAAATCGAGCCCAAGAGCACGCTTCTTGACCAGGCTGGGTCGCCTTTGATTGAGTACGACAAAGATGCCCGAACATTGGGAATGGTCTGCCACCTCGCGGCGCTGATCGGCCTGCTCGGACTTCCGCTATTAAACATACTTGGCCCCCTTGCCGTATGGCTCTGGAAGAAGGACAAGTATGTCTTCGTCGACGACCAGGGAAAGGAATCGCTCAACTTCCAGATATCCATGACCCTTTACGGAATTGTGGCAGGGATACTCACGCTAATACTGATTGGCTGGGTGCTGCTCGGCATTATATGGATAGTGAATCTTGTGCTTGTAGTCATTGCGGCATCGAAGGCCAACAAGGGTGAGGCTTACCGCTATCCCTTCAACCTGAGGCTGATCCGCTAGATTTGGCTCCAGATACGCTATATCTGGCTCCAGTTTTCAGGAATGAACTCTGTGTCGGGGTTGTCGCTCCTCCTTCCAAACCCGGCGTTCACATACATCTGGTTGAAGTTGGCGTTAATATTTGGAGTGCCGTTGGGATAGGCCTTATAAACAACGCACATCCAGCAGCCGTCTTTATCCTTGCCTGTCCGGTTGTCGATATCGAGAAAGACCTGGGTATTGGCGATGCTGTCGCGGGTGAACTCCCTGGCCTTAACTCCCGCCGTTGAGCCGGCGGGCACGCTGACGACATCTGCGAGCCGGACACAGCCGAGAGGATGCACTTCAAACGTAGAGCCGTCCAATATTTTGGTCACTATGCCTTTGGCCTCCTGGGGATGGGCTGCAGCTGCCGCTATGATTAGGAATAGAGCAAAGACGATCAGCTTCATCATAATATAACTGATAGTATCTCAAATAATTAAATACCATCCATATCGTATATTTTTAGAAACGATATTAAAACAGAATTAAGGTCCGTATCGACATGGATTTGCTGCAAATCCAGAATATTCTTATATCAAGTGAAGGGCATTGAAAGGGAAGAGCGCAATTGAAGATATGAAGACCATCTGCATGAAAGCAACCGATATTAAGCACCTGGGGAAACGGCCTTGATTCTTGAAGTCCTCTTCATTATCCTTCTGATCATCGCCAACGGCATTTTCTCCATGGCTGAGATGGCAGTGGTATCCGCCAAAAAGGCCCTGCTGAAGGCAAAGGCGGAGGAGGGCGATGCAGGGGCAAAAGTCGCCCTGGACCTTGCATTGGAGCCCAACCAGTTTCTTTCTGCCATTCAGATAGGAATAACATTGGTCGCAACCCTGACCGGCGCATTCGGCGGGGCCACAATTGCAGATGAGCTGTCGTTGACCTTGCAGAGGTTTCCGCTCATAGCGCCCTACAGCTATGCAGTCAGCATTGCTCTGGTCGTCCTGGGAATAACATATCTTTCGCTGGTGATCGGAGAGCTGGTTCCAAAGAGGATAGCCCTTAGTAGCCCTGAGTCGGTCGCATCTGCGATGGCCGCTCCCATGAGGAGGTTCTCGCAGCTGACCTCTCCCATCATATTCGTTCTAAGCGCCTCAACCGATCTGGTGCTGAAGGTAGTTAAGGTGAAACCTTACGTTGAGCCGGCAGTCACAGAGGAGGAGATTAAAATTTTAATCGATCAGGGGACAACCGCAGGAGTGATCGAGGAGGAAGAGCAGGATATTTTGGAGAGAGTTTTTCGGTTGGGCGATCAGAGGACGGACTCGATCATGACCCCAAGAAATGAAATAGTGTGGCTGGACATCGATGATTCTCCCGAAGAGGTGCAGATGAAAATTACCAGCGGCCCGTTCTCGCTATTCCCCGTCTGCAGGACGAGGCTTGATAACGTGCTTGGCGTGGTGCAGGCCAAGGACCTGCTGCCCTGCAGCATGCTGGACGGCAAAGTTGATCTCAAGTCATCTCTCTTGCCGCCTCTTTTCATACCCGAGAGCATGAGGGCGCTGAAAGTTTTAGAGAGATTCAAGGAGACGGGCATTCATCTCGCTATTGTGATCGATGAGTACGGATCGGTTCGGGGAATTCTAACGCTTACCAATCTCCTGGAGGCGATGGTTGGGGATATCCCTCACATCGAGGAGCTGTCCGAGCCGATGATAGTGAAGCGTGAGGACGGTTCCTGGCTGGTGGACGGAGCGCTGCCTGTAGAGGAGTTCAAGGATGCCTTCCATATAGACAAGCTGCCCGAAGAGGAGCTTTATCAGACAATGGGTGGCTTCATGATGATGCACCTTGAGAGGGTGCCGTCAACTGGAGACCGTTTCGAGTGGGGGGGATACCAGTTCGAGGTTGTTGATATGGACGAGCATAGAGTGGATAAGCTTCTCATAGTTCCAGTGAGAAAGGGCGATGGAAAACAACCGCGATAAACCGGGCCAGCTCAAGAATGAAAACAAGATAATTTTGTCGCAGGCGCTCGTGATATGCGGATAGGCATCCCTTTGGATCGGAGCCCTGATCCTTGGAAGGGAGGCGATTTTAAAAATGGCCAAAGCTCATTTTCGCCTGCAGATTACCAGCAATCGGGATCAAACTCGTTTCGCGTATCGTTCCTGATCACGGCATAACCGGATAATACGGCCATCTTATTGAAGTTTCTGTTTAAATTCGGAGTCCCATTCCGGTTGGTCAGATAAGTTATGCAAGCTGTCTCAGCATTAATCCTTTTGCCTGTTTTATCATCGATATCCAGAAACACCTGAACGCCCAGCAGATTTTCAAGTGCAAACTCCTTGGAGTGAACTCCTTGAATGGTTCCCATCTCCGGGCTGTCGACATCTGCCAGGTGCACTCGCCCAAATCCCTGTACCTCGAAGGTATCTCCGTCCACCACCTTGGTAACCACTCCCGATGCCTCATAAGGGCTGGCAGAGACGGCAATGATTTGAAGGATGGCCAGGAACACTATCTTCGGCACCATACTCTGGTGTTCATTCCTTTTCCGGTTAAAGGCTGTCGCCTGCGAGTGTTTGCAGGAAATAAAAAATGTATTCTCTTCAGATGCCTTGTTTTTAAATGATTAATTTTTAAAAAAATCAGATTTGATAGCCAGCTTAAAATACTTGATTATCGATAACATTACCTGCCGGATGAGACATGAAACTTCCACATATTTACGATCCATAAACTTCTTATATTTTCGAGACGTTTTAATAATCAGATTGGTTTTTCGCCAGGATGTGGTTTTACATGGCAGGAAATATGGAACAGTACAAACGACTATTTAGGGAAGCGCACGTCGAGGATCAGCATACTCTGCTGGGCATTCATGTTCTGATCTACATTGTGGTCAACGCCATATGGGTGATGCTGAACATGCTCTTCGTCCCGCTCAGATACAGATGGGTGATGCTCTATCCGATTATCGGCTGGGGCGCTCTGGTGTTCGTTCACTGGTGGTTCTATGTGAGAAATGCCGATAAGCTGTGCAGGCTCAGAGAGGAGAGGGTTGCATCAAGGATTGTAAGGGGAACCACAACCGAATGAGCCCTTAACCCTTTTATTAAAACGATTTCTGTGGGTCCATTTTTTTTGGCGCCTTTCTCAGCCGATAATTTTGAAGCGCTCTTAAAAAACTGTAGTCGCCTTGAGTAGCTATTTATTATTTGACGGCATTTCATCATTCAAAGTGATTTCATGAACTTCGTGAAAGTCGATGGTCGGGACAGCGGAAAGATCACCCTCTACGCGCTCAGCACCTGCATCTGGTGCAGGAAGACAAAGGAGCTTTTGTCCAGCCTTGGAGTCGCCTTCGATTACGTTTATGTTGACCTCCTGAAGGGAGATGATCGCGCAAATGCCATAAAAGAGGTCAAGCGCTATAACCCCTCCAGCTCCTTTCCAACGCTTGTAATCGGGGATAAGGCAATCGTTGGCTATAAGGAGAAGGAAATCAGAGAGGCATTGAAATGACCGGTGAGACGACTGAAATGCCCTCTGAGGCCGAGGTTGAGAGGCTATATGCCCGCTTGGACAAGGATGCTAAGCAGGGTGGATATAACCTCAATCCCGATGCAGAGTTCACAAAGGGGCTCGTGAGGGGGCTGCTGATAAATGAAAAACGGTATGGATACAGAGCATGTCCCTGCAGGCTGGCGGCAGATGATAGAGCCCAGGACATCGACATTATTTGCCCGTGCTACTACAGAGACCCTGATCTCGAGGAATACGGGGCCTGCTACTGTGCTCTCTATGTCTCAGACCAGGTATGCAAGGGAGAAAAGGAGCTTGAGCCTGTTCCCGAGAGGCGGCCGCCGCTTGAGGAACGAAATTTGCCAAAAGCCGAAGCCAGGGGGGCTGTACCGGCTGTCGGAGAACTGAAGCTCTCTGTGCCTGTCTGGAGATGCCTGGTCTGCGGCTACCTGTGCGGAAGGGATGAGCCGCCGGGCGTTTGTCCCATCTGCAAGGCCACGAAGGACAGGTTTGAAAGGTTCATCTGATTCATTTAACCTTTCACCGTTTTATGGCTCAATTTAATTGTGACTTAATTTAATTATATTCTACTTAATTATGACTCAAACTAAATCGGCCGAGCTGAAGATTGCGGGCATGGTCTGCGCCGCATGCTCATCAGCAATTGAAAAATCCCTCAGGAACCTGGACGGAGTCCACAGTGCCCAGGTCAACCTGGCAACGGAATACGCAAACGTGGAGTACGATCCCGATAAGTTAAACCTCATAGCCCTGGAAAAGGCGGTCAAGGATGCAGGTTTTGAGGTGATCGATGAGCGCGTTGTCCTGAGGGTCGGCGGCATGGCCTGTGCCATGTGCGTTGGAGCCCTGGAGATCGCCCTCAAGAAACTGGACGGTGTGACCGATGTCCGCGTAAACCTGGCCGCGGAAAATGCCTATATCACCTACAATCCGAGGCTTACAGGCCTTCCGGATATGAAAAGGGCAATCGAGGAGGCCGGGTATCAGTATCTCGGAGTTTCTGGTGAGGAGGCATCCAGGGATATCGAAAAGGAGGCGCTGGAGAAGGACCTCAAGGATAAGAGGCGGCGAATCATCATCGGCTTTGCCGCAAGCTTTTTCCTGATGGCCTTAATGTACCTGCCGCTGCATAGCATCCCAGCCCTCCATTCTCTCATGAGCATACCGATGGGCTACATTATGCTCGTCATCTCCCTGCCCGTCTTCGTCTACATCAGCGCGCCCATATTTTCAGCCGCAGTCAGGGCCTTGAAAAATAGGAACCTGAATATGGATGTAATGTATGCAATGGGCATAGGCGTTGCCTACACATCAAGCATTCTGGGGACCTTTCAGATAGTGCTCACGCCCGACTTCATGTTCTACGAAACGGCTGTGATGCTCGCCACCTTCCTGACGCTCGGCCGCTACCTGGAGGCCAAAGCCAAAGGGAGGACATCTGAGGCCATCAAAGCCCTTGTGGGGCTGCAGCCTAAGAAAGCCACAGTCCTGAAAGAGGGCAGCGAGATCGAGGTGCCTTTAGAGGATGTCGCTATAGATGATATCATAATGGTCAAGCCTGGAGAGCGGGTCCCTGCCGACGGTGTGGTGATGGAAGGCCAAAGCTACGTGGATGAGTCAATGATCACCGGTGAGCCGATACCGGTTATGAAAGAGAAGGGCAGCGCCGTGGTTGGAGGAACATTAAATAAAAACGGCACAATGAAATTTAAGGCCACGAAGGTCGGCAAAGATTCGGTTTTGGCCCAGATCATCTCATTGGTCGAGGAGGCCCAGGGGTCGAGGCCGCCCATCCAGAGGATTGCCGATAGGGCTGTCGCCTACTTCATACCCACGATACTGTCAATTGCCCTCGCCTCTTTCATCTACTGGTACTTCATAGCCCACAATACGCTCCTGTTCTCGCTTACAGCCCTAATATCGGTGCTGGTTGTGGCTTGTCCCTGCGCGCTCGGCCTGGCGACGCCCACAGCCGTGACTGTAGGCATCGGCCGGGGCGCAGAGCTTGGAATACTCATCAGGGGCGGGGAGGTTCTTGAGGCCTCGGAGAGGCTGAAGGCTGTGGCATTCGACAAGACTGGCACTTTGACGATTGGAAGGCCTGATGTGACCGATATTGCGGCCTTTGGAATGGATGAAAGAGAGCTTTTAATGGTGGCTGCATCGGTTGAGAAGGGCTCAGAGCATCCTTTAGCCGATGCGGTTGTCAGAAAGGCAGCGGAAGTGGGAATAGCGCTGGAAGCGGCCGATGGCTTTGATGCGGTTCCAGGAAAAGGTGTCACGGCCAGGGTTTCGGGCAGAAGGGCTGTGGCCGGGAACAGGATGCTTTTTAGAGATCTGGAGATGCATATCCCCAAGGAGGTTTCGTCCATTGCAAAGGCCTTCGAGGAGCAGGGCAGGACGGCTGTTCTGATCGGCATTGACGAAAAGGCGACAGGCGTCATAGCCGTTTCGGATAGGCTGAAGGACACGGCAGGGGAAGCGATATCCGAGCTTAAGAAGATGAACCTGAGAGTTGTGATGGTCACAGGCGATAACTCCAGAAGCGCATCTGCAGTGGCAGGACAGGTGGGCATCGATGAGGTTCTTTCGGAGGTTTTGCCCGAGGAGAAGGCCAGCGAGGTGAAGCGGCTGCAGCAGGAGGGGCTTGCCGTGGCATTTGTGGGCGACGGGATCAACGATGCTCCGGCCCTGGCGCAGGCAAATGTCGGAATAGCGATTGGCAGCGGCACGGATGTGGCGATAGAAACAGGGGACATAGTGCTGATGAGGGATGACCTGCTCGATGCCGTTTCGGCCATACAGCTAAGCCGAAAGGTGATCACCAGAATAAAGCAGAATATCTTCTGGGCCTTTGCCTACAATGCTGCTCTGGTGCCGCTGGCTGCAGGCGTTCTCTACCCTATTTATGGAATTACCTTCCGCCCGGAGCTGGCCGGGCTGGCAATGGCATTAAGCTCAGTAACAGTTGTCTCCCTCTCGCTGCTGCTTAAAAAGTACGTTCCCCCGGCTAGGCTCAGGAAAAGCGCATGAGTCTAAAGCAGGAGGTTAGCACAAGTGATTTGCATTAAACCATGCTAATAATTTAAGATATTGGGGCCGCCAGCATATTTGAACGCGGTCGGCCCCAAAGCATTATGCTGCAATAGAGCCCTTGAAAAGCTCGACAGATATGCAGATGCCTTTTCTCTCCCGAAATCCTTAGGCTTTTGGGACTGTCAATATTGTCAATATGGGCTATTGATGGCGCTATCGACTGGCGCTTGCGGTTGAGTGCGGTTGAGTTGAAACCTAAACCTCTCAGCTCTCAGCAATCATCTCCCATCATCATGCCGCAATCATCCATCCACTTATCGCAGCTTTCCATCCACTTGTTGCAGTTATCCATCAGCTTGCCGTAATTGCACATCCCCTTGCCGCAGCAGTCGTTCATCTGATCATAATCGCATTTCATCTTGTTGTAATCGCCTTGCATCTTTCCGTAGTCGCCCTTAATCCTGGCATAATAGGTCATCATCTCGCAGCGATCATCCTTTATCCTGCAGTAATCCCTTTTCATCTTCTCGTAATCGCCCTTCACCTTGCAGTAGTCGGCTTTCACATTTTTGTAATTGTCCATCATGCCCATGCAGCCATCGTAGCGGCAGTCATTGTGACCGTGTTTCATTTCGCGGTCGTCGCAGCCGTCAGAGCAGTATTGCCGGTCAGTGCGTTTAGCGGAGCGCTCATCTTGATATTTATCTGAATATTTATCTTGATAGTCATTGCAGGAATCGCCGGCCATCCAGCTTTTATCATAGCCTTTTTTATCGTAGGCTTTCTTCTCACATTGATCGCCATAATAATTCATTCCCGCAGAGACGATTCCAGTCAAAAATACTGCTGCTAATAGCAAAAGTAAAGCTCTTTTCATTCTCGTACCTCCTAATTTAACTATGTCTGTTTATTCCTTGATAATATTTAATTCTACACTGTATTTTAATAAGTAATTAATATATGGTTTATGTAGAGAATTCCCTTAAACCTACCCAATGCGAAAGGATTGAAGAAACTATATAATTAATTAATATCAAATCAAATAGATTACTTCACTCCATCTGCTTGCCGCTAATTCTGAAAAGCTGCTTCAAGGAATGCTCTAACACTTACAGATATTGAATCAAGCGGGACGGCGCAATTGGAGTGAGGTATCTAAATAAATTTTTCCATAAGGGAAAAGTCCTTTAACGATAAATAGGCCGATTACTTTTATGAAAGCTGATGCAGCTGTGATTGGCGGAGTTGGCTTTGATTTGGATGGCCTGGCAGACGCCATAGAGACTCCTTACGGAAAGGTCATTGTTTCCTATACGAGGTTCAAGGGGCATAGGGTCGCTTTTATCTCCCGGCATGGCGAAAATCATCTGCCTCCCCACAGGGTAAACTACAGGGCGTTAATATGCGCCGCCAGGAAATCCGGGGCTTTAAATGTTATATCCGTTAACACTGTAGGCAGCATGTCTTACCATCCGCTGGGCAGCATCTTTCTTCCGTTTGATTTCGTGGAGTTCACCAAATCCCGTACCAATACCTTCTTTGAAGAAAGAGCAATCCATGTAGATATGAGCACGCCTTACTGCAGCAGGCTTCGCTCCTGCCTTAAAAACTCAATTAATGATCTTGGTCTCGTGCACTATGACGGCGTCTATGTCTGCGCCGAAGGGCCGCACCTGGAATCCCCTGCCCAGATCAAGATGATGCGACAGTTCGGAGATGTTGTGGGAATGACCGGCTACCCTGAGGTCGTGCTGGCAAGAGAGGCAGGACTGTGCTATGCATCTCTTTGCGTTGTGACCAATCCCGCGTGCGGAATGGCCGGGGGAAAGGCATTAAAGGCATCGGATATAACAGAGATCATGAAAACCGCCGACCAGTCTATTCGAGATATCATTTGCCTGACGGTACAAAAATTGCCGGAGGGGCCCTGCGCATGCGCCGATGCTCCCTCCTCAGCCGAAATCTAGGCCTTCTTAAAGGCTTTTCGCTTTTTAGAGCTTTTTTTGCATTACCTTTACATTACCCTGATCAGGACGGTGGATTGACCCGAGTCGCCCGATGAATCAGTGACCTTTAATATCAGGTTGTGCTCTCCTTTGGAAAGCTTGGATGCATTCTGCCGGAAGGACTTCTCAGTTGAGAGGAGTCCATCGATGTTGGATGTCCAGGAATAGGTGTAGGGCTCCTTTCCGCCATTTACTGTAGAGGTGAACTCATATTCCTTGTTCCCTGCTAAAATGCTTCCCGGCCTGGGTGCACTAATTGCGGTCGAAAGAGTAGCGGCATTTGAGCCGGTATCGTCGCCTGGCTGCTCGCCTGATTCTTCGCCGGAATGACCCTCAGCCTGTACGGCGACCTTTTCGCTTGGTGCAGCTTCTCCGATTGACGCAGCCTCTTCGCTTGATTGTTCAGAAGCAGCCTTAACATCCGTCTCGCCGGTTCCAGTGTTTTCCTTTTTATCCACGCATCCTGCGCAGAGCAGGGCGAGCAATAATACTGCAATTGCTATTTTCTTCATGATCCATTCAGTGACTTATGAGGATATAGCTCCTTCTATAGTAATTAGCGGTATATTGAAGGTGCGAGCATAAAAATTTTCGATCTTTTAGATCGTTATGAACTGGGGGCCGTTCCACCTGAAGTCCGGTCCCGAATCCCTCCAGAAGAACGCCAGCTGGCCGTCTGCCTGGGCCACAAGCTCCAGGTGTCCCGGCTCTCCCCAGTTGCTCTGAATGAGTGAGACTGCATCGACTTTGCCGAGGTTTAATCCGAACATGAACGGCCCGTACCAGTGCAGGTGAGAATCATCGTTGTCCCTCCACCACTGTGCCAGGCCGCCGGATGCCAGAGGCGCCACAAGCTCAAAGTTGCCCTTGAATCCAAAGGTGCTCTGGACCATCGAGGGGGTACCGGCAGCGCCTGAAGCGATTGGGAACGGTCCATGCCACTTGGATTTCGGGTCGGAGTCGCGCCAGAAAAAGATAAGCTGGTCCCCTGAGCGGGCCACAAGCTCCAGGCTTCCAATTCTTCCGAAATTGCTCTTGATCAGCGTTAAAGAATCGAAAATGCCGGAGTCGGCTGCAAAATCGAATGGCCCGTACCATGGCAGGCTCGGGTCATGGTTGTCTCGCAGGAAATGAGCGAATCCTCCCTTTGCCCTCGAGATAACGACCTCGAAGTAGTCCTCGCTCTCAAATTCATTGTGGATGATGGCCGGATTCCCGGAGAATTCCGGTACAAGTGATTTTTCGAAAATATTGTTGGGGCCGTGCCACTCGAAGGATTGCCCGTAGTCGCACCAGAAATGCATGAGACGGTGTCCACCCACATCTGTTGCTACAAGCTCCAAATTCCCCTTCTCCCCAAAATTGCTCTGGATTAGGGCTATGCCTTCGATTGGGCCCACGTCGGCTCCAAAGCATATCGGCCCGTGCCAGGAGAGCATTTCATCATCGTTAGCGCGGAAGTAGCGTGCAATGCCGCCCACAGCAAGAGGAACGACGACCTCGAAGTCGCCCTTATTTCCATAGTTGCTCTGAATCAGCGCAGGCCTTCCGGAGACCGGACCGCGCAGGACTGTATCCCCGACAACGCCAGGTGATTTGGGTTCACCCATTATCATACTTGCGTTTTCTTTTTTATTGGCAGGTTTTTTTGATCTACCCGCCTTTTTTCTCTTTTCCGGAATTTTGTCCTCTGCAGTTCCTTTGATCTTCTTTTGATCCATTCGGGCTTTCCTTGGCATTTACTGTCTCCTCATTTTCCTTTTGTAGCCCTTTATTATCAGAGTGCCCTCTGTCTTGGCTTTCTTAATTTTTTCCTTGATTCATTTATTGCTTTACTACTACTTGAATTTAAGCCCATCCTTATTACTTATAATTGATTCTTATTTATTAATTGTTAATTATTCCTAGACCTGTCTAATTTTTCCATTTTGCTATCGATTCACATTTATTAAATTTAAAATATCTATAATAATTTATTGATATCTTTCTTTTTATTATCTCTTCAAACTCTCACTTCTCGATGAATAGGCAAATTTTGATAATAATTTTACAAATTTAAATTTGAAATTAAATTAATTTGATATTTACTTAAACAATTTATTAAAATGAATTTTGGTTGAACTATTAATTAATTATTTATGGTTATATTAGAAAATATATGATTCATTATAACTTTAAATTTATAAATTAATATATTCCAATTTATTCATTTTATTTAATTTAGAAACGGTTTTTTTATAATTAATATTTTTAAAAAGGGGCCCTTTGCAAATAAATCTAAAAAATTTTATAAATTACTATTCAGGATGAAAAGTCTACTCTCTTTAGGGTGTTTTTATATTGATAAAAAACAGACCATTTTAATTACTGGTATTTAAGATTCTTATAATTTATAGGAATGACTATAACCCGTTCTATGCAATTTTCATTCAAATACATTTCTCCCTCGTGAAAGATGGGTATGCGCGCTGAGGTAGGCATATTCACATAGTTTATGGAATGATCCGCTTGACAAAATTCTGGGTTTGAGGCGCTTGGACATAAGCATCCACATAGACTATAGGAATGGAGTTGACATCTCTGCAGTTTCTCGCTAAATCTGGTAATTGCTGCTTGGATGCAAACAAGTTTGGAATAATCCATCGTTTTTGGACCAAAGCGAATTATTTCTTTAATCCGATTAAATAATAAAAATATTAGTAAAATTAATTTGGTACATTATTTTAGTAACTTTAATTTTTGTACATATGTTTAAGTAAATCTAATTTTTAACTTAAATATATTTAATTAAGAGGAAATTTAATTTATATAATTAATAATTAAGAAAAATTTAAATAAATTAAGTATGATTTTAAATTATAGGTTTAAAAGTGAGGACAAGTTTATAAGAAATTAAATATCTATTTACAATTTTAAATATCGATTAAATAAATATTACCCTTAGGCGATTAAAGGTAACCGATTAAAGGTACTTGAGAAAAACATGAACCTATGATCTCGTTCGGCAGCCTTTACCCGAAACCCTCAATGAAGCTTTTCACATTATGGCGCAGATCCGTGTGATATCCTCCCTCGAGGATTGCAAACCTCTTTCCCCCGCACCTCTCAATCGACGCCTCCTTTATTGCGGCCCCGATTTTGCAAAAATCGTCATTAGTGAGCAATCTGCCCCAATCCTCTATGTAGGTATCAAATCCCGCTGACACGCCGATGATATCGTAGCTGCTGGAATACAGGGCCTTTTTAACCTCTGCCCGGTATCCGTCGCCGTCTATCTGGAGATACTCGAAGTTGATGTCCACAGATGCCGGATTCACGATTATCACATCGTGGTCGCCTCTGAAAATGCCGACCGTTCCGTCCCCGAAGTGAAGGTCGATGTCAAGGATCAGCACCCTCTTTGCCCTCGGCTTTATACTTCTCACGGCTATCGCCATATTGTTGAAATAGCACATTCCCCAGGCCCTGTTGGCAGAGGCATGATGCCCAGGCGGCCTTATTAGCGCAAAGGCAGGCTCGCCCTGCACTGCCAGCTCTGCTGCGCAGATGGCTCCGCCGGCGGATAGGGCTGCGGCATAGTAGAGGCCTCTCGCTTGGACGGCCTCTATGTGCTGCATGCCGTGAACTCTGCGAATGTCGAAGAGGCTTGCAGGAGCGGGTTCAATAAAATCATATCCGCTTTTCTGAAGTTCATCTGCAGGAAGCCTTGCTCTATCGGGGCTTTCTACAGGATTCGCCTGGTATTTCTCCTCAAACCCTTTGCTGTATACAATCTTCATGCTCATCCTCACGCCTGGGATCAGCTATGGTTAAAGCTCCTATTTGATGGCTTTCAAGCCATGCCTGTTTAACAAGAACGAATTATCTATCTTTTCAATTGAAAATGGCTTGCGCAATCGATTATAAAAATAGATCGATAGTTAAGCCGTAAGATAATACAAATTCTTATATAGGAGGATGAGGAAAGGTAGCCCAAATTTAAAGAAGGCTATAGCATCAAGGCCAATCATTTCGAATATCTGGAGCGAGCAACGGGGCTGTGAAACTCCTGCTATCCAGCTCAAGCTTTTTAGTTTTTTGACATAATTAAATAAATGGTGGTGGGTATATCAGGCGCATGATACTCTGCGAGTGTGGGGAATTCGTAGATCGCTGCACTTTTAAGGATTATATTGAGACATCCTCGAATCCCTCTACACCGACAGTTGGCCATATCGGATGCGGTTTGATCTTTAACTTCGTAGACGGATCTCTTCCCAAGAGATATTCCTCTAAAAAAGAATTAAAGACCATTGCAATGAGGTTTGCTGAGATTAACTGCTTCACCCTCCAGACCGTTGATAAGTTCCTGATTGAGGTTGACAGGCTGAAGTCCACTGGGAAGCTGTCTGATATGGATATTCTGATAAAAGCTTCTGAAACCATAAAACATGGTCAAGATCGTTGACGAATCTAACATCACTGGTATAAATGGGGTGGTAATTGATGCCTGTTTCATTAACATATCCAGGCGTGTATATTGAGGAAATACCTAGCGGTGTGCGCACCATAGTCGGTGTGTCCACATCTGTAACCGCATTTCTCGGAAGGGCAAGGCGAGGCCCCGTCAATGAGCCCGAGATCGTAAACAGCTTCGGCGACTTCGAGCGCAGGTTCGGCGGCCTTTGGGCAGACTATCCGATGAGCTATGCAGTGAGGGACTTCTTCCTAAACGGCGGAAGCCAGGCGCTGATCGTGCGCCTGTATAAAGAAAAAGAGGCTACTTCGCCTGATGGCCTTAAGCCTGATGGGATCGCAAAGCAAACAGTGGGCGGCCTAAAGCTTATGGCAGCCAGCCCTGGCAGCTGGGGGAACAACCTCGAAGTCACCATTGACAATAAGGAAATTACAAAGGAAATTGCCGATCGCTATTCCCTCAGGCTTGAGCAGCTATTCAACCTGACTATTGAGGAAAAGCAGGGTGCATCAGTTCTGAGGAGAGAGGTCTTCAGGAATGTCGCCGCCAATGACGGAAATGCCGATGCTGGGTCCCGCCGTGTCGATCGAGTCCTGGCCAGCGAATCCTCGCTTGTAAGAGTACAGCCAAAATCCGACGGCCAGCCGGACGTTCCCGGCGTGCCGGTACAAGCCGGAAATGGGAGCTTTAAAGACGGCGGGGGCAGCGATGGGCAAAAGCTGGATGATAAGGCCGGGGCAGACATCATCGGAGATAAAGCTAAAAAGACCGGACTTTATGCCCTAAATAAGGCTGATATCTTCAACATGCTCTGTATTCCTCCCGATGTCCATGGGAAGGATGTTCCAGTTGAGGTTTTCCAGGAGGCTGAGCCCTTCTGCAAGGAAAGACGAGCCATGCTGATAGTCGATCCGCCGGTCAACTGGGGAAAGAATAAGGATACAGCGGCAAAAGAAGCCAAGGATGGC
Organism: uncultured Methanotrichaceae archaeon; assembly: GCA_964534145.1. Taxonomy (GTDB): domain Archaea; phylum Halobacteriota; class Methanosarcinia; order Methanotrichales; family Methanotrichaceae; genus CAWJYS01. Next base: position 25,812 of record CAZHNU010000013.1, on the reverse strand, counting down.
ATCTCCGCCTTGAACCTGAGCGGCGAGTCGGGAAGAAATGCTGCGATTTACTTCCCAATGGTTCTCCAGGCAGATCCCTTAAGGGAGGGCCAGATCGATGCCTTTGCACCCTGCGGCATAATAGCGGGCATCATGGCCAGGACTGATGCCCAGAGAGGTGTATGGAAGGCGCCTGCCGGCCTTGATGCATCAATAAACGGAATAGTCGGATTCCAGGCAAACCTCAATGACGCCGAAAACGGGATGCTCAACCCCTTAGGCATAAACTGCCTGCGAGACTTCAAGGTCAACGGACGGGTGGTCTGGGGCGCGAGGACTCTCAGGGGAGCAGATCAGATGGCGGACGAGTGGAAGTATATTCCCGTTCGCCGCACGGCGCTCTTCATCGAGGAGAGCCTCTACAGGGGCCTGCAGTGGGTGGTCTTTGAGCCCAACGACGAGCCTCTGTGGTCCCAGATCAGGCTGAACGTGGGGGCGTTCATGCACAACCTGTTCCGCCAGGGAGCGTTTCAGGGAAGATCTCCAAGGGAGGCATACTTCGTCAAGTGTGATAAGGAGACGACAACTCAAACCGACATCAACCAGGGTGTGGTGAACGTCGTCGTGGGCTTTGCACCCCTAAAGCCGGCCGAGTTCGTTGTGATCAAGATACAGCAGATGGCAGGTCAGATCCAATCATAGGAGGTTTCTTAAATGGCACAGTTCAGCGTCAACATACAGCCGCAGAGGTTTGACCCCTATAAGAACTTCAAGTTCAGGGTGAAGTGGGATGGAAGATATGTGGCTGGAGTTGCCAAGGTCAGCTCTCTGAAGAGGACAACCGAGGTCGTGAAGCACAGGGAGGGCGGAGACCCCAGCAGCAGCCGCAAGTCGCCCGGAAAAACAGAGTACGAGGCGATAACTCTGGAGAGAGGGGTTACGCACGATGAGGAGTTCGAGAAATGGGCGAGCAAGGTCTGGAGCCTCGGGGCCGGGCTTGGAACCGAGGTTTCCCTAAAGGACTTCAGGAAGGATATTACCATCGAGGTTTATAACGAGGCCGGCCAGCTCGCCATAGCCTACAATGTCTTTAGATGCTGGGTATCTGAGTATCAGGCATTGCCGGATCTGGATGCGAACGCAAACGCAGTGGCGATACAGAATATAAAGCTGGAGAACGAGGGCTGGGTCAGAGATACGAGCGTCACTGAGCCGACTGAACCGTCTCTTTCGTAGAGTTACTGCCCTGCAGCTCATAGCTTACAAAGCCCCAGGAGAATGCAAGGCATGAGAGAACTATCGGCCTCTGAGCTTTTGATTATCTGGGAGCGGGGGATGACGGCATCTCCCGTCCAGAGGGCGCTCATAATTCTTGCCGTCGCCTTTCCGGATCAAAGCGCAAGTGAGCTGTCGGGGCTATGCATCGGCAAAAGGGATGCTTTGCTTATGGATGTACTGGAAAACAGCTTCGGCCGCATCCTCGCCTGCATAGCGACATGTCCCGGCTGCAGGGAGATGCTGGAGCTAACTCTCAGATCCGATGACCTCAGGGCTCCGATGCCCGATTATCACCAGACTGCGGCAGATCTAAGAATAGATGAATATGATGTTAGATTCCGGCTGCCCGACAGCCTTGATCTTGGCGCGGCAGCTCTCTGCCCTGACATGAACTCCGCGAGGCTGGTGCTGATTGAGCGCTGTGTCTTAGAGGCAAAAAGGGACGGACTGTGCCTAAAGCCGTCGGAACTGCCTCAGGCGGTCATTGATGCAGTATCCCGCAAAATGGAGGAGATGGACCCTCAGGCAAACCTCCAGATCGAGCTGACATGTCCATCCTGCGGAATCAAATGGTCAAGTCATTTTGATATTATGCCCTTTCTCTGGCTGAAGCTCGATGCCTGGGCAAAGCGCACGCTCAGAGAGGTGCACATTCTGGCATCGTCCTATGGCTGGAGCGAGGCCGAGATATTGGCATTAAGTCCGTGGAGAAGACGGGGATATCTGGAGATGATCGGATCTTGAGCAGCTATATAGACGGCCTGGCCGCAAGAGCGCTGGGAATATCCCAGACCATCCAGCCCAGGGTTCCGGCGCTGTTCGAGCCTATTAAAGCTGCACCGGGCCTCCCGGACGTGGGAATTGCAGATGATAGGTTTGCAGAAGTGATATTAAGCGACGATAAGACAGACCCGCAGCATGCGAGAAATTTCAGCGCAGGTCACGCATTGAAGAATAATTCGGGCATCAGATCGGGCAACAAACAGGCAATCGAAAACTCAGGGCCGGTCAGAGACATCCAGGATATATCTGAGAGTCCATCTGCAAAAGGGCCAAATGCGCTTGAATATGCCGACGAAGGCGGCTTGAGAGATCACGTAGTTCAATTTGAGAGGCCCTCAGAACCAGCCGCATTTAGCCGGATAAGCAGCGACATCGAGCAGTCTTTGCCCGGCCGGGCTCTTAAAAGAGATGCCCATGAGAATGCCGGGACGAAAGGCGAGAGGCTCGATGATGCGGCAGCTGAAAATGCAAATGAAAACGCAAATAGAAACGCCGTTGAATATGCTGCTGAAGATGCAGCTAAAGGTGCAGTTGAAGATGTGACTGACGATGCAGCCGAAAATGCCAGAACATTCGAGCCGATCATAGATGGCAACATCATCGACGGCATGCATGGCTTTAAAAACGGCAAGGATATAACAGATACTAGCCCGGATGAGGTTCCACCTGAGACGATATTTCGGCCGGTCCCTGAAGGCTCGGATGAATTTTTTGCAGCAAAATATGCAAAAGGGAGACTGCCAATTCAACATGGACTTGCCGATCCAGAAGGAAATGACATCGAAGCACATTCGCTTGAGATGGGGCCTTACACACATGCTGACGGCGCTAATAAGCATAAAGGGCATACAGATAAGGTAGCCAAAGAAACAACTGGTGAAATCAGAGAATATGTGAATATCCGTCTGGAAAAAAAGCTGCCCGACGTAGCCTCTCCAAAGCCGGATTATACCCAGGCCGTGGCGGATTCGAATGATAGAGATGCCACGATAAAAAATCCGCTTATTGAAGATGCATTTCCAGGTAAGCTGTCCTCAGCCAAACAATCGTTGATAAGAAATAACGCGCCTCAAGCCTCAGAAATTGCAGGCCTGCCGGCTGTAAAGGTGACAATAGGCAAAATTGTGGTCAAGGCAGTTTTGCCTTCCGAAAAAAAAGTACAGCGACCAGCACCACAGACCAGGTCGTCATCGCTGGAAAAATATCTTCTTTCCATCAGAGGTGGCTCAAGATGAGCAATGCCCTTGCAATTGCTGCAGTGACCGCCGTCATAAAGGACCTGCTGGACAACGCAGTCATCGGCCAATCTGTAAACTTGGCAGTAGGCGGATCCGTCACCGTCACCGCCCTTCCGCCCGGCAGAATTGCGGTTGGAAAGGACGAAACGGCTCAGATCAACCTCTTTCTCTATCATGTGGCTCCAAACCAGGGCTGGCGGAACATGGGCCTGCCGTCTACCGGAGACAGGGGCGAGCGCCTATCCAGCCCGACGCTTGCCCTCGACCTATTTTATATGCTCACTGCATACGGAAAGGAGAGCTTCGAGTCCGAGATCCTCCTCGGCTATGCCATGCAGCTGATGCACGATAATCCGGTCCTTAAAAGAGAGGCAATTCGAAAGGCTCTTGTGAGCACCCAGAGCGTTCCGTCCCCGGTCGATTCCAGACTGCTGCCTCCTGCTATGGAGGCCCTGAGATCCTCGGATCTGGCCGATCAGGTGGAGCTTATAAAGATCGCTCCGGTTCCCGTGAGCACTGAGGAGATGTCGAAGCTGTGGTCTGCATTCCAGGCGAGCTACAGGCCGTCGGTTGCATACCAGGCGTCAGTGGTACTTATCGAGAGCCCCAGGCAATCCAGGTCCGCTCTGCCCGTACTGACAATAGGCATTAATGGCCATGGCGTGCGCTGCGAGACGGGCATCATTCCCCCTTATCCATTGCTGACCGAAATAAATCTGAATGGCGGCCAGTTCAGCGCCAAGCTAGGCGATGATCTGACCATTAAAGGCATCAACCTGGTGCCGGGCCCTGTGAAGGTAGTTTTGAGGAACGCCAGAATAAAGAGCCCGTGGATGCTGGATGCTGCATCCAGCGAGTTCGGGATAAACGTCTCTCTTCCGGATGGACCTGCCGCTCCAAACCCAGAGCACCCGGATCCATCGACCCTGTGGCCCGCAGGGGTCTATGCGCTTTCAGCAGTCTTTGGCTCTGGAGAGAATGAGATCGCAACAAACGAGCTGGCGCTCATGCTGGCGCCCTCCATCATCGGAGCAGATACGTCAGACAAGTCATCAGTAAAGGTCACGCTCCTGCCGCTTGTCAGGACAGAACAGAGGGTATCTCTTTTCCTGGGAAGCTTCGAGGTCCCTTCAAAATCCCGATCAGGTCCCACATACACCGCAGAGTTCGATGCCCGCGAAGTCCCAAAGGGAAGCTATATGGCGCGCATCAGGGTTGACGGCATCGATAACCAGTTCATAGACTTAAGCGTGAATCCGCCTATTTTCAAGGGGCCAACGGTGAACCTGCCGTGACCGACGGCTGGCACCAGGAGAACCAGAGATATCTTTCTCTTTCCCTGCTTGAGCTTAGGGGAAGGCTTGAAGGATACAGGGACTGCAGTAGCGGCAATGGCGGCGCTGCCAACGCCGGTGAACCTGATCCTGATCCTGAACCTGACCCTGACCTCCGGCAGAGGCTCGATGATGCTTGCAGGTCCATGGCCAGCCCTCCAGCGCTGGAGATTCTCTGCAGGCAGTTTAATCTGTCAAACTTCGAAAGGGATATTCTGCTCCTGTGTGCAGGCGTGGAGCTTGAGTCGGGCTTTTTATCCCTTCTGGCGTCTCTTCGAGGGACGAGGTCGCAGCCGCATCCCACATTCAGCCTGGCTCTTTCTGTCCTGAAGGATCCTCACTGGAGCGCGCTATCGCCTGCCTCGCCTCTGAGGCACTGGCGCTTAATTGAGGTTGAGATGGGAATGTCTCTCACGGCCAGCCCTATCAGGATAGACGAGCGGGTGCTCCACTACCTGGCAGGCGTTTCGCACCTTGACGAGAGGCTGGCCGGGATAATAGCGCCTGTTGAAGTTGGTTGTCTCCCGGAGGCTGTGCCTTCGCATAGAGCCCTGGCGGAGAAAATTGCAGCCGTATGGTCGGGAACTTATGGAGCATCCCGGCTGCCGGTAGTACAGCTATGCGGCGAAGACTCCCAGGCCAAAAGATGCATAGCTGCCCTTAGCTGCGTCATTTTGGGCATGAACCTGTGTTCTCTCTCTGCCAGGTCGATACCATCGGCTGTCGGCGATCTGGACGCGATGATAAGGCTATGGGAAAGGGAATCGGTTTTGAGCATCTCGGCCTTATTCCTTGACTGCGACGACCTGGACTCGGCCGATTCAAGCCCGCTGATAAGGCAGCTGGCAGATGCGGCGAGTTTTCCGCTGATCGTATCCGGCCGATCGAAAAGGCGCGGCTTCCAAGGCCCTGTTGTAACCCTGGATGTTGGAAGGCCGTCTCAGAAGGAGCAGCGGGATCTCTGGCTGAAGATGGCAGGCAATGCAGCCTCTAGCCTGGATGGACGGCTGGATGCAATATTATCAGAGTTCGACCTGAGCCCCCTGGAGATCAGAAATGCCTGGGCGCAGGTCTCTGGTTGCCCTGATATTGGAGCATCTGATGCTGACGGCAAAGACGATTTGTCCTGCCCAAAAGACTTAGAGGATCTGCTCTGGGATTCTTGCAGATGCCAGGCACGGCGGCAGCTCGACGACCTTGCCGCGAGGATTCTGCCTGCCGCCGGCTGGGAGGATCTCGTCCTGCCGCAGAGCCAAAGACGCATACTGCTGGATATCGCGGCGCACGTCAGGAACAGAGCTGTTGTTTTCGGCCAATGGGGATTTTCCAGGAAGGTCTCTCGCGGCCTGGGAATCAGTGCTCTATTTTCCGGCGCAAGCGGGACAGGCAAGACCTTGGCCGCCGAGGTGCTGGCAAATGAGCTGGGCCTCGACCTTTACAGGATAGACCTTTCATCGGTTGTGAGCAAGTACATCGGCGAGACGGAGAAGAACCTGAAGAGGGTCTTCGATGCCGCCGAGCAGGGTGGCACGATTCTCCTGTTCGATGAGGCCGATGCGCTTTTCGGCAGGAGGAGCGAGGTCAAGGACAGCCATGACAGGTACGCCAACATTGAGATCAGCTATCTTCTCCAGCGCATGGAGGCCTATAGGGGCCTTGCCATTCTCACGACGAACATGAAGGGCTCAATTGACCCGGCCTTCATGAGGCGCATAATGTTCTCGGTACAGTTTCCCTTTCCAGATGCATCGCAGAGGGCTGAGATTTGGAGGCGCATGTTCCCCAAAGATGCTCCAATAGATCGTCTGGATGTAGATAAGCTATCCAGGCTTGGTGTTGCAGGCGGGAACATAAGGAACATAGCCCTCTATGCTGCTTTTCTGGCTGCGGATGAGGGACGGCCGATAGGGATGAAACATCTGCTCCACGCCGCTCAGGTCGAGTATGCAAAGCTTGAGAAGCCGCTGACTGAGGCTGAGGTGGGTGGATGGACTTGAGGCGATGGACATGAGGCCGCGAATTGAGCTTCATATCGAGGAGCTGGTGCTGGAGGGATTCCCGCCGGGAGACAGGCACAGGATAGGGGTGGCTGTGGAGGCGGAGCTGACGAGGCTGCTGGAAGAGCGGGGAGTGCCTGAAACATTGAATTCGTCCGGATTGATAGAAGGGATCAACGGCGGATCTTTCGAGGTGGCTCCTGGTTCTAGAGCAGAGAGGATCGGGAGTCAAGTGGCCAGGGCTGTGTATGGGGGAATGAGGCAATGAGCATTACGGCTCATCTAATTATGACATGTTATTGGCGAGCTACATAGCCGTTAATGATTGGGCGATCAATCCATTTTGGAGCCCTCGGAATAATTTGGAGTTATGGAGAGTATGAAAAGTCTCGCAGTGAGAAGGCCTGATACTGTGTCCAGTACAATGGGTCCATGGATGGTATCCAAGCGGGGCAGCAATAGCCTGGACCACAGGGCGCATTTCCAAAGGCAACTCGCATTCCCATTGATCAGAAAACCAGAAGTACATCTTCAGCTTCATGCGGGAAGATCGCTCCTGGGCAAATTCTTCAGGGATCATGGGAAAGCCAGTGTGAGAAACAGCATAGATCGCCCGAACGATCCTTTCGAGCAGGAGGCCAGACGCATGGAGAAACTTTCCGTGCTGAAGGAACCGGTTGTATGGCCGGGCCTGCAACCTGGGCAGCACGTTCCTAAAAAGTCTCTTCCAGGAAATGGAGTGGACGGACAGCCTCTACCAAAGAAAGAAAGGGATTTCTTTGAAGATCGATTTGGTCATGATTTCAGCAAAGTAAGAGTTCATTCCGGCTATCTGGCAGAAGGTATGGCTCGGGAGATTGGCGCAAGGGCCTTCACTATCGGCAATCATCTCTTCTTCGGTCCCGGCCAGTATTCTCCTCCAACAGAATTAGGGAGACGGATTTTGGCACATGAGCTGACCCATGCCATCCAGCAGAGCAAGTTAATTTCAGGAGTTCCGCTGATTCAGCGAACACAGTTGGAGTATTTTGTTGTGGGCGATCCCGGGTTGAACGCCGGTGGGGGGACATTCCTGAGCAGTTTGTCGCAAATAAAGGCGAGGCTGATGACAATAACTGAACAGGGCTCTTGGACTTTAGTCATCTCTATTCATGGCTCGGAAGATCGTATTTGCGACCTTGCCCATCCAAATAATCCCGATCAAGAATGCTATGATATCAGCAGGATTCAAAACCTCTTTGGAGATAGCCAGTTCTCGTCATGGAGGCAGAACAACGGCCCATCCAGAGTTGTGCTGAATGCATGTCAGGTCTCCATAGGTCTTGAGAGAGCAATTATAAATTCACTGACCCGGCCACAGTCAGGCCAATCTGCGCAGGGATTGGGGGAAGGATGTCGTCCATCTACAGAAATGATATCTGTTAACAATATTAGCACTAGGGCCCAGTACAATAGACTCTCTGATCCCGATAAGCAGAGCTTCCAGGCCGAGCTGAGGACGCTGAACTCCACCTGGGGCTATTTTGGGGCTCCACCCGTTCCAGATGACCAGATATTGAACTACTATTTCGACGTTGTCCCTAGAGGGGAATGGGTAATTGTTCGTGTAAGCAAAGATCGTGTAGACACAGATATTCCATTCTATAACCGGGGAAATAATAGTGAATTCAATCGATTATGTCGAAGAGGAATAGCACCTCTGAGGGATCATATTCCTTCTGCACCTCCGCTAAGGAGCCCGTAAGCTCAATTTGGTCGCCGCGCTCCTTTTGTATGTCCGGCAACAGATAAAATGAAAACTTCTTCCAATAAGTATCGAAAAAAATTTGGTTGTTCAAAGAGTGATTCTTATGACCACCTTCCCCATCTCCCCGCGCCTCATGAAGGGCGCCATCATCGGGATTGACCCGTTCAATCCCCTCGCCAGCGTTGTTATCTTCCAGTACAACCCAGACACGCTGACCAGGAGCCTCACACCCCGGACAGCCGGAGGCGATGCCAACAGCGACGAGGCCCTGCGGCTGAAAGGCCCTCCTGAGGAGACAATCAGGCTGGATGTCGAGATCGATGCAACGGACCAGCTGGAGCAGGACGGGACAATCGCAAAGACTATGGGCATCTATCCCACCCTGGCATCCCTTGAGATGCTTCTCTACCCTAAATCGGCTCTGGTAATCGCAAACGAGGCGCTGTTGCTCGCCGGAATGATCGAGGTCATACCGCCCGAGGCTCCTCTGACCCTTTTTGTCTGGGGGATGAAGCGAATACTTCCGGTCAAACTGACCGAGATGACCATAACCGAAGAGGCCTTCGATCAGGACCTAAATCCCATCAGGGCTAAAGTAGGCCTTGGCATGAAGGTTCAAAACTACCAGGACCTGGGAATGCTAAGCGTCGGCGGCGCACTCTTCATGGCCCATCAGGTCATAAAGGAGGTAATGGCCAGCATCAGCGGCGTCGGAAGCATTGCAGGCTCCGCCTCATTTTCATTCGACTTAAGCATCGGGTAATCATGGATAATTCACAACTAAAAGCATGAATTTAACCGTAAGTATGGAGCACTATTCGAATGTTCGATCAAAACAGCCGTTACCATAACCTCCCTGTCAAGACCATAACCCTGGTTGAGGGAGGAGAGACCAGGGAGATAACCTACGTGCAGAGGCGCTTCATACCCTCAACGGAAGGCATGACCACCGTTATCGAGCACCAGGTCACTGAGGGGGAGAGGCTGGACAACATCGCTGCACGCTACATAGGCGATCCCACCCAGTTCTGGAGGATCTGCGATGCTAACGGCGCAGTCCGGCCGGAGGAGCTGACAGAGAAGATCGGGCGCAGGATAATAATTGCAGTCCCCGGCTTCTGAGGTAGGAGATGCTCTCCGGCCTTCTTGGCATCAGGCTGATCCTCTGGATGGGCGCGACAGTTCCAAGGCCTGCCCCTCCGGAGATGCTCCAGGCGCTTGAAAGCGTGGAGGTGAGGAACGACTCACAGTCGCGGAGCGGAGACGGCTTTGAGCTGAACTTCACGCTTTCCAAGGACAAGATGGGAGAATACAACCTCCTAGACAGCGGGTCTCTGAAGGCTTTCAACCGCGTGATCATTGGCGTCCTATTTGGAGTGACGCCCGAGGTGCTGATTGACGGCATCATCACCCGTCACCAGATCACTCCCAGCAGTGATCCCGGCAAGTCCACGCTGACCGTATCAGGCGCGGACATAAGCGTGATGCTGGACCTGGAGGAGAAAAGCGATGGACACGCAAACCAGCCCGACTTCCTGATTGCTACCAAGATCTTGGCCGACTACTGTACGTACGGAATTGTCCCCGACATCACTCCCACGACCGACATGCCCATAATGCTGCAGCGAGTGCCCCGCCAGAGCGAGACAGACTATCGGTTCCTTCAGCGGATGGCTACGCGAAACGGCTTCGTCTTCTACATAGAGCCCTTGACCTTCGGGACAAATATTGCCCACTTCGGGCCTGAGAACCGGCTCAGCATTCCCCAGCCCGCTCTCTCCATAGGCCTTGGGGAGTTCACCAATGTCAAGACTCTCTCCTTCAGCAACGATGCCATGGCTCCTGTCGACTCGGAGGGAAGCATCGTTGAGCCCATCACGAGAACGAGCCTGCCCATGCCGCAGATGCCGACGCTCCGGGTCCCGCCCCTGGCCAGAAATCCCGTCAGCCCAAGGCGAAAAACGATCTCGCGCCAGATGGCCAACAGGAATCCTGCAGAGGCAGCTGTAGCCTCTGTCGCATCCATAACAAACCCCCCGGAGCCTGTGGAGGGTCGTGGAGAGCTGGATGCCGTGAGATACGGCCAGGTGCTTCGGGCCAGAAGGCTTGTGGGTGTCAGGGGATCGGGCCTTTCCTATGACGGCTTCTACTATGTGAAAAGCGTTGTTCATAGAATTCGAAAAGGGGAGTATACCCAGAGCTTCACTCTCAGTAGAGAGGGAACAGGCGCTTTGCTTCCCGTGGTGAGATGATGGCGGATACAGCTACTTTTTACGGAAAATACAGGGGAACTGTCACCGATAACATGGACCCCCTGATGATGGGGCGGATCAAAGCCAGGGTTCCTGATGTCATGGGCGACCAGGAGAGCGGCTGGGCAATGCCCTGTGCTCCTTTTGGCGGGAGCGGACTTGGCTTTTTCGCCCTGCCGGATCGGGGCGCCGGGGTCTGGATTGAGTTCGAGCACGGAGACCCAGATTATCCCATCTGGTCGGGATGCTGGTGGGGATCGATGGCGGAGATGCCGTCTGTGGTCATTGCCCCGCCTCCGGCCTCGAACAAGGTGATGATTAAAACCAAGGGAGGAAGCAGCATATTGATCGACGATACGCCGGGCATAGGCGGAATCACCCTCGAGACACAAACAGGCCAGAAGATCGTTCTGGGCGTCACGGGGGTTGAGATATCCAACGGACAGGGCGCCAGCATCAAGATGATGGGCCCAAGGGTCACCATCAACGAAGGTGCCCTGGAGGTGATCTGATGCCCGGATTTCTTCTGCATATGGGCGCAACAGTTCTTTGCATGCATGGCGGCCAGGCCGTGCCCGCATCGCCAAATCCCCGTGTGATGGTGAGCAGCCAGCCTGTGGTGACGGTCTCCGGCCCTTACTCGGTTGCAGGATGCGCCCTTCCGCCGCCTCCTGCTGGAAACGGCCCGTGCGTCATGGGCCAGTTCGTCAGCTCCGCCACAAGGGTCCTTGCCGGAGGCCAGCCCGTACTGCTCCAGGACAGCCAGGCGGTCTGTACCCCTACGGGTACGGGGCTTTGCGTTGTCGTGACGCAGCTGAGGGTAAGGGGGATGTGATGCAGGTCGACTATCCTTTTCGCTTCGATGGCCGGGGCCGCACAGCCTCTACAAGCGACGAGGACCACATCAGGGACATGATAGAGCAGGTACTGTTTACCTCTCCATTTGAGAGGGTCAACCGCCCAAGCTTTGGAAGCGGCATACAAAAGCTCCTCTTCGCCCCAAGCAGCGATGCTCTGGCGGCTGCCACCAACCTGACGATTCAGGGAGCATTGCATCAGTGGCTGGGAGATCTGATCCAGGTCGAGCAGGTCGATGTCAAGAGCGAGGGCGAGGTTTTGAGGATCACTGTGCACTACACCATCAGGCGATCCCAGCAGAGGCAGGTGGCGACATTTTCCAGGGGATGAGCTGGCGGGACGAGGTGACATATGAACGAGGACTATTCATGCTGCGATGAGCGCCGTCGGAGCCTTCTATACCGGGAGGATGTCGACCTAAACGGCATAGACCAAATCGAGGTCCAGGACAACCCGGCCCTGCGGGGAATTGGGTCCAGGACAATCCTGCTTATCCGCTTCTTTAAAACGCTGAAGAATACTCTTCTGTTTCAAAATGGCCCTTACGGCAGCGCTTCCGGCAGCACAGCGGGCCCGAAGAGCCATTTCAAGATATCCGGCGGAGAGCGGATCAGAGACATATCTGTAAAAACATTTGAGATACTTCCGGGCGACGGGCGTTTTGCGAAAATTGAGCTAAGCCGCCAGGGAGATTTGTCCACCTACAGCATTGCGGTGGTTCAGGGTCCTGCTGATCCGGAAAATCCGCTGGCGCCCCTAAAGGGCTTTGACCCCGTTTTTTACAGGATGGACTTCAGGTTCATGCCGGAATGCGCATCAAGCGGGTGCGGCAAAAGCAAACCCTGTCCTCCGGACAAATACGTGGAGCCGGAAATAGACTATCTGGCCAAGGACTATTCGAGCTTTCGAAGGCTTATGCTCGACAGAATGTCGCTCCTCATGCCCCTGTGGAAGGAGAGGAACGCAAGCGATATGGGTGTGGCTCTGGTGGAGCTTCTGGCCTATGTCGGGGACTACCTCAGCTACCGGCAGGATGCAGTTGCCACAGAGGCCTATATGGGCACTGCCAGGAAGCGGATATCTGTCAGGCGCCACGCCCGGCTTGTGGACTACCTCATGCACGAGGGCTGCAACTCCAGAGTCTTCGTCCAGGTCAGGGTAGACCAGGATATAATCGGCACGAAGAAGGACCCTGCGCTTCCAGGGCATACGCAGCTCTTAACGGCCTTGGAGGGCCAGCCCTGCAGGCTGCCAAAAGGATCGCTTGCGGCAGACAAAGCTCAGGCTGTCTTCGAGACGATGCTTCCTGCGGAAAGCCTGCATAAAAATCAGGAGACGATGGAGTTTTACACATGGGGAAAAGAGGAGTGCTGTCTGCCCAAAGGGGCAACCAGGGCCACGATAGCCGGAAACCGCTCAGAGCTTAAGAAGGGTGCTGTGCTCGTATTCCTGGAGGTCCTGGGGCCAAAATCCGGTGAGGCAGCAGATGCCGATCCGGGAAAGAGGCATGCGGTGATGCTCACAAAGGATTCTGTTCTCTCATTGGACCCTCTGGGAGGCCTTCTCAAGGGATCTGGTGTTGAGCCGCTCGCTGTCACAGAGATCGAATGGGGCGAGGCTGACGCCCTGCCGTTTCCTCTGTGCATCTCCTCGATCTTAAACGAGGAGCACGGCCAGCGCCGACTTGATCGGGTCAGCATTGCTCTTGGAAACATAGTCCTGGCAGATTACGGAAGGACCATCAGGCCGGGACCCGATAAGGCTCTGCCCGACAATGCAGATCCTCTGCTTCTTCAAAAGATATCAGATCTCAGTTTAGATCCGGACAGCATCGAGTGTCTCGGAACAGTCCCCCATCCCAGGCTTTACAGGTATCAGGAGGTACAGACGTCTCACTGCAGCAGGCAGGGACCTGAGCAGGTCAGGCCGAGGTTCAGCCCTGCCATGGATAAAGGACCGGTAACTCATGCAGCCGTTCTTGACTGCAGCAGCGCAGCATCCATGATCACGTCCCGTCCCCAGGATGCGCTGCCAGATATTGTGCTCTTCCAGGATCTGCGAAATGCTGGGAACACATCCAGCAGGTACAGAGATTGGAAAGCGCGGCGCGACCTGATATCCAGCGGAGAATCTGATAGGGACTTCGTTTTGGAGGTCGACGACGCGGGAACTGCCTTTATCAGATTTGGCGACGGCACATGCGGTACAGCTCCTGAGCACGGATCGGCCTTCTACGCCGCCTACAGGGTTGGCAGCGGCACATCGGGAAATATAGGCGCGGATTCGATTTCGCATATACTCTGCGACGATTCAAGGGTGACAGGCGCCTGGAATCCGATGCCTGCCGCCGGCGGAACCGAACCTGAGAGCATCGATGTAGTCAGGGTGAGGGCTCCCATGGCCTTCAGGACTCAGGAGAGAGCAGTCACGCCTGAGGACTATGCCGAGGCGGCACAGCGCTTTCCGGGCGTCCAGAAGGCTGTAGCTACGCTTCGCTGGACGGGAAGCTGGACGACCGTCTTTCTAACTGTTGACCGCAAGGGCGGCCTTGCAGTCGACGATTCCTTCAGGGCGGAAATGACCCGGCACATGGAGAGGTTCAGAATGGCGGGCCATGACCTGGAGATCGAGAATCCTGTCTACGTCTCCATAGACCTTTCTCTGGCCGTCTGTGTCCTGCCTGAGTACATCAGCGACCACGTCAGGGAAGCTCTTTTGGAGAGGCTTGGCAACAGTGCTCTTCCCGATGGAAAGGTTGGACTTTTCCATCCCGACAACCTCACCTTCGGCCAGACACTTTACCTAAGCATGGTATACGAGGCAGCCCTCGGCGTAGAGGGCGTCGAGTCCGTCCAGGTTGAGAGGTTCCGGCGGAAAGATCAGCCGGGAACGGACGCAGTGATAGAGAATAAGCTGACCCTCGATAAGACAGAGATCCCAAGGCTTGATAACGATCCCAGCTTCCCCGATCGGGGCACGCTCCGTCTCAATATTTATGGAGGGAGGTGACAATGGCAGAAAACCCTTCTAACGAATGCAAATGCTGTGAGGGCCTCAGCGCAAGAACTCCGGTCGAAATATACAACCGGCCGGGTTTACACGCTATCAGGTACAGGACGGGCACTCACTCCAGGTTTAAGCAGAGCATGGTCGCAGGCCTGTCCGACCCAAAGAGGCCGGGCTTAAGCTTTCTGAGGACGAGGGACGACGATGATTTTTCAGTAGCCCTTATCGATGCATGGGCTGCTGTCGCAGATGTCCTCACCTTCTACCAGGAGAGGATAGCCGCAGAGTCCTACCTGAGGACGGCAACTGAGATGGAATCCATCAGCCAGCTGTCAAGGCTCATAGGATACCGTCCCAAGCCGGGCGTGGCATCTAGCGCCTGCCTGGCGTTTTTCCTGGAGACTGCAGAGGGTGCGCCCGAGAGCGTTAGCATCGATAAAGGCACAAAGGTCCAGAGCATTCCGGGGCCGGGCCTGATGCCAAGCATCTTCGAGACAGTGGAGAGCATAACTGCCTGGGGAAGCCTAAATGAGCTGAAACCCCCTATGAAAATGAGACAGGACGTCACCCCATCCTCTGAAAAGGTCTGGTTCGAGGGTATGTCCACAGGCCTTAAGCCCGGAGACGGGCTGCTTTTCAATCTGGAAGCGGAAGAGGAGTTTTTCTGCCAGGTCGAGTCCGTCAAGCTTCTGCCTGAGAAGAACCAGACAGAGGTGAGGATACAAAAGCAGCTTCCTCTGATCCAAGAGAAATCCAAAGATGCAAGGCCTTTTGAGGACGGCAAAGCGGTAGCCGGAAAAGGGGTCTACGCAAAATCGATTAAAGCCGAAGACTTTTTGATCTTAGACCGTTTGTTTCCCATCTTTCCGGCAGCAATTCTTAGAGGCCGGGTGGAGGCTCCAAGGCGGGGGTCAGCGGAGCTTCCTGCCGGCGTGACGGCATTTCGGTCCAGGGCCTATATCTTCGGCCACAACGCCCCCCGGTTCGATTCCCTGCCGAATATCATGAAGTACGGCGATTATGTTATGGAAAAAGATAAAAATGATCCAAATATTGTGACCTATGTATTCAAGGACGGCCCTTATCGAGATAGAGAGAAATCCTGGGTAGATACAACCCTGGGCAATTATCATTCCCAGAATGATCATCATTCCCAGAATGGAGATCCAAAAGGGGCAAACATATTCCTCGATGGAATCTATCCTGTCGATAAGGGCGGAGTCATAATCCTCAGGGACGGCGACATCTGCCAGCCCTATACCGTTGATGATTTTTGGGACATCTCGAAGTCTGACTTTACCCTGACTGCCAAAGTGAGAGCGCTGGCTCTTTCCGCCAGTCAGGCCTCTTTAGAAAAGTTCTCAACGTTTTCAGTTAGAGGAACAACTGTTTTCTGCCAGGGCGAGGAGCTGACGCTGGCAAGAGTGCCCTGCGATGTTCCCTGCATTTCCGGGGATTCCATAGTTCTGGACGGATATCTGTACAATCTGAGAAAAGACCAGGCGATAATTGTCTGCGGCCGGCTGGCAATGGACCTGGAAGAAAATCCCTATTCGTGTGAGCCGGCCGTCATTTCGGAGGTGCAGGTCACTCCGGGCCCGAATGGTAACACGGCTGTCAGCCTGAAGGACATGCTGAAGGGCAAATACCTTCGAGACACCGTCACTGTTTACGCCAACGTCGCTTTGGCAACAGAGGGCGAGACCAAGGAGGAGGTTCTGGGAAGCGGCGATGCATCGGTGCCGTTCCAGAGATTCAGGCTGCACTTTTCGCCGCTGACGTATGTTCCATCGCCGTCGGAAGGGGGACTGGTATCCACTCTGAGGGTATACGTCAACGGCATCGAGTGGCGCGAGGTGATGTCTCTTTATGAATGCGGGCCCAAGGACAGGGTTTTCGAGGTTCAAAGGGATGAGAACGGCCAGGCGACGGTCAAGTTCGGGGACGGCAAATGCGGTTCGCGCCTGCCTACAGGCGTGGAGAACGTCAGGGCTGTCTACAGGAAGGGGCTTGGGAGGGCCGGGAACGTCGATGCCGGAAAGCTGAGCCTTCCGATGAAGGTTCCCCTTGGCGTTAAAGGCGTCAGAAATCCAATGGCTGCCAGCGGCGGAGCAGACTCTGAGGACCTCGAGAGCGCCAGGACCAACGCGCCTCTTGGAATGTTTACGCTTGGACGGCTGGTATCTCTACAGGATTACGAGGACTTCGCCCGCGCATTTGCAGGAATTGGAAAGGCAATGGCTGCCTGGACATGGAACGGCCAGACAAGAGGCATCCTCGTGACAGTGGCAGGCCAGGGAGGCGATGATGTCCCGACAGATGGCGTCCTTTATAAAAATCTGCTGTCTCATATGCATAAGGCCGGAGATCCCTCAATACCGGTTGAGCTGATGTCCTACCAGAAGGCCTTCTTCAGGGCTGCAGCCAGCGTCAAGGTTGATCCGGACTATCAGGCGGATCAGGTTCTCTCAAGTGTAAAGAACTCTGTATTGGCCAGGTTTTCATTCAATAATCGAGGCTTCGGGCAGGACGTTTATCTGTCGGAGATTATGGCCGCAATTCAGTCGGTATCAGGTGTGACGGCGGTGGAGGTAAGCCGGCTTTACAGGGTAACGGCAACAAAGGAAATGAAAACTGCTAAGTGTGGTGAGGTGCCGGCGGACATAATACTTTCAGGAGAGGCGGGGCTTGAGACCGTGATCCAGGCATCGTCTCCAAAGAGCGGAGATAAGCTCCAGCTTGCGGCCGCAGCAGAGCTTTTGATAATAGACCAGAACCAGCCCTTTGATTATCTGGAGGTGATCGCATGAGCTTTGACCTCGAACACCTCTACGGATTGCTGCCTGAGATCTACAGGATCAGGGACAGGGAGCAAGGAGGCCTGCTGAGGGAGCTTCTTTCGGTAATAGCGGATCAGGTCGCAGTCCTTGAGGAGGACCTATGTCAGCTCTATGACGATCAGTTCATCGAGACCTGTGCAGATTGGGCTGTTCCCTACATCGGAGATCTGATCGGCTTTAGGGGAATAAAGGCGCCCGATGATGCATCCATAGGCCAGAGGGCTCAGGTTGCCAATACCATATCATTTAGAAAGAGGAAGGGCACGTTTTCCGCCATAGAGGACATTGTAAGGGATTCCACAGGCTGGGACTGCAAGGCAGTGGAGTACTTTCGGCGAATAGCCGCAACAGAGAACATGAACCATCTGCGGCCTGATAACATTTCTATAGCTAATATTCACCCCTGGCTGAGCCTTTTAAATACGAACAGGCCTTTTTCCATGCCCAGTCCAGAAGACCATCTGGCGCATAACATTGACGTCAGGAGTATCAGCAGCGAGGGCGGAAGCCGGGGATTATACAACATCCCCAACATAGCAGTTTTCGTATGGAGACTGAAAGCGCAGCTCCTGAGAGGCACTCCCGCGTTCAAGATTGACGACTCTCGCTATAAATTCAACCCTCTGGGAATCGATACGCAGCTATTCAGCTCATCGGAGGGAACCAAAATTCCAGTGCCCATTTCAAGGTCAATGCTCTGCTCAAGCCTTAACGAATCCAATTACCGCTTGGACCTTAACGAATCCGACGGCGGCCTGGACACTGGCGCAGGCATTGGTTCCGAAATAGGTGCCGGCATCGCTGATATTTCTCTTATAGTAAACGGCAGCGAGGTATTCCCCCGAGGACTCGTCAACGATATGCCTGTGAAGGTTATGGCCTGCGACTTAAGCGACCTGAATGATGATTCGGGCAAAGTCGTCGGCTGGGCCAATACTCCCGTCAGAGAAGGGATGATTGCCGTAGATCCCGAGCTTGGAAGGATCGCCTTTCCTAAAGCTAAATTTCCCGCATCTGTGAGAACCACATTCTACTACGGTTTTTGCGAAAACATGGGCGGCGGGAAGTATACAAGGTGGAAATCTTTCACCGATCTGACTGGAAATGGTTATGATTCGAAGACTGTTTCGAAAACAGATGGCTTTGAGGAAGATCAGCAGCTCATAGAGAAAGCTATTGCAGGACTTGGCCCTAACGGAGGAATAGTTGAGATCGGCGGAAGCCGTTTGGGGGATGAAGAGCGCTATGATTTGAAATCCCTGGTGGTGGACGCCTCAGGCGGAAAGAGGATAGAGATCAGGGCCGCTGATGGCTTCAGGCCTCTGCTGGTTTTTAGTGAAGGGATGGAGATTAAGGGCGATGGGGGAATTGTATCCCTTAACGGCCTTGTGATATCAGGCAGGGGCATCAGGGCAAGCATGGGGCTTGAAAGTCTTAAGATCAGCCATTGTACGCTGGCTGCTGGCCTGATTCCGGGCGAGGCGGACGCGAGATCTTCGAGCGGTTCTCCAGGCAGCTTTTCAGGTAGTTCCCTGAGCAGTACCCCTAGCAGT
>CAZHNU010000013.1:0-6847 GCA_964534145.1 uncultured Methanotrichaceae archaeon | reverse complement strand
AGCAGTACCCCTAGCAGTTCTCCAAGCATTGTTGTCGTTCAGGAGGGCACTGCCTCAGGAATAACAGTGGAGATAGAGAAGAGCATAGTGGGGCCGATCAGGATGCCTGCAGAGGGAGCTTCGTTGATAATTAGGGACAGCATAATCGATTCTCCTTCCAGGGGAAGAGGGGCCAGGATTTTTCCGGCACTGCAATCGGGGGCAATTGATGAGCTTCCACTGCTGCAAGATCTGCCGACCGATGCAGCAGATATCCTCAAAAGGCCTCTCATGAAGGCTACAATTGCAGGCCAAGGGCCACATATCGCAGATCTCTCAGGAAATCCCGGAAACCTGGAGGAGACCGTGAAAGTCGTCGAAAAAGCAATAAGGGACGCTCATGACAGCCCCGGCTTCAGAGGAGCAAAGGTCGTTTCCGGCTGTGGCAGGCTGACGATAATTCCAGGGGTTCCTGGCGACGTTTCGGTCGAGAACTATGGCCCATGCCGCATCGCCTCTATGCTGAGGCTTGATCCCGGATCTTCCAGGAAAACAGAGGCGTTGATCGGCGGGCCTCTACCGGTGCATTTTTCGTTAACCTCGCCGTCTCCGGCTATAGCCGTATGGAAGAACGAGGGCGAGTTTTGCATCATCAATCTTGCTTCCTCGAAAAAGCCCGCTGAGATTGCAAAAGGAATTCAGACATCTCTCGAGGCCCTCCCTGGATACGAAAAAATAGCTGTAGACTATCATGATGGAAGGCTCGCGGTCACATCTGCAGATGAAAATTTGCCAATCTTCGGACCTGCAGCCCCGGAGCTTGCCGCTTCGGCCGGCGATGAGACGACGTTTCGCGAGCTGGGGCTTGAGAGGGATGTTCCCGCCATATCCTCTGAGGATGGAACATTTGGGCCCGAGCTGACGATTGAGCGGTCCACAGTGCTTGGAATGGTCATTGCCGGAAGGCTTAAGCTGGCATCTCAATCGATCTTTGCAGATCCTTTAATCGTAGACCAAAGGCAGTCGGGCTGTCTTCGCTACAGCTTTGTGCCCAGGGGATCCAGAACCCCGAGGAGGTATGAATGCACCGCAGGCGAGGACACGTGGACCGAGGGGCTCAGGTTCACATCGACGCGCTACGGAGATCCGGGATACTGTCAATTGAGCCAGCAATGTGCATCGAAGATAAGACAGGGAGACGGAGGGGCTGAGCTTGGCGTTTTCCATGATCTCTACCAGCCTCAGCGCGAGACGAACGCTAAGGTGCGACTCTCCGAGCACTTAAAGTTTTGCATTGAATTCGGGATATTCTATAAAGCATAATTGATACAAATTGCTACAGGAGGCTAATTATGAGGGGCGACTTCAGCCGCTATACTTTCGATCCTAAAAAAAGATACAGCGGCGTCTGGATGCAGCAGGGAAGGGTTCAGCTTGATTCTGATTGGAATGAGCAGCAGGCGATAAACAGGCATAGAGTCGAGGCCGGGTGCCGGGATGTTGTGGGCAGGTCCGGCGCACCGTCAGATTACCCGGGATTCTTGGTCACGGTGGATGACAGTGGGAACCTCTGCATCGGAAAGGGCAGGTACTATGTTGACGGCATTCTATGCGAGAACGACGACGAGTTTGAGAATACTGATAAAGTAATGTACCAGGATCAGCCCGACCTCCCAAATGCGCCGGACATTTTGACCGTGCTCTCCGGATCGGAATACGGCCTTGTCTACCTGGATGTCTGGCACAGGGGCATATCTGCCATAGACGACCCCCAGATAAGGGAGACGGCCCTTGGAGGAGCCGACACTGCTACCCGCACAAAAGTTGTCTGGCAGGTAAAGGTCCTCCCGCTAACGGAAAAGCCAAATGAGCCCGACTGTGATGCACGGCTATTCAGGGATAATAAGGTAACGTTGAACGCCAGGGCCGCCAAATCCGATACGAGCTCAGGCGACCCCTGCATCATTAAATCAGATGGAGGCTATCGAAGGCTGGAGAACCAGCTTTACCGTATAGAGATCCATAAAGGCGGAAGGCTTGGCGAGGCCACCTTCAAATGGTCCCGGGATAACGGCTCCGTAGATATCCCTGTTGAGGAAATTAAGGAGAATGACGCAATTATCCCAAGCGTCGGCTGTGGCCTCATGAACAGCTTCAAAGATGGGACCTGGGTGGAGCTTATCGATGATAATTCTGAGCTGAATTCGGAAAGCCTGCCGAGAGACATAGTCACTGTGCTTAAAGGCCCTGATGCCGTCAGGAACGCCATCACTCTGGAGGAA
Source organism: uncultured Methanotrichaceae archaeon (assembly GCA_964534145.1). Taxonomy (GTDB): domain Archaea; phylum Halobacteriota; class Methanosarcinia; order Methanotrichales; family Methanotrichaceae; genus CAWJYS01. The sequence continues at coordinate 4,586 of CAZHNU010000013.1, read as the reverse complement.
GGCTTTAGCTGGAAAGGCGACCTCAAGCATCCCAGGCTTCGAAAATGGGCGAGCAAGGATATGCCTGTGGAGGTTCCGGAGACCAACGACGGCTGGATACCCCTGGGAAACGAGGGAATTGAGATCAAGTTTGGCATCGACTCTCTAGAGGATGAGTTTTGCAGCGGTGATTACTGGCTAATCCCGGCTCGTGTCGCCACAGGCGATGTAGAATGGCCGAGCGTTACATCCACTGGAGATCCAAAACCTCAGCCGCCGTCGGGCATAAAACATCATTATTGCAGGCTGGCTGAGATAAAAAGAATAACGCCCTCTGCGGCAGGCAAAAGCTTCGAGGCTATAAAAGATTGCCGGAAGATATTTCCCTCTCTGACAGGCATTTGCGCCAGCGATGTGAGCTATGACAGTGCCGGATGTAAGATTGGCGCTATGGAAAATGTGCAGGATGCGCTGGATTTACTATGCCAAAAGAGGGATTTGCGCCATCATAATAGGAACCTTCACGGCTGGGGAATAGTCTGCGGGCTGCAGGTAGTCTGCGGGAAGACCAGAAACGAAGTATTGGTCAAAAAAGGATACGCTATCGATCCCAGTGGGAATGACATCCTGCTGGATGAGGGCACATCGCTTAATGTCCTGAAAATGGCTGAGGAGAGCCCTTCGCTCATTGATGCCGGCGGCAATGGGGATTTGTGCCTATCATTGAAAACGGATGAGAATAGCGCTGTAGGATTCAAGCTTGGCAAGTACGATCCCTCCAGGGATGATTGGGAGCAGCGTCTAAAAGAGACCATGCTGATGAATCTTTATCTGTCTCATTTCAGCCGCTTCCATGATTTTTTGAAAGATGAGCTATGGGACGACGATGCAGATAAATCCGGTGCAGAGGTCAGCCGGAAAGACAGAAACCTGGCGGTGCTGACCAACCTTCTTGCTAGGCCCTTCAACCGTTATGAAGGTCCTGTTCCCTTCATTTCGCCGGAGGGACATGAGACGATGGAGAAGCTTTACAGCAGAACTGTCGATCTAATGAAGGAAGAAACATTTTGTGCCGGAATGATAAAGGAGTTTCCAAAATATTCTTTGGAAAAAATTGGACTTGATACGATCTTCGGGACGGGACACCATTTCCGGCTTGTGCTGAAGCCCGACGGCTCTGAGGCCTTCACTGCAGGCGAAGGGCTGGACCCTACCAGCCCTTCAGGTCTCATCAACAGGTATGATTTGAAGAAGGGTATATTAGTCGGACAAATAGACCCTCTGGCAGTAGAGGGCATTCGAAAATTTGGAAGTGTCGGATCCGGTCCCGTTCTGGATGTGGCTCTCTCGCCGGACGGGCGGAGAATCTATGCAATAGTTGCCTCAGGCAGCCTGAGTACCTTCTTCTGTTCGGGAGTTTTTGGGGCTGACGGCCAGATTAAATGGAATCCAGTTGCAGTCCTAGAGGGAGTAAGGCTTCAATCGCTGGCAACGACCGGCGCCGATCCTAAGTGGGTCTATGCAGTTGGCAGAAAGGGAGTTCAGGAGGCAGGGCTTTATCAGATAGATCCCGATGCTGTAAAGGCTGGAAGCCCGGCTGTCAGATTCAACCCCTTCGGGCACCTGAAGATCACCGCCAGCGGCAAGGCATTTGCCACTTTTCTTAGATCCAAATCCGAAAAGGAGACTATGGCCCGGCCAGACAGCTATGACGGGATCAAATGCATCCAGATCCCGGGCCTGTCTTGGCTTGGAGACATAAACCTCCAGATGAACGGGCGCGATGACATTGCCGTTTCAACCGATGAGAAGAAAGTTTACAGCGTCGTGGGCCCTGTCGAGGGCAAGAAATATGTGCTGGCGCACGATATGCCCGTGGGTGCAGCAAGCGAGAAGACGCCCATTGTGATCAAGCCCGGAATGGTTGTTCGGGAATACGGTAATTTAATTTTCGATTATGATGAGGCTAAGGCGGATGCTGGCGTTGTGGCTTCAGCATCAGATTTCAAGGGCCAGGTTTTCATTCCCCAGGATAGGGAGGGAAGAATCGGCGGCGGAGTCTTCCAGCCTGAAAATGTCTCAATAGACGCGGGAAATACGCTTTTCCTGGCGAGACATGAGGATGGAACGATAGCCACTGCATCATCCCTTGAGGGCAAGGCAACGGAGGAGGCAAAGGCCTTCGTCTATGCAGCTGCAGGGTCATTGAAAATTCGCGTCCCGAGCAATATAAAATTTGTCCCGTGGGACATAGCGGCTCCTCCAATAACCTTCGACAATACCGGCATTTGCCTGGAGTCATGGGACGATTTTATTCTGGTAGGCCTTGAGGACGGCTACTGCATAAGAATGATAGAAGCATCCTCAGGAAGGCTGATAGACGGCTACTGCCTGCCGGTTGAGGTCGGCCCCGTAGCAATATCCAAAAGCCAAAAGCCCAAGGGGGTTTATGCTCTAAATTCAATAAGCAGCACCATTAGCGCTGTCCCTGGGGATCTATTGAGGCCTGACTTCCGCCTCAAGCTCGGTGATCTCGAGGCCTATCACCAAAACGTCTTAAACGCCATGTCCAGCCTTATTGTGGGATTCGTCCAGTACTCCAGGGATTCTATCCATAATCAAATGGAGGTCGATTGCCCGGATATCGGCGATGAAGAGATTTTTCTCGCCTGCATAAGCGTTCGAAACCATCAGGTATACAAGATCTGCAACTTCTCAAAAAGGCGGTATGTTAAAACCAATCACACGAGGGACGGCTGGAAAACGCCTTCTTCCCTAATATCTCTGCTGGGCTTGGCGCTGGAACGAGTGCCGCCTTCCTGGGGATTATCGGGTACGCTGAATGGAACAATCATTCCTGTGCTGAATTGGATGATTGACAAAGGCAGCTGTTCAGTGCTGGGAGATTTGGCGGATAAGCTCTGGCCCTACATTGAAGGCTGGATGGAGAGCGTCAATCCAGACATCAGGGCGGATGGCTTCAGGCACGGAATGGCGAGCGCTTATCTGGAAAAGGACGATCTGCTGCTTCGCTTAAGAAACCTCCTTAATCGGGGAAGGGTGCGGGGAAGGATCTTCATCGATCCTTTTGTAAGGAAAGAGCTTCATCAAACGCTGGATGTAGAGCAGCGGATTTCCAGCGAAAATATCGTCGATCAGCCTGCAGATGCTGTCGAGGATACTCTGAAGGCAAAAGGCATTCTTGTTTTGCATAAGCAGTACGATCCGTCCGTCAGCCTAATTCCCGGACGGATAAATATGAAAGGGTTCCTTGGAATTCCCAAGTCCGGGGATGAGGTCACCTTATATGAGGAAGACGGCCGCATAAAATATTATACGGTGGCCAGCAGGGACGCTCCTGCAGATGTGCAAACGCTAGGTCAGGTTGTCAAGGAGCAGCAGCTGCTAATACTGGATCTCAAAAGAACGCTGGAGGATTATAATAATAGAATTGTTGAGACCGAAAAGATGAGCGAGAGGGTGGCAGGCTACGATGCTCGAATTGCAGCTGCAGAGGGATTGAGCCCAAAGGTAAACGAGCAGAGTGCCAAGATTAAATCTCTGGAGGATCAGACCGCCAAGGTTTCAGCCTATGAAGGTCGGATAGCGGCCTTAGAGGGCATGAGCGCCAAAATTAACGAGCAAAACTTCAAGATAAAAGCCATTGAGGACCAGACGGCCAAGATTTCAGCTTACGAAGTCCGAATTGCTTCCTTAGAAGGAATGAGTTCAAAAGTTAACGATCAGAGTGCCAAGATTAAAGCCCTCGAGGATCAGACCGCCAAATTCTCAGCCCAGGAATCAAGACTCTCGGCCCTCGAAGGTATGAGTGCCAAGGTCAACGAACAAAGTGCCAAGATTAAAACCCTTGAGGATCAGACCGCCAAGGTTTCAGCCTATGAAGGTCGGATAGCAGCCGTAGAGGGCATGAGCACAAAGATAAATGAATATGATGCACGCATCAAGGCGGTAGAAACGGCAAATACAGAGACCAACCGGAAGATTACGGATATAAACACAAAGGTTACAGATATTCAGGGGCGCATAATAAGATAATCGCTTTTTACGCCCCTTTCTCAGACAAGGCATCATGCAATTCCTTCTTTGTCGAGGCTGATGTCCTATTTCACAATCCAGCTGGGGCGCGCCCGGTCGGTTCGGGCTATCATATGAAGTAAAAGGCAGGGGAGCCATTAAATGAGTCTACGGGCATTGATTGGATCTCAAAGGCGAGCGCAAACCTCGACTCAGATAGCCAACGGCATTCTCCAGCGCAAATGCGATAAATGCCGCAAGAAGAAACGGGCTTTACAGCGCTCGGCCTTTGGCCCTGCTCCGGAGATCGCGCCGCCCGTAGTGCATGAGGTGCTCAGCTCGCCCGGACAGCAGCTTGACCTGGAGACACGCGCCTTTTTTGAGCCGCGCTTCGGACATGATTTCAGCCGGGTGAGGGTGCATACGGATGCAAGGGCGGCTGAGTCAGCGTGGGCGGTGAATGCGCTGGCGTATACTGTGGGGCAAGACGTGGTGTTCGGATTTGGCCAGTACGCACCTAAGTCAAGCGCAGGAGGACGGCTGCTGGCACATGAGTTGATGCATGTAGTGCA
>CAZHNU010000012.1:0-70177 GCA_964534145.1 uncultured Methanotrichaceae archaeon | reverse complement strand
CCCGGGTCCGAGGCTCCGGAGGCCTCTATTCTATCCAGACTATACTACGAGTCCACCTTTCGTTTGCCTGGGCGCCGCCGCTCAGAGCAATAATATGAGCAAAATTATGGAATATATAGGCAACGGACCTCCCCTCAGGTGAGCCCTATGCCTATTCGCTTGGATATCTTGCTTAGCTTTCCAGCACGATCTCGATGTTCACGTTCTTTGGGACCTGGATCCTCATGAGCTGGCGCAGCGCGCGCTCATCGGCATCCAGATCGATGAGGCGCTTATGAACCCTCATCTCCCAGTGGTCCCAGGTAGCAGACCCCTCGCCATCAGGGCTCTTCCTGCAGGGTACGACCATCTTCTTTGTGGGAAGAGGGATCGGTCCTGCCATATGCACGCCCGTCCTCTGGGCAATCCCCTTGACCTGGTTGCATATATCGTCCAGCATCAGGGGGTTAGTGCCGGAGAGCCGAATTCTTGCCTTCTGCATGTTATAACACCAAAAAATTAGTTAGCGGGGTGTGACGGTCATGCACATGCCGGCAGCAACTGTTGTTCCCATGTCTCGAATGGCAAACCTTCCCATCTGCGGGATCTCCTTTACCGGCTCGATTACCATCGGCTTTGAGGGTGTAACCATGACGATGGCTGCATCTCCAGCCTTGATAAAGGCGGGATTCTCCTCCTTGACGGCTCCGGATCTCGGATCGAGCTTTGCCAGGATCTGCGTGATGGTGCAGGCGATCTGGGCGGTATGGCAGTGGAAGACGGGCGTGTAGCCCACGGATATGGCGCTCGGATGCTGTAGCACGACGATCTGCGCCTTGAACTCCTTGGCGACGGTTGGCGGCTTCTCGGGATGTCCGCAGACGTCTCCCCTGCGGATATCCTTCTTGGATACGCCGCGCACGTTCCATCCGATGTTGTCTCCGGGGAACGCTTCTGGAACCTCCTCGTGGTGCATCTCGATGGACTTGACCTCACCGGCGGCCCCTGCGGGCTCGAAGATGATCTTGTCGTTCTTCTTCATGACGCCAGTCTCGACGCGGCCGACAGGCACGGTGCCGACGCCTGAAATCGTGTAGACATCCTGCACCGGCACGCGCAGCGGCAGGTTGGTGGGCTTCTGGGGAACCTTGAGGTTGTTCATGGCATCGAGCAACGTCGGTCCCTTGTACCACTTGGTTTTGTCGCTTGGCTTCAGGATGTTATCGCCCTCGAAGGCTGAGACCGGTATGAACGGTATTTCATCCACCTTGTAGCCGACCATGCGCAGGAGCTTGCCTACCTCTTCCTTGACCTCGTTGTATCTCTTCTCGTCATATGGCGGAGTTGTGGCGTCCATCTTGTTGACGGCTATGATCAGCTGGTTGACGCCCAGAGTTCTGGACAGGAAGACGTGCTCCCTGGTCTGAGCCATGACGCCGTCGGGGGCTGCCACTACCAGCACTGCGGCATCTGCCTGGCTGGCTCCGGTAATCATGTTCTTGACGAAGTCCCTGTGTCCGGGGCAGTCCACTACGGTGAAGTAGTATTTCGCGGTATCGAAGCGCTGATGTGCGATATCGATGGTAACGCCCCTCTCGCGCTCCTCCTTCAGGCTGTCCATGACCCAGGCATACTCGAAGGTGGCCTTGCCCTTGGCTGCAGCTTCCTTTCTATACTCGTCGATGGTATGCTGATCGACAGCACCCGTCTCGTACATTGTCCTTCCCACTAGCGTTGACTTTCCGTGGTCAACGTGACCAATGAATGCTAGATTGAGGTGTGGCTTTTGCTCTGCCATATTTTGATCTCTCCAACACTACTTTTCTATTTTTCCGTATTTCGTTTCTTCCCGTTTAAATCTTTTTGAAGGCGAAAGCCTGGTCTTACACCTTCAGGTAATCGCTGGGCTTGGGCATCTCAGGCTTTAGGCCCTTCCTGGTTCTTATCTGCTTCACAGTCTCCAGCAGCAGGTTTGCCGGCAGCGGCTCAAATCCCTCGAACTCAGTGGACCAAAGCGCCCGGCCTTCCGTTGCCGACCTTATGGCCCCGGCGAACCCGAACATCTCTGCCACAGGCATCTTGGCCTTGAAGACGATCATGTCGCCTTGGCTGTCCATGCTCAGGATGATGCCCCTGCGCCCTTGGATCTCAGATGTAGCTCCTCCCATTTGATCCTGAGGTACCTGTATATAGACGTTCTGGAAGGGTTCCAGCAGCACTGGGTCCGCCATCAGTATGCCTGCCTGGACCGCCTGCCGCACGGCAGGTATGACCTGGGCGGGGCCGCGGTGCACTGCATCCTCGTGCAGCTTAACATCCACGAGCTTTGCCTTTATGCCCTGGGCTGGTTCTCTTGATATGGGGCCGTTCTTCAGCGCCTCCTCGAAGCCCTCAAGAATCAACTCCATGGTCTCTCTTAGGTATTGAATTCCTTTGGTCATGTTCAAGAGGACGTTAGTCCCGTAGATGCCAGCGATGTTCCTGGCCTCCTCCTTGTCCATGCCCGAATCGATCAGGACTTTTCTTCGCGCCAGCTCGTCCATTTTCATGTTGATCTTGCCCTCTTTGAGGGCTTCGGCCACGCCCGGCTCGAGAGGCTCGAACTCGATGTAGAAGCGGTTGTGATGGTTGGGCGACTTTCCTTCCACAGGCCCTGCCTTGCCTGCAATGGACTCGCGGTACACGACTATTGGGGGGGAGGTCTTCAGCTCCACGCCGCGGTCGCGCTGGAGCCTAGTTACTGTGACATCCAGATGCAGCTCTCCCATGCCTGCCAGGAGGTGCTCGCCCGTCTCCTCGTTGATCGTGACCTGCAGTGTGGGATCTTCCTTGGCCACCTGCCGGAGAACTTCTACTACCTTTGGCAGGTCTCGCATGTTCTTAGCTTCGACGGCCACAGTCATTACCGGCTCTGAAACGTGTTTGATTGCCTCGAATGGGGTCATGTTATCTTCTGAGGAGACAGTTGAGCCAACAATTGCATCGCGCAGGCCTGTCACGGCAGCTATGTTTCCTGCGGGAATGGCCTCCACCTCGACCCTTCTGGGGCCCATAAATATTCCTGTCTGCATGATGCGGTTGGTTCCGGCGACTCCTGAGACGTGCAGCTCCATGCCGCGCCTTAAAGTTCCTGAAAAGAGCCTGCCTGTCGCCACCTCGCCTGCATGCGGATCAACCTTAAGCCTGGTGACCATGAGCGCCACCGGCCCGTTGGGGTCGCAGGCTGCCATGGATTTTCCAATTTCGCTGTTCCAATCACCATGCCAGATGGTCTTAACCCTGTCCTTCTGGGCCTCAATGGGGCTTGGCAGGAAGCGGACCACCATATCGTTGACGGTCCTGAAAAGCGGGACCTTTTCTGCCAGCTCCTTCATCTTGCCAGCCCGACAGAAATCGTAGACCTGGTCAAAGCCAATGCCGGTTTGCTTCATTATGGGCAGGCTGATGGCCCAGTTGTACAGAGCTGAGCCGAAGGCAACTGTTCCGTTGGCGGCATCTACCTTCCATCCCGCCTTGTACTTCTCCTCGTCCATCCCGCGAATGAGCTTATTGACGTTATCTATTACCTTGCCCAGGCGCATGGCCAGATCTTTCTTCTCCACCTTCAGCTCGTTAATCAGGCGGTCGGTCTTGTTGATGAACAGAACAGGGCGCACGCCCTCGCGTATGGCCTGGCGAAGAACTGTCTCCGTCTGCGGCATGGCGCCTTCGACGGCATCCACGACCACTATTGCTCCGTCCACTGCACGCATGGCACGGGTCACGTCGCCTCCGAAGTCCACGTGGCCTGGAGTGTCTATCATGTTGATCAGGTATTCTTTGCCGTCCACCTCATGGACCATGGATACGTTGGCGGCATCGATGGTGATGCCTCTGGCCTGCTCCAGGGGATCGAAATCCATGAAGAGGTTGTGATCGTCATGCCCGGCCAGGGACATTGAGATCATCCCTGCGCCTGCGACCATGTTGTCTGAAAGAGTTGTTTTTCCGTGATCGATATGTGCTACTATTCCGATGTTCCTGATCATTTCAGGCTTATCCATCAGTTCCTTGCAGCGCTCTACAATCTTCTCCGCCCTTGTCATAATAAGCCTCGCGAATTTTGAGATAAAGGTTACAATCCAAAGTAGGACTCAGATTCCTCGGACTCAATCTATATAAGCCTTCGGCCATGTGGATAAAGCTTAAATCGATGAGATAAATGGGTGTGCAAGGGTTTTCACGATGGCGCGCTTGGTAATGAAGTTCGGTGGAGTTTCTGTTGCCGACGGCCAGAGGCTTCGACATGTGGGCGATCTGGTCAAACATTTCAACGGCGATAACGAGATAGTTCTGGTCACATCTGCACTGCAGGGGGTAACCGACGGCCTTCTGGATTGTGCCAGGAAGGCTGCATCTGATGGAAATGTAGCTGATGTCATCTCCTTTATGGAAAGGCTGACGGATCGGCATAACCAGGCCATAGATGAGGCAATCACTGATCCCCGCATAGCGGCAGAGGTGAAGGAGGCAGTTTCGAGGAAGCTCTCAGAGCTGGAGAAGGCCTATATCGGCATCTGCTACTTAGGAGAGCTGACTTTGCGATCACTTGACTATATTTCCAGCTACGGCGAGCAGCTGGCGGCGCCGATATTGTCCGGCGTCCTCCGGGATATGGGGATTGCGTCCCAGGCCTTCACGGGAGCCGAGGCCGGAATAACCACAGACAGCAACTACGGCGACTCAAGGCCCCTGGAAAAGACCTACGGCCAGATCCCGCAGAGGCTGTTGCCGCTAAAAGGGGTTCCTGTAGTTACAGGCTTCATAGCCAAGGACGAGAAGGGTACCATCACAACTTTAGGCCGCGGCGGGTCAGATCTGTCGGCCTCCCTCATAGGGGCGGCCATAGACGCTGACGAGATCTGGTTCTGGAAGGAGACATCGGGCGTGATGACGACAGACCCGAAGATCGTCCCGGCTGCGAAGCCCATACCGTCCATTTCCTACCGCGAGGCGATGGAGCTGTCCTACTTTGGGGCAAAGGTCCTCCATCCTAGAGCAATTGAGCCGGCGATCAGAAAGGGCGTTCCTGTAAGGGTGAAGTGCACCTTTGATCCCGACCTGCCGGGAACCCAGATTGTACAGGGGGACGTTCAAAAGGAGGATGTGATCAAGGCTGTAACGCTTCATAAAAACGTTGCATTGTTGAACATTTCCGGAGCCGGAATGATCGGCACTCCGGGCGTTGCAGCAAGGGCCTTTTCTGCCCTGGCAAGCTCGGGCATCAACATAGTTATGATCAGCCAGGGCTCATCAGAGGCCAACATCTCAATGATCATCGAGGAAAAGCAGCTGGAGAAGGCTGAGGATGCCATCAGGGCCGAGTTCCCGCGAGATCTGGTGAAGGACATCTCTCACAACCGCGACGTATGCGCCGTGGCGGTCGTTGGCGCAGGTATGGCAGGAACTCCGGGAGTCGCTGCGCGGGTCTTCAAGGCAATGGGCCAGGCGAGGATTAACGTGATGATGATCAGCCAGGGCTCCAGCGAGCACAATATTTCCTTCGTCGTCAGCAGCAAGGACGGCGAGCGCGCGGTGCAGGAGCTTCATCGCGAGTTCGGCCTTGGGGGCGAGGCATGAGGAGGCTGACCTACGCAGAGTCCGGCGTAGATATCCATGCCGAGAACAGGTCGATTGATGCAATGAAGGCCGTGCTCACCACACGGCGAAAAGGGTTCGGCGCCCCAATGACCGAGATCGGCCACTATGCAGGGCTGCTGGACATGGGCAGCTTCGCACTGGCCATGACCACTGACGGCGTGGGCTCCAAAGTCCTCATCGCCAACGCCATCAAGAAATGGGATACTGTGGGCATTGACTGCATCGCCATGAACGTCAACGACCTGTACGCAATCGGCGCTGAGCCCATAGCCTTCGTGGACTACCTGGCCGTGGAAAAGGTCGATCCGGATAGGGCCGCTCAAATCGCAATTGGGCTACGCCGGGGAGCTGAGCTGTCCAACATGACGATCGTTGGAGGCGAGACCGCATCTCTTCCGGAGATCATCAGGGGCTTCGACCTGGCAGGAACCGCCATAGGAATCGTGGATAAGGACAAGGTAGTGACGGGAGAGAAGATCGGGATTGGCGATGTCCTTGTAGGAGTTCCAAGCGACGGATTGCACAGCAACGGCTACACTCTGGCGCGGCGCATAGTGGCCGAGTCGAAGTACACGTATTTCGACGGCATGCCCGGAACGGATCACACCATCGGCGAGGAGCTGCTCACTCCCACCCGCATCTACCACGAGATCGTGGAGCTGGTCAAGGAGTGCGATGTTCACGGCCTGGCTCACATCACTGGCTCTGGCCTTCTCAAGCTTCGAAGGATTACATCTCTGGGATTCGAGATCAGCGATCCGCTGGAGCCCCAGCCTATCTTTCGGCTCCTCCAGGATTTGGGCAACGTTGACGAGGCCGAGATGTACAGGACCTTCAACATGGGCATGGGGTTCGTAGTAGTGGTTCCTGAGGAAGACGCAGAGAAGGCCTGCAGCATCATGGGCAAGGGATCAAAGGTAATCGGCTCAATAATAAAAGAGGGGCTCAAGGCTGGCAGCCTGACGCTCTGATGAACGGCTAATGCATCCAATGCATCTGCCAATGAAGCTGCATTCGCAGATGCGCTCGAGGATGCCATCCCCGGAAGGGGAGGATAAAAGGCGCTAGGTTGCCTGTTCCTTTCTTTTGGCGTCTTCGCCGAACATTTCTTCCAGTTTGGCCTTGATCTTCTTGATGGAATCAACCGCTGGACAGTCAAACTCGATTGGCGGCTTTCCAGCCAGGTCGGCCTCGACCAGGCATTTGTCGAAGGGAATTGTTCCCAAGACGGGTATGCCCATCTCAGCCAGCTTCTCTGCCACGGGTCCGGGGTTGTCTGCCTTGTTGATGACTGCGAAGTACCTGGTGATGCCTATCTCCCGCCCTAGCTGCATTATCCGGTCAACGGTTTCTATCGACCTCATGCCCGGCTCGACCACCGCAATCATGGCATCCACACCGCGAGCCGTGGCCCTGCCGAGATGCTCGATTCCGGCCTCCATATCGAGGATGACCAGGTCCTTTTCCCTGACTATGACGTGGCGAAGCAGCGCCTTGACGAATGAGTTGGCCGGGCACATGCAGCCCGATCCGCCCGAGTCGATGGTCCCCATCACCACGAGCTTGACGTTATCGGGGCCGGTACAGCCGCACATCTGGACCACATCATCCACCTTTGGGTTCATCTTGAACATGCCCATCGGCATGCCTGCCCTCTCCTGGACCAGCTCTTTGTGCTCCGTTACAGGCTTTGGAAGCTGCTTTATCCCTAGCGCCGACCCAAGGTTCATGCTTGGGTCGACGTCGACTGCCAGGACGTTGTAGCCGTCGCGGGCGAAGAGCCTCGCCAGGGTTCCGGCCAAGGTGGTCTTGCCCACGCCGCCCTTTCCCGAAATTGCTATCTTCATTTTGGAAAACCTCGTGAAACTGAAGAGTTCAATTGAGCAGAGATATCTCTTGCATGTATGTTTATATCAATTCTGCATGCATATATATTGGGGCGTCGGGATGATAAAGAGCATAAGGAAGAGAGATGGCCGGATAGTTGATTTTCAGGCTGAAAAAATTGCCATCGCCATCGTCAAGGCCTTCAGGGCGGTCGGGCGTGACGAACCGGAGACGCCTTCTGAGCTGGCCGGGAAGGTGGTTAAAAGAGCTGAAGAGAGCTTTGATTCGCAAACTCCGGGCGTCGAGGATATCCAGGACATTGTTGAGCGCGTTTTGATCGACGAGGGCTACGGCGATGTGGCAAAGGCCTACATCCTTTACCGCCAGAGGCGAAGCGAAATTCGGGCCGCAAAGGCAGCTATGGGCGTGCAGGACGATTTGAAGCTGAGCGTTAACGCCGTCGAGGTCTTAAAGAAAAGATACCTGCGGAGGGACGAAAGGGGTGAGATCTGCGAGACGCCGGGGCAAATGTTCGACCGTGTGGCCTCACACGTCTCCCTGGCAGAGGGCCGATACGGCGATGACGTGGATTCATGGCGCCGGAAGTTCCTGGGCATGATGAAGTACCTCCTCTTTTTGCCGAACTCGCCGACGCTGATGAACGCTGGCCTGGATTTGGGGCAGCTTTCGGCCTGCTTCGTCCTGCCGGTGGAGGACTCTCTTGAGGGAATTTTCGATACCTTGAAGCATATGGCCCTCATCCATCAGAGCGGCGGGGGAACGGGCTTCTCATTCTCAAGGCTTCGCCCCAAAAACGATGTGGTCAGGAGTACGGGCGGCATCGCCAGCGGTCCCGTCTCCTTCATGAGCATTTTCGATGCCGCAACGAACGTGATCAAGCAGGGAGGGCGCAGGCGCGGGGCCAATATGGGCGTCCTTAGAATAGATCATCCCGATATCTTAGAGTTCATAGAGGCCAAGGAGCGTCCGGGATTTCTGGAGAATTTCAACGTCTCTGTGGCGGCAACTGACGGTTTCATGAGGCGCTCTCGTCAGGGGGGAGATGTCGATCTCATAAACCCCAGAAACGGCCAGGTTACGGGCAGCCTGAACGCAAAGGAGCTGATGAACCTCATCGCAACATCGGCCTGGCGGGGTGGAGATCCCGGAATGATATTCATCGACAGGATCAACGCCCTTCACCCGCTTCAGGGCATTATCGAGGCCACCAATCCATGCGGCGAGCAGCCGCTTTTGCCCTATGAGTCCTGCAACCTGGGCTCAATAAATCTTTCAAAGCTGGTCGAGAAGGGGGAGATCCGATGGGATTTGCTGGAGGAGTTGGTGCGTTTGGGCGTGCGCTTCCTGGACGACGTCATCGACATGAACCGCTTTCCATTAAAGCAGATCGAGGAGGAAACCATCCGCAACAGAAAGATAGGCCTTGGAGTGATGGGCTTTGCGGAGATGCTGATAGAGATGAACATCTCCTACAGCTCAGGGGATGCCATACGAATAGCCGGGGATGTGATGGGCTTCATCTCCCGCCTCGGGCGCGAGGAGTCGGCCCGTCTTGGCGAAATACGAGGCTCATTCCCGGCCTTCGAGCAGTCCAGGCTCAAAGGATGGGGGGCCATGAGGAACTCGACCGTTACCACCATCGCCCCCACGGGGACGATTGGCATCATCGCCGGAACCAGCAGCGGAATTGAGCCCCTGTTTGCCATATCCTTCGTGCGGCACGTGCTCGAGGGAGCCCGCCTGTACGAGGCCTCTCCGCTGTTCGAGCGGGCTGCAAAAGAGCGCGGGATCTACGGCCCGGAGCTTATGACAGATGTGGCAAGGAAGGGCTCGGTTCAGAATATCTCTGCAGTTCCGGATGATTTGAGAGAGGTCTTCGTCACCGCCCTGGACATCCCGCCGGAGCAACACGTTAGGGTGCAGGCTGCCTTCCAGAAGCATACCGACAATGGAGTCTCCAAGACGGTGAACCTGGCCCAGAGCGCATCTGTCGGAGATGTGCTGGACGTCTACAATCTGGCCTACGATCTCGGGTGCAAGGGCATAACCGTCTTTCGGTATGGCAGCCGCAGCCAGGTTCTTTACCTGGAGAACGGGGAGACTATTCCGGGGTGCAAGTACTGCGGGTGAAGGGGCAGTTGAAAGGAATAAGGGCGGCAGAAGGGACAAAGCCAAAAGGGATTTAAGGGCAAAATGGATAAATGTATAAGTACCTAAATAAATATCGATTGTATGAGGGCGAAGGCCGTAGATGCCATCGGAATGGCAATGCAGGCTGCAGGCACGGAGGTGGCGACATGCGTGCCGGGCCTGGGTGCGACAGATGTTTACCTTGACTACTGCGCTCTGCGGTCATCGAGGCCCGTTTTCTCCTTTCACGAGGAGGTGGCCTACACAATAGCTCACGGAGCAGCCCTTGCAGGGAAAAGGGCGTTTACGTCCATGAAGGCGCATGGGTTTTTCAAGGCGGCAAACAGCGTGAGCGACTCACTTTATTCAGGGACTCTTGCCGGTTTCGTATCCATAGTGGTTGACGATAGAAACGGGATACAGTCCGACAGCATTGCCGATACTGTGAGCTTCGTCGAGGGCCTCGGCATCCCCCACAAGGTGGCAGCGGTCGAAGAGGTCTTCAGCGATGTCCTGGACGGCTTTCGACTCTCCGAAAGGCTTCAGCTGCCGTTTGCGCTCATCATCGATGCCAGCGACCTGGACGGATCTGCCGTCGTCCCGCCGGAGCAGCGCATGGGCCCGCTGTCTGATCAGTACCGCCGGGATATAGTCCAGAATGTGCTCTGCCCGCCCTTTTGCAGGTATCAGCGTGATGTGTTGATATGCAAGCTTACGGGCGGCGACTGGAGGGGCATTGCCAGGCCGAATATTAAGGAACTATCCATTGCTCTGCCCGAAAAATGGAGGCATGTAGCCGAGAGGTACTCAACCGTTTTTAGGGCCTTAAGGTCTGCCAAAGGTCTGATAGCAACCGGCGATACGGGCCTTTCGACGCTCTTCGCCCTTCCTCCCTACGACTGCATTGATGTTACAACCTACATGGGAGGCAGCGTCCCCCTGGCGCTGGGTGCTTACATGGCAGGCATCAGCCCAGCCTGGGCAGTCACAGGCGACTTCTCCTTTATCGCAGCCGGCCATCTGGGGCTGTTGGAGGCTCTGCAGCGGCAAATTCCCCTCAAGGTGCTGATTCTCAATAATGGCAGGGCCGAAACCACCGGCGGCCAGACGATCCCTGATGAAATGATGGAGCGGGTACTCAGGGGATATTGGAGCTTCGTGCACTTCATCCGTGATCCTCTGGACTGTAGCGAGGTGGAATCTGCAGTTAAAATCGCATCTCTTTCGCAAGAACCAAGCATTGTTGTTGCAGATTTTACTGAATAACAGCCGTCGCTTATTTTCTTCATTGAATCCATGCTTAAGCGGCGTACCTTAACCGGTCTACGGTTTCAAAGCTCCAAAATACAGCTTCATATTATTTTATTTATGGCAATGTCTATCAAAAAAGATTTATCCCATCATAAATTTGACTGTATTATGGATAAACAGTTTAGCCATTTATTAGTTGCAGTATGCTACGTATTCGCCATCTATATCACGTTTTCACTATCCATGATGGGAACAGCCGATAGCAGCTCCATCTCCGTTGAGCCTCTGGTAGGATATGCGGTTGAGGGCACTTCGAGCAGCAATGCCATTGATGATGTCTCTGGATACTTGAAGTCCGAAAGCGGCCCTGTCTCTCAATTCTACCTGCCTCCCCCAGGGGTGATGCCGATAGTAGTTCTCCAGGGAAGCCCCTATGAAATGGGATACCAGTATGGGCTTCAGGTCCCTTCGTACATAGCCCTGGTTCGCGATGCAGCCTGGGCAAGTGCTCTATCAGTGAACTCCTCGCAGGAGATCCTGGAGACCTGCGAGATTTACAGCCGGTATATCTCTTGTGAACGAGGACAGGCTGGTATATATCATGGCAGCCGGGCCCCAGCAGGGTCCGGGAGACAAGGGGCCGGGGATCACGGGCTTTTTGGAGTTGCCATATGTTGGAATGACCTGCGGATCAGTTACGGAGGCCGAGGAGTTCCTCATCAACTCGACGCGAATGTTCGGCTTAAACCACCTGTTGATCGATGCGGTGGGAAATGCGGAGGTTCTGGAGGCTACGAGGGGGAGGTATGCAGTCAGGCGGCCCGGAGATAATAACGAGACTGATTATCTGGTCGTGACGAATCATTACCTGAATCCTGGAATGAAGCCATCCCAGAAAATATGGGATCCGCTGGAATACTATCCATCAAGCTATTACCGGTATATCACTGCGGAGAAAATGATCGTCGATAACTTTTCGCAGATTGACTATTCAAGTGCTGGTCACACCCTTTCCCTGACGGATTGGTGGGATGGGGATTTGTGGCGCAATAATGATCCCTGGAGCACCAACACCGTCAACAGGTTCCGGCCCGACGTCGCCACTCTTTATTCTGCCATTGCAGTTCCAGAGGATCATGTGGTCTCAATTTGCACGGGGAATCCTAAAATGCCGTACTGGGGAACACTGGCTCCGGGGCAGACAGGAACTTATGTCAACCTAACCATTTTGGAAAGCCCTGAGAATTTGGCGTTTGGCCTGCAAAAGGATGCAAACAGGGCGATGTGGAAGGCGGTACAGGTGCTTGGAACGTCGCCCTCTAAGGAGACCGAAGCCTTATGGGCAAATTCCGAAGACCAGTATTGGGAGGCTGTATGGTGGCTTGATAGATCTGTGCTGGTAAAGGAAAGCAATGATAGGGCAGTGGCGTATGGAAGGGCTTCAACGCTTTTTGCTGGTGCGATTGCAGGTGCCGAACTGATACAGGAAATATGCAGAAGATGAATGGCTGAAAGCATAAGCAAAGTTTGAGGTCAATTGAGAGATAAATTTATATAATATAGATGTCACAAATTAAACATAGAGCTTAAACTACCTTTATTGGTAAAAAGCTTATAAAAATTATGAGGATAGTTCCGGGATGCGGATGATGTTGCCATAAGCGTTGGGCACGCATTCATTTCCCATAAGGGGGCATAAAATCCCGGGATCTATCTCCATTTGAATGGAAATATTGGGGGATGAAAATGAAGGGAGTAGCGATAGCAGCATTAATGGCAGTTGCCCTTATAGGGTATTGCAGCACAGCGCTGGCGACTCCGCCGCTTGTGCCGCCTGTACAGTACGAGCAGTTCTGCGAGAACCAGAAGGTATCGGGAAACGGAGTGGTCGATGTCAGCACATCGATAATCGACAAAAAGATTGCGCTTGAGTATTACAACGTCATGGCAGGAGATGGGGACATTGAACTCGACCAGGAGCATGCCTACTCGCAAAACGCGGATAAGCTACAGAGAAATATCTCCTCTGTAAACGGCGGCAACAAGTCTGGCTTGAACCTCTTCGAGAATACAAAGCTGACATACTCCGGTGTAACGCCTCTGGTTGGAGGAAAGTACCTGCACTCGAAGACATTCTACGGAGGCATCGGCGCGGATATTCAGGAGATGTTCGCAGTAAATGAGATGGAAAAGGAGCAGACGTCCTTCTTTGCATCGACCACGCCATATAATCCTGCAACCGGTACACCTGAAGAGCTTATAGACCAGCTAAAGGAAGCGGGCAGAGAGACGGAGATAGTCGATGAGCTCATGAGCTCCGGAGGCGTCTACGTCCCGTCCCATCTGATCGGCATAGACACCAAGAACACCTTCAACGGCACATGGGGAACCGATGCAAAGTGGCACAGAATATTCTATAAGGACATCAAGGCACATGAGATGTTCACAGGACAGTTCGAGGCAGAGAAGCTCCTCAAGTTCCATGAGAGCCCTGTACCTGAGAATCAGGACGCACCCTGTGACGGCATAGATTGCTAGGGCTGTTAGCCCCAGCATTCCCTTTTTTATACCGCTTGGATGTCGAACATCCTTTCGACAGGCTTATACATCATAGCATCCTCTGGCAGGCTTGTGCTGCTCAAAGGTCTCCGGAGCGATCCTCAGAACAGGGCACTGTTCTCAGTTCTTCTATACACGGCCCTGATGTCTGTGGTCTTCATCGTATCTCATCTCACATTTACGTTCTTCGGCTTTCTGCATACAGATGTGGACACTGCCCGGATATTGCTCAATACATTGGTAAACAGCGAGGCTGGTATCTTTGCAATAGTCGTCACTTTAAGCCTAATTGCTGTCCAGCTTGCTGCCTCTTCATACTCTGCCAGGGTGATAGACCTGTTCATGAGGACTCCAGACCCCTGGGTGCTGATGCTCATCTATATCGTTGCCATGGTATACGGCCTTGGGGTCCTCAAGCTTGTGGATGAGGGGAGCATTGCCGCTCTGGAGATTCACATATCCATATCCTACTACCTGGGGATTTTCGCCTTCACAGCGCTGATACTTTTCATCTGGAACACCTTTGGGCTCCTTCAGCCGTTCTCCATCATCGACAGGCTCTCCGAGAGGATAACAAAGCAGCACATACTCTCGCTCCTCTCCAAAGAATCCACCTTCAACAACGATCCAGTCCAGCCGATACTGGATATAGTGCTGGGCTCCTGGGGAAAGTACGACTATGAGACCATGGGGTATGGCCTTCGAGCCATCAGCAGGCGCGCGGATGAGGTTCTGAGGAACGGCTATAGCCGCCCTGTGGAGAAGTCCCAGGTGGCAGACCACATATCGGGCCATTTCTTCAAGGTGGGAACGCTTGCTTTGAACCGAAAAGACGAGGACTTTGCGGGAAATGTTCTCTTAAGCCTCAACTCCGTCGGACTTGTGGCCACCCAGGAGGGACTGGAGGGATCGGTCCAGTCCATAATCAAGTTCTTCGGCAACACAGGCATCAGGGCAGGAGAGGAGCACCTGGAGAAGATCGCCTTCGAGGCGGTCAGGCATCTTCGAGGCATCGGGGAGGCCGCAGCAAAAAGGCAGATGCGAGATGCGGCCAGGTTGGCAGCCTTCTACATGGCGGAGGTGGGCATCGTCGCTGCTGAGCATGAGCAGGAGAACGCCGCTGCGTTCGCTGCCACAAGCCTGGAGGAGTTCAGGGTGGCTGCAGAGTGGCAGAAACTCTATGCTGTGGCCCAGCAGTGCGAACTGTCGCTAAACGACGTTCGGGAGGCTCTGAGCAAAGAAGAGGAAATTATCAATGCGTTAAGGGGCATATCATAAAAATTTTTTTTGAAGCAGGCATTAGAGTTATCTGTTGAGATGATACGCAGTTTATAAGCTTGTGTAGAATCCAGCGCGTTAGTCGTGACGCATGTTATTTTCGTTTTCTCATCTTTTATGGGCATTATAAACTACTATCTCAAAATCTACAATTTCAGATATGCACTCAAAGTGGCGATCTCCAGCGATAATCTTAGTGGCGCCGTTTGCTTTAGCAATGCCAGCAATAAGGGCATCAAGTGGCTTCACCGGGCATCCTTTGCTCATGAGTCCAGCCATTATCTTGCTTGCTTCTTCTGCAGCTGTGCGATCGAGATCCAAGACCTCGATGTTTGAGAAGAATTGTCTGAAAAAGGCATCTTCTTTCCTTGAATTCCTATGATTTATGCCAGTGAGAATCTCATAATAGCTAACAGCTGTTGTTGCCACCGCTTCGCTAAGAGGGCTGTCAATTACCTCGGTGATGAGGGCCTCTGCGATGCTGTTGCCCCTGAAAAGATCTATAAGAACGGTTGAATCAAAAATTATCATGTTACGTGCTTAGAGTTCTCTCATCCGCAGGATTTCGGCCTTCATATCATCCAAGATATCACTATCTTTCAAGGCACCGAAGTAGCCCATAAGGTCTTTAAGCTTCATGCTCTTTTTTTTGCTTTCAGCGCAGAGGCTCAAATTCTCATTGCCTTCAGGCCTGCTGTATGCTGAATCTGAGTCATGCATCTTGAGTCGTCTCCACAACAAACATATTTCGCCTAACTCCAAATACTTTTCGAAGCCCTATTTCCGCCCCTTCTCCTTCTCCCTCTCCATCGCCTCCTTCGCCATCCGTATCGCGCACAGCTCCGAGCACATCGTGCACGTATCCGTTTCGACGCTCCTCCTGTGCCGGATCTGCCTTGCTCTAGCAGGATTTATGGCCGCATTGAACTGCCCCTCCCAGTCAAGCTCCGCCCTGGCCTTCGCCATCTGCAGGTCCCAGGCCCTGGCCCTCTCTCGGACACCGGGCCTGACCAGGTCTGCGGCGTGGGCAGCCACCCTCGTCACATAAGTCCCCTCGATCACGTCCTCCTTTGTCGGCAGGTCGAGGTGCTCCGAGGGCGTAGTGGCGCACAGGAAGTCGGCCCCTGCCATTCCCGCTATGACTCCGCCCATGGCAGCCGTGATGTGGTCGTAGCCGGGCGCGACATCGGTCACCAGCGGGCCCAGTAGGTAGAGCGGCGCGCCGTCGGTCAGGTGCTTCATGGCCTTGACGCTTGTTTGGATTTCATCTGCTGGCACATGCCCCGGCCCCTCCACCATTGCCTGCACTCCAGCCTCCCTGGCCCTCTTCACCAGCTCGCCTAGCGTTATGAACTCCATGAACTTGGCCCTGTCTGAAGCATCCTCGATGCATCCGGGCCGAAGTCCGTCGCCCAAAGAGAGAGTCAGCTCGTGCTCCTTTGCGATCTCCAGGAGATAGTCGTACTCCTCGTAGTAGGGGTTCTCCTCCCCCGTCTCGGCGATGTATTTCATCGTGAGAGAGCCGCCGCGGCTCACAACGCCCATAACGCGCGGGTCCTGGCGCAGGCGCTCCAGGGAATTCTTGTTCACTCCAACGTGCACCGTCACGAAGTCCACGCCGTCCTTTGCATGCCTCTCCAGGGCATCGAACATCCCCTGCGACGTGAGTTCCTTCTTCACCGCCGCCTGGTATATGGGAACCGTCCCCACAGGCACGCTGGCGGCTTCAAGAACCCTGCGCCTCACCAGGTCCAGATCTCCGCCGGTAGAGAGGTCCATCACAGTATCCGCGCCGGCGTCCACTGCGGCCAGCGCCTTTTCTACCTCTCCATCTGGAGAGTCGAGGGACTGGGAGGTTCCCAGGTTCAGGTTCACCTTGACGGTGAGCTGCTCCCCTATGCCCATCGGCTCTATCTTTCTGGATAGGTTCCTAGGAATCACAATCCTGCCCAGGGCTACAAGCCTCGCCAGCTTTGCCGGGTCGGTTCCCTCGCGCTTCGAAACGATCTTTACCTCTTCGGGCACACGCCCTCTGCTTGCCTCTTCCATCAGGGTCATTATTACCAACAGTTTTATTGTAAGAACTACATTCGTCCTGAAGGTGTTTTCATGGTCGAAGTGCATAAGGTTAGCGGTGCCGCCTTCGATGGCAACGTCTACCTGGTCCTGGACGAAAGGCCGATACTGGTGGACGCCGGCATGATGGCGGGGCCAACCCTCAGGAATATCCAGAAATTCATTGATCCCAAGAAAATAGAGATGATAGTGCTCACCCACTGCCACCACGATCACTCGGGCGCAGCGCCTCAGCTAAAAGAGGCTAGCGGGGCGAAGCTGCTCCTAAGCGATAAGGAGATGGGGTGCGTGGGCGACGACCTCACAACTGTAGCCTACCTCTTCGGCCAGGAGGCGCCAGAGTACAAGGTGGACGAAACGCTCCACGAGGGAATGGTGCTCGATATTGGAAAATGGAAGCTTGAGGTCATGGAGACGCCGGGCCATTCCCTGGGAAGCCTCTGCCTCTACGAGAGGAACGAGAAGGTTCTCTTCTCAGGCGACACAGTATTTCCGGACGGGAACATCGGCAGGACTGACATGTACGGCGGGAGCACAGAGGAACTGGTGAAATCCATAGAGCGCCTGACAGCGCTTGATGTCAGGACCATGTACCCCGGCCACATGGAGATCACTAGCAGGGATGTCAACCGCCAGATTCAATTGAGCCTTCGGTTTGCAAGGAGCATGCTATGATGAGCACATGTAAAGCAGCTCAGGTAGAAGTATTTTCAATGATTGAAAAAGACGAACTGATCAAACGGGAATCCGAGGCAATAATTCAGACCTATGCCCGCCAGGATGTCGTGCTGGTGCGCGGTTCAGGCGCCGTTGTCTGGGACTCAGACGGCAGGGAATACCTAGACTTCGTTGCCGGAATTGCCGTCAACAATGTGGGTCACTGCCACCCGGCCGTTGTTGAGGCCATAAAGAGGCAGGCTGAAACGCTCATTCATACATCCAACCTCTACTACACCGAGAACCAGGTTCTGCTGGCTGAGGAGCTGAAAAGGCTGACCGGCATGAAGAGGGCCTTCTTCTGCAACTCAGGCGCAGAGAGCGTTGAGGCGGCGCTGAAGCTCTCCCGGAGGGCTACGGGCAAATCGAAGGTCGTAGCCGCAGAGCGCTGCTTTCACGGAAGGACATTGGGCGCTTTAGGGGCCACCTACAAGGCAGTCTACCGCGAGCCCTTCAGGCCGCTTTGCGAGGCCACGTTTGTTCCATATAATGATCCTGAGGCCCTGAAGGCAGCAGTTACAAAAGAGACAGGCTGCGTTATCCTCGAGCCGGTGCAGGGCGAGGCAGGCGTCTACGTGCCCGATGCCGATTATCTGCACGCCGCCCGCCAGATTTGCGATGACTCGGGAGCCCTTCTGGTCTTCGACGAGGTCCAGACAGGGTTTGGCCGCACCGGAAAGTGGTTCGGCAAGGACAACTCTGGCGTTATGCCCGACATAATGACCCTTGCGAAGGCCCTGGCCGGAGGGCTTCCCATGGGGGCAATGCTCGCTGCAGAGAGCGTATCCGAGGTCTTCAAGAGGGGCGACCACGCATCCACCTTTGGCGGCGGTGCTCTCGTCAGCGCAGCGGCCCTGGCATCAATTGAGGCCATGAAGCAGGAGCATATGGTTGAGAGGTCGGCAGAGCTTGGGGCATACATGCGCTCGGAGCTGCAAAAGCTCGGGCCCAAAGAGGTTCGGGGTTTAGGGCTAATGATCGGCCTGGACCTGGATGCCGACTGCAAGGATGTGGTCTCGAAGGCTCGGGCGTTCGGTGTGCTGCTCAACAATACCGGCGATCACACCATCAGGCTCGTGCCGCCTCTGGTCGTAACCAAGGAGCAGATCGATAAAGTGGTGAATGTCATTGGAGAGTCGCTCTGAGGGCTCCGAGAGGCTGCGTCTGCGTGAATGCCTCGGAAATCTCAAGCCCTACGTAGCCGGCAAGGGCTTCACTGAGATTTCCCGCAAATACGGAATTCGGCCAGAAGATATAGTCAAGCTGGGAAGCAATGAAAACCCCTACGGCCCGAGCCCCGAGGCCATCAGGGCCTTTGGGGGGGTCTCGCCCGAGAGGTATCCCGAGCCCGAAGACCTGATTTCATCGCTATCCAGCTACGCGCGCCTTCCGGAGGATATGATAGTGATAGGGGCAGGCATGGACGGCGTCATGGACACGCTGACCCGCCTCTTCCTTGAAAGGGGCGATAAAACCCTCATCCATACGCCAACATTTAGCTACTACGAGATCCTGACAATTCTCGCCGGCGCCGTTCCCTTGTTTGTCCCGCGCGGCCCCGGATTTCGGGTGCCCGCAGAGGTTCCGGTCGGCATTAAAATGGTATTCCTCTGCTCTCCCAACAACCCTACGGGAAACGCCGCCTCTGAGGAGGATGTGCGAAAGGTCGTTGAAGGCACCGATGCGATTGTTTTTTTGGACGAGGCCTATGTGGAGTTCGCAGAACGAACACTCCTGGACCTGGTTAAGGAATACGATAACCTGATAGTCGGCCGGACGCTCTCTAAGGCCTTCGGCCTGGCAGGGATGCGCCTGGGCTACGCGGCAGCGCCGGAATGGATCGCGCGCGAGTATCGCCGGGCGGCTCCGCCCTTCTTCGGCATAAGCTGCGCCTCTGTGGCGGCGGGAGTGGCAGCCCTTTCGGATTTGGACTATATGCGATCATCCGTTTCCAAAATAAAGAAAGAGCGAGAGCGCCTTTTAAAGGAGACGGGGGCCCATCCGTCAGAGGCAAACTTCCTTTATCTCGAAACAAAGGAGCCCTCCGATCAGGTGGTAGAGAGCTTCCTTCGCCGCGGAATCATCATTCGCGACTGCCGCTCTTTTAGGGGCGCTGGGGAGCATAACGTGCGGATATCGGTCGGAACTCCCGACCAAAACGACATGTTCCTGAAGGCCTTCCGGGATATATGCAAATAGCTCTCACGGGAACGCCCGGGACCGGCAAGACAACAGTTGCCGGGCTTCTGCCATACAGGATCATCGATATCAACGCACTTGTGAAGGGTGGGCTGAACCTGGGCGTCGATCCTGAGAGGGGCTGCCTTGAGGCCGACATGGACGCCCTTTTGCGAAGTCTGAAGGAGATGGAGATGGACGCAGAGGAGATTTCAATACTGGAGGGCCACTTCTCCCATTGCTTCGTCGATTGGGCAATCGTGCTGAGGCTTACGCCTGCAAAGCTCAGAGAGCGTCTGGAGGCACGCGGCTACTCCAAATCCAAGATAAAGGAGAACCTGGAGGCTGAGGCGCTTGACCTTATACTTGCCGAGTCTGTCGAGAGCTGCAGCCGCGTGGATGAGATCGACACCACCGGCCGATCGCCAGAGGAGGTGGCCGGACTTATAATAAAAATAATCAAAGGAGATCTGACTCTGCCTCCTGGGCAGGTTGACTGGCTGGAGGATTACCTTGACTCTGGATGAGCTGAGGGGGCGGTCAGAGGTCATTGCAGGTCCACTATCGGCGGCGGCTGAACGTCTGGGCCTGACGCCAAACCAGCTCTCCGCCGTTTCTTTGGCATTTGCGGCCCTGGCCTGTGCCTTCTATTATTTTTCCGCCTCGAAAAGCTGGCTGCTTTACATGGCAGCATTCGCTGTGCTTCTAAACGCCCTTTTCGATTTGACCGATGGGGCACTGGCGCGACGAACCGGCAAGGCAGACACCAAAGGCGACTTCCTGGATCATGTCATAGACAGGTATGCGGACATGGCAATCCTTGCAGGGATGGTCTTTGCCGGATATGTTCCCTGGTCAATTGGATTTCTGGCAGCTGTTGGCATCATGCTTACGAGCTACATAGGAACTCAGGCCCAGGCATTGCAGCTCGGGCGCTACTATGGCGGAATAATGGGACGTGCCGACAGGCTGGCAGCAATAATTGTCGCAACAGCGGCAAATGCCTTACATCCGCAGCCGGTGGCAGGCCTTCCTATCTTGGGGTGGCTGGTTTTGGCCATAATGCTATCCAGCCACATCACCGCACTTCAGAGATTTTACCATATATGGAAGCGGCTTTGAGCCTTAAACCTTTAGTCTCCGGTGTTCTCTTTTTGGAGCAGCTCATCCTTATGAACCTCATGTAAAGGGCCTCTGATGCTTGCATTCTCAATTATATGGCCGATGTGCGATGATGCCCTTTCAAGGAAAGAGAGTGCTGTCTGCCCTGCATCCTTCTGTGCGGCAATGACTATCGCGCCATGCGGCTTCTCGTTGCAGGCAATTGGCGCTGACATCCAGATGTAATCGTCATCATAACGGTATACCTTTGGTGCGCCTAAAAATGCATTTGATTCTTTGTTCTCGGTAAATTCCATTAGCTCTTCCACTGAGCCAAACAGGGCGCGCAAAACGATGCTTCCCTTTTCCAGCACAAAAATGCCGCCTACCTCGGCGCTCTCAATCCCGGATATAACGTCGGAGAGGCAGCCTCCCAAGTCGCTGTCCATATCTCCATCGGGATGGATGGCCCTCTCCATTATGCTATTTAAGGCCGATAGCTCGCGGTTATTCCTGAACAGCTCAATTTCCTTTTCCTTTCGCGGCGTAATGTCGATCAGGTTGCCCAGTATGCCCCTTCTCCCATCGAACTCTATTGAAACCGTCCGAAACTCAATCCACCGCGTGGTCCCATCTCTTCGCAGCACCTTCGACTCGTAAACGGGGGCGGGCGTTTCCTGGCCATGGCCGATCTTGGTTACATCCTCCATGTCGTCAGGCCGAACAAGCTGCCAGAAGGGAGTGCCGATGAGCGATTCAGGTGCGCAGCCGAATATCTCGCCAAGCTTCGGGTTTACAAGGCGAAAGAGGCCGTCCTGGAGGATGTATATTCCGGCAAGAGCATTTTCCACCACATTTCTGTGAATCCTCTCCGACCTCTCCTTTTGCTCCCTCATTATCCTTTCCTGAGCCTTATAGCGCGCCTCTAAAATGAGATTCTCGAAGATATAGGGCAGGCTTTTAAAGCTCTCCAGGCTCTTTACGACGTACTTGGTGGCGCGGTTCTCGAAGGCGACAACCGCCAGTTCCGTTGTGCCGTGGCCGGATACCATGACCACAGGGATATCGGGATCGAACTTGCGGATTCTGACCAACACGTCAAGCCCGCCGATGCCCGGAAGGACCAGGTCCACCGAGATTAGGTCGTACGTGTTTTTGGCAACTGATTCAAGCCCCTCCTCTCCGGTTGATGCGAAGTCCAGGAAGAACTCGTCGTGCTTTCTGAAACCCATCCTTATGAGCTCGGCATGCTCCGGATCGTCTTCTATTATTAGTATTCGATAAGGCTCTACCATCTGGACCCGTCCTATACCCTTGATTTATGTATGATAGATTTGAATATTTCTATCTTTCTCAGAACTTATTGGAAAAAAAATATGTGTTACGCCGACATTGCAGGGGATAAGCCTGCATATTATTGCTATATGGGGTACGGCCAATCCCTATCCTACAATTATAAAAAATAAATTAAATATCTGAAATAAAAATATAACTTCACATCTCCGCGCGCTTTGATAGGCAAGCCATTATAGATATCGGACCGTTATAGATATTACATTATAAGTTTGAACTACCATTGAATGAAGCGTTTGATGCTCCTCTCCTTATTGATGTTAATAGCCTTTGCGAATGCCAGGACTTTTATTGTAGATCCCGGCGGCTCGGGCGACTCAAAGACTCTGTCCGGCGCGATATCAATGGCAGCTCCTGGCGACAGCATTCTACTTATGCCAGGCACATACGACGAGGCGATTCTAGATCGCACACTATCGATATCAGGCACTTCCGGAGCAAAAATCGTCGGAAAGCGCAAAAGCGCCCTGACTGTCACTGCCCCCGGCTGCAAAATATCGAACTTGACCATTGAGGCCGGCAGCTCAAGTCCCGTGATCTCCCTGCAGTCGCCGGACAACATTGTATCGGCGTGCAAGGTGTCGGGAGGCTCGCTGGGAGTAGGCGTCTTTGGACACAATAATTGCCTTCAGGATAGCGAGGTTCAGTCCGGGGTGGGCCTTGAGATAACGGGCATACAGGTCGGGGTTCGCAACTGCACTCTGAGAGGGGATGTAGGTGCCAGATTGAAGAACACTACCGGAAACGAATTCTCAGGCTGCCGCATTCTATCTGCAACGGGCATTGAGCTTACGTCATCATCTGATAATAGGCTTTTAAACAACACCCTCTCAGGAATAGGCTTCGGAGTGTCTCTCACCCGGTCGACTGGCAACTGGATTTATGGTAACAACATCTCCGGCCAGTATATGAGCGGCATAGATGTTTTGGAGTCGAGCAAAAATAACCTTTCAGGCAATAAAATTCAGGGCGGAAAGCTGGGAATCAGCCTGAGAGGATCTGAGAACAACAGCCTGGTCGACAACGTTTGCAAGAAGGCGGAGCGCGCAGGGGTGTATACCGACGACTCCTTCAGAAACGAGATTAGAGGCAATGAGCTTTCTTACAGCGGCAACGGAATTCTTCTGGCAAACTCAGCAAGCAATATCCTAGCATCAAATGATGCCCTGTTCAATACCTACGGAATATCTCTTCGCGGCTCTCTGCATAATATTCTCAGGGACAACACCATGCAGTCCAACTCCTACAACCTTCGCGTGGACTCGGGAGAGGAATCCAGCGCAGAACTTGCAGGCTCAACCAGGGAGTTTTATCTGCAAAACATCGACTCCTCAAATCTTGTAGACGGGCGGCCCGTATGCTATCTTGTTGGAAGCAAAGATACAGAGGTCCCGCAAGGATGCGGCTTTGTGGGGATGATAGCCTGCAGGAATGTGAGCGCCGTCAACCAGACCATATCCAACAGCAGCGCGGGAATACTGATGGTTGGATCCGTCTTTTGCAGGGTTACAAACTGCAAAGTTGCCGAATCTGAGTTCGGAGTCTCTCTTATCAACAGCACCTACTGGACGGTTGAAAACTCCACTGCGCGGAATTGCAAGAACGGCTTCATGGCCCTGGCATCACCTGACGGCCGATTTGAGAATGATCTGGCAGAGGGGTGCTCTGAGAGGGGATTTCGGGCGGACGGCGTCCTCAACCTGACGTGGAATTCCTCAACTGCAAGCTCCTGCGGTGCAGGAATAGCGCTCCTCAAATCGAGGTTATGCAGCGTACTGGACTGCGTTTCCAGCCGCAACAGCGAGGCTGGAATCATGCTCACCGACTCTCACAAATGCTTCCTCATCAGAAACGTGGTCTACATGAACGACAGGGGCATAGCGCTCTCAGGCAGCAATGCCTGCATTTTGGACGAGAACAGGGCAGAGTCCAACGTCCAGGACGGATTCTTCTTTGAGCAGCTGTCATCTGCTGAGCT
The DNA here is from genome assembly GCA_964534145.1 of uncultured Methanotrichaceae archaeon. GTDB lineage: Archaea > Halobacteriota > Methanosarcinia > Methanotrichales > Methanotrichaceae > CAWJYS01. The sequence continues at coordinate 46,089 of CAZHNU010000012.1, read as the reverse complement.
TTCAAAGAACTATGCTCTGAGAAACGGCCAGGGGGCCTTCCTGCATTCGTCCAAGAAGGTCATTGTCGAGGGCAACAATTTGAGCGAGAACCGAAAATACGGCATTCGAATGAGCGCCTCGTCCGAGTGCAACGTGACAGAAAACAGCTTCATTAAAAACGAGATCTCGGGCGCAAATCTTGTTGACTGCAGAGGGAACTTCCTTTATCACAACACGTTCATCGAAAACGGCTTCCAGAATGCTGTGGATAACGGGGATAACTACTGGGATGCGGGGCCGAAATTGGGCGGCAACTATTGGAGCGATCACAATGCAGTGGGCAATCCCGGAAATGCCCCCAGGCAAATTCCATCAAAGGGAGTGGACAGGTATCCCTTCCAGAGCCCCGGAGGCTGGTGACGGCGATGATAGACGATATGGATCTAACGCTCCTCAAGGCGGTTCAGGACGGGGTTGAGCTTAGAGAGAGGCCGTTCCTGGACCTGGGCGAACGCCTGGGCCTCTCGGAGGACGAGGTCATCGCGAGGCTGAGGCGTCTGGAGGAGGAGGGCGTGATAAGGAGGTTTGCGGCAACAATCGGCCACAGGGCATTGGGGATACTGGCAAACGCCATGATCGCCTGGAGAGTGCCACCCTCGGATGTCGAGCGAGTGGGCGAGATATTTGCTGCCTCAAAGGACGTCACCCACTGCTATGAGCGGGCCTCAGCTCCTGAGTGGCCATATAACCTTTACACCGTCGTGCATTCGCGAAGCAGGGAGGACTGCCTGAAGATAGCCTCCTATCTCGCATCGGCAGCCGGTGTCGATGAATATAGGGTGCTCTTCAGCGAGCGGGAATACAAGAAAACCAGCGCCAGGATATGATGAGCTCGATGGAAGAGGAGGATATCGGCGTACACGAGGGCGCGCGCCGGGATGGCGGAAAACTGCTTCCCTTGTGCATCGATTTAAGCGCTAAGCTGATAGTGATATTTGGGGGCGGTGGCGTGGGCGAGCGAAAGGCCGTGCTTTTTTCCAAATATGCCCGCGTCAGGGTGGTGAGCAGGGACTTCACCCCACGTCTGCAGGATATGGCGTCCAAGGGTGATCTGGAGCTTGTCCGCGCTGATGCATCCTCCGGCTATGTGGGACACCTTTGCGGCTGCTTCATGACGGTTCCTGCGACATCGGACAGGGAGCTGAACGCTGCCATAGAAAACAAGGCCAGAGAAATGGGCGTTTTGGTCAACAGGGTCGACGGCCCCGGCGAGGTGGTGGTCCCATCGCTTATCAGAAACGGTCCGATTACAATCGCCATCACTACGGAAAGCCCGGCCCTCTCAAAATACCTGAGGAAAAGGCTGGAAGGAGAGCTGACAGAGAACTATCGCGATATGGCCGTGCTTTTGGGCCGGATCAGGGGGGAGCTGAAGGAATCCGTTCCCTCTCAGAAGGAACGGTCGAGAATCATCGGACGAATCCTTGAGGACGATGAGATCTGGAGGCTTTTGGATGTTTCCTATGAAAAGGCCTATATGAGAGCCCGGGCACATGCATCTCCAGATGAGCGAGATAGCCTCGATGCTGGTGACCCATCGCAAGGCCTCGATAGATGAGATTGAAAAGGCCTGGCATGGCGATGTGGAGACGCTTCTTAGGTGGGTCGGCTCCCACGAGCTGGTGGACGAGTGCGCGGTGCTCAAGACCTGCAACCGTGTCGAGATTTATGTCGTCTCTCCGAGAGGAGAAAAGGTGCTCTTCGAGCTTGCCAAGAAGGCCCGTGTTTCATCTCGGATCATCGATTTTCACGATCACGACGAATCTTTGCTTCACCTTTTAAGGCTGGCATCAGGCCTTGAGTCCATGATCATCGGCGAGGACCAGATCTTGGGCCAGATGAAGGATCTGGTCCAGATCGCCATGAAGGCCGGGACTACCGGGTGGATGCTGGACACTGCCTTCAAGAAGGCCATCCAGGTCGGCAAGAGGGTCCGAAAGGAGACCAGGATCAACGAGCGGTCCATATCTGTCGGCTCCGCAGCCGTGGATTTGGCGGAGGAGATTCTGGGAGAGCTGGCTGGAAAGTGCGTACTGGTGATCGGCGCTGGAGAGACCGGAGAGCTGATCTCCAAAGCACTCAAGGCCAAGGACATCGGCTCCTTGTACGTTACAAATAGGACCTTCAGCTCAGCCGAGTGCCTGGCCGAATGCTTGGGCGGCACTGCCATTCCCTTTGAGGAGATGAGGGGCCACCTGAGAATTGCCGATGTGGTGATCAGCGCCACGGCAGCTCCCCACTACATACTGTTAAAGGACGATATAGAGCGGGCGATGGAGGGCCGGGAAAGGAAGCTGCTCATGATAGACATCGCCAATCCTAGAGACATCGACGAGGATGCAGCCTTCGTCCCCGGCGTCGAATTGCATAACATTGACAGCTTGAAGAACATAAGCAGCGAGAACATGAGGCAGAGGATGGCTGAGATGGAGAAGGTTGATGCGATCATCGAGGAGGAGCTCGGGCTTCTAAAGGCCAAGTACAAGAGGAAGCAGGCCGAGGAACTGCTGGCGCGTCTGTACTCCCAGGCTGAGATAATCAAGGACCAGGAGGTCAGGAAGGCCATGAACAAGCTTTCCGCACGACATACGCTGGGCGAGATCGAGCAGCAGGTGCTGCGGGACATGAGCCACTCCATTGTGAACAAGCTTTTATCGGATCCGACCAAGGCCCTCAAGAGGGCTGCGGAGAGGGGCGATGAGGAGCTGCTGAAGTCTCTGTCCGAGCTGTTCCGGCTGGAGGAATCACTATGAAGAGGATGAGGCGGCTTAGAAGGCCGGGGATCAGAGAGCTGGTGGCTGAGACGAGGCTCTCCTTAAAGGACATGATACAGCCCATTTTCGTGGACGAGAGAACCTCTGAGCCGAGGGCCATTGTTGCCATGCCGGGGCAGTTTCGGCAGAGCCTTGAGAGCCTCAGTGCAGAGGCAGGCGCTTTGGAGGACCTGGGCGTGCCGGCCGTGCTCCTATTCGGTCTGCCGGCGCATAAGGACGAGGTAGGTTCCGGGGCCTACGACTCTCAAGGGATAATCCAGAAAGCTGTCCGCAGGATCAAGGAGACGACGAACCTGACGGTGATAACAGACCTGTGCCTTTGCGAGTACACAAGCCACGGCCACTGCGGGCTGATCAGGGGCGAGCGCGTCCTCAACGACGAGACCCTTCCCCTGTTGGGAGAGGCTGCCGTAAGCCAGGCCGAGGCCGGGGCCGATATTGTTGCACCAAGCGGCATGATGGACGGAATGGTGGGGGCGATCAGGGCCGCTCTGGACCTCGACGGCTACATAGATACGCCCATCATGTCTTACTCTGCCAAGTATGCCTCCACCTTCTACGGACCGTTCAGGGAGGCTGCAGAGTCGGGATTCGCATTCGGCGACCGCAGGGGATACCAGATGGACCCGCCAAACGCGGCAGAGGCGCTCTGGGAGGTGCAGCTGGACATAGAGGAAGGTGCTGATATGGTGATGGTAAAGCCTGCCATGCCTTATCTGGATATTCTGTGCTCGGTGAAGGACAGGTTCGGAGTGCCGACGGCTGCTTACCAGGTAAGCGGCGAGTACTCGATGATCGTGGCTGCAGCGCAAAACGGGTGGCTGAAGGAGGATGCGGCCTTCATGGAGTCGCTCATGTCCATCAGGCGCGCCGGTGCTGATATGATAATTACCTACTGGGCGAAGGAGTTTGCAAAGCGAGAGGGATGAGGATGGTGGCAGCGTTTTCCGCCTGCAAGCCTTTTGTCTGAAAACGTTTCTGTGTTTCCCATAAGCTTATGGTCTGCGAGCGTTCATCCTTTTTGTGAATTTTTTTAAGATAAATTTGCAGAATTCATTGGCATTATGATACCTGTTGCAGCCCGTAAAATAGCATAACTTTTTCATAGAGTGGGTGCTATAGATGTTGATAGTCTCTTATCGGAGGGATGAGTGTGGTGAACTTCCGGTCATTAATAAATCCGGCCATCGTATTGATGGCATGTTTGGCGTTATCGGAAACTGCCCTTGCGGTTGGAATGGGTGGGGGCGGCCAGTGTGTCGCCAGGAACGCTGCAGATGTATATTGTATAAATCACGGAGGCTGTCCTCAGAACGGGTACTGCTATTTCCCGGATGGAACCTACTGCGAGGTCTGGGACTTCTATTATGGAAAATGCCCCGGCAAAGGATACTACGAGGAAATGCTCTGGCAGGCTGAAGCCTATCGGTTCCTTTACGGCGATTCCTACCCGGCCTACTGGCCTTATGGATATGGGCCTTATGGGTACTACTATAATTACAACTGGCCGGGATACGGGCCTTACGGGCAGGAGTGGCTGAATCCGAATGTTTATCAGTTGTATGGGATCTAGGGAAGGCAAAAAAACCTTTTTCCAAACTGGCAATCATGCAGGTATTGATGCCAGATTTGAAAAGCGGTTTTAGCATTTCCAGTGCTCTTTAGCCCTTCCTCGCCATGATCGCGTTCCTTATTCTCTGCAGGGCCGTGAGATTCGCCAGCAGCGCGACTATTGCTATTGCCGCCTGAAGCCAAAGCTCCCCCCAAAAGACGGCAAGCAGCATCCCCAGGTAGAGCAGCGCGAGACGCTCGCCCCTCTCCAGGATTCCGCCCATCCTCTTCAGCTCCGCCTGATCCTTTACCAGCCCCCGGTGGTCTGCATAGGCCCGCACGAATGTGGTCATGAGCGCCCCGAAGAGCAGGAGCATGATCCAGATATATCCCGGCAGGCCGAAGAAGGCTGCCGGCCCCAGATAGATCATGAGGCCCAGGTAGAGAAAGAACTCCACATACCTGTCCAGGACGCCGTCCACGTAGGCTCCGAGGACCGTCACCTGGTTCAGGCTTCTCGCCACGGCTCCGTCCACAAGGTCAACGGCTCCTGCCAGCGCGAAGAAGATCAGCCCCCAGCCGAGGTTATGGCTGTAGAGCATGAATAATCCCATCACGGCGGGCAGGATGGCCAGCATTGTCCAGCCCATCGGCGAGAGGCCGATGCCTGCCAGCGGCCTCATAAGCCTGTCGGTGTCCTCGGGTTTCAGCCTGGACTTCAGCGTGCTTATGCCTCCTGGAAAGAATATCGAATATTATAATATTGGTCGGTCGTCCGGAAAGCCCTTTCACAGGCCTTCCAGAAACTTCTCCATTCTGTCCAGCGCCTCGATCAGCTCCTCGCGGGAGGTGGCGTAGCTGCACCGCAGGAATCCTTCGCCGCTTTGCCCAAAAACGCTTCCCGGAACGACGGCAACCTTCTGATCCCTAAGCAGCCTTTCAGCAAACTCTTCTGAGGAAAGCCCGGTACTTTCAACCGATGGGAATGCATAAAATGCTCCTTTGGGCTCAAAGCAATCAAGGCCGATCCTGTTTAGGCCGGATACGAACATTCTTCTGCGCAAATCGTACTCATGCCTCATGCCGAGCATCTCGTCCTCGCCGCGCTGAAGCGCCTCAAGGGCTGCCACCTGGGCCATTGCCGGTGCACAAAGCATTGTGTACTGATGAACCTTGGTCATTGCCCCCACAATTGCCGGGTTGCCCAGCGCATAGCCGATCCTCCAGCCGGTCATGGCGTGCGACTTGGAGAGGCCGTTTAAAATAAGCGTCCTCTCCTGCATACCCTCCAGCTGTGCAAAGCTGCAGTGCTTTCCGCCATCGCCGTAGCTGAGCTTGCAGTATACCTCATCTGAGATGACGAGGAGATCGTTCTCCACAACGACGTCCGCAATCTCTTCCAGGTCGGATCGCGTCATGACGGCGCCTGTGGGATTGTTCGGATAGCTGAGCATTATTGCCCTTGTCCTGTCAGTCACTGCTGCACAGATGTCCTCCTGCCTCACCTTGAACTCCTCAGAGAGCCTGGTGGGAATGGGCACAGGGACCCCTCCGGCCAGAGTGATGTCAGGCACATAGGCAACATAACAGGGCTCGGGGACTATAACCTGATCGCCGGGGTTGATCGTGGCCCTGAATGCCAGATCGACAGCCTCGCTGACGCCGGTTGTTATCAGTATCTCCTCAGCCGGATCATAGTCGAGCTCCAGGTCGCTTCTTATGTGCTCCGAGATGGATTCTCGAAGCTCAGGCATGCCCTTGTTCGATGTGTACGACGTGAATCCCGATTCCAGCGAGTAAATGCATGCCTCGCGCACATGCCAGGGCGTCACAAAGTCGGGTTCGCCTACACCCAGAGAGATCGCACCCTCCATTTCGCTCACCAAATCGAAGAACTTGCGAATGCCTGAGGGTGGCATATCCTTCACCACCTTGGATAGGTGGGCATCGCAGTTCCAGGCCCGGACGTTTTGCAGCTGCATCTTCATGGGGTTACCACCAGCCTTTTCGGCTTGGGCCTGTCAATGAGGGTGACGCCGTGCTCCTTGTAGCTTTTCAGTATGAAATGTGTGCAGGTAGATGTAACGCCCTCCAATGGTGCGATCTTCTCAGCCACGAAGTAGGCCACGTCCTTCATGGACTTCCCTCTGACCGTGACTGAGAGATCGTGGTCTCCCGAGATCAGCCGGACCGACTCCACCTCTGAGAATCTGGCAATCCTCTCTGCCACAGCGTCGTAGCCGGTCTTGCGCTGCAAGGCAACTTTCAGCTCGAGCACTGCGAAGACGTAAGGCTCTTCGAGCTTCTCCCAATCAATTAGCGTAATATATTTCCTTATGACGCCTGCGTCCTCTAATTCCTTGATCTCCACGGCAACTTCGTCCTCGGATCTTCCAGTCAAGGCTGCGATCTCATCAGGAGTTGCCCTGGCGTTCTCAGAAAGGATCTCCAAAATCTCTTTCATGGAATCCTGTATTTACTGCTGCCATGCAATTATAGGCTTTGCGCTCCAAAAATGAGAAACGCAAAATCATATCAATGGAAAGTTATTAATACTCTTATTACAACTTTATTAATATGAAACAGATGAAATGTCCTAAATGCAATTACGCATGGGAGACCCGAGTCAGTAAGCCGAAGGCATGTCCCAGATGCAAGACCAGGCTCGATGTGAAGAGAATGAGGCGAGCCTGATTACTAATCTTCATTCAATTACAAAAAACGATCGGTGCGGGATGAAAGAGGATAACTGTAAAAAAATCCTTACGCATATTTTTTAAATGGCTTTTCACACAGCCAAAAAAGGGCCATCTTACCAACCTGAAAAAGGGCTGCCCAAATCTGCCATGCTTTGCTCGCGCATGCAAGGATTTCGTGCAGCCTTTGCGTCCATTCAATGTATTGGCCGCGGATGGCAAAAAGCCTGTTGGCCATATCGCTGTCCACTTTACTGATCATAGGTTTTGACCATAATATAATTAATGGCAGAGCAGATATTGCATGAAGCTGAGAAATGCCTTTAGGCTCGTGAAATCGCGGATTTATCGGGCCTTGGCTGCTTATTATAAATTCGAATTAGTTTGATGGTCTTTTGTTACTGATAATTTTTTCTATACGTATTTATATCAACAGTCGAAACCTATCCTCCGGTGAGCTGATATGTGCGAGGGGGATCACTACGACATGCAGATACTCCTTGTTGAAGACAACCCTATCAACCAGAAAGTGGCTCAAAAAATGCTCAAACGGCTGGGGCATGACGTGGATTTAGCCGCTAATGGCAGAGAGGCTGTGCAGGCATTGGAAAGCCAGCCCTATCATGTGGTCTTCATGGACATACAGATGCCTGAAATGGACGGCCTTGAGGCTACCCGCATCATACGCGAGCGCTGCCGGTTTTCAGAACAGCCGCATATAGTCGCCCTCACCGCCTATGATCTGGAGTACAGCAAGGAAATGTGCCTTTCAGCCGGAATGGATGATTACCTAAGCAAGCCTGTAAGGGTGGAAGACCTGCGAAAGGCCATTGATTGCTGTGCCCTTCGAAAGAACATGAAATCCGATTATTAGAAGTCGGGCTCCTCGATCAGTATGGGTTTTATGAAGTGGCCGCTTGTCTTCTGCGATCCCTTTCCTGTGATATTTAGGTAAAGCGTGCCGTTTTTCAGCATCTCTATCCATGTCTGATTGTCCACGGGCTGGGTGTCACCGTCCAGCTGCCTGACGAAATCGCCGAAGAATGAGTCGTTCTCGAATATGCTCTTGAAGGGTGGGTCGTACTCCGGCCCTGGAAATGTACGCGACGGAAGCGATAAGCTATATTGACCCGTTTGCAGAGGGGAATTCAGTGGGCTGCTGTTGTTTCCCGACAGCATCGATTCAAGCTCGCTTAGGTCATTTCCCGAGAGGTCCTCCTCGAAGGCAGACGGCAGTGCGGCATAAAGGGACAGGGGAATTATAAGCGCTGCAAGCAGAATTAGGCAGAACTTCATGCTCCTTCTCATCGAACTCTTCCGAAATTCAAAGCTCAAGCCCCGGGCGTGATTCGAACACGCGACCTATTGATTACAAGTCAATCGCTCTGGACCAGCTGAGCTACCGAGGCACGCACCCACTTTCTCCTCATCTGCATTTAAAGGCTTTTCCCCTGAAGGAGGCCGTATTCCGCCCGACAGCTACTACAAAGCTCTGAGGCACAGGGTTTGCCGCATATAGGGCACGGCGCATCAATAAGCGTCTGACCGGTTTACTGAATCGGTATGCGGTCAAAGCTTCGAAGCAGCGAGTACTTGGTTCCGGGATGTCTGTCATCGAAGCCGTCAAGCACGTCCTTGACCTCTGCTGCCATCGCCTCTCCTTTGTAAGGGCAGACGCCTCCGACGATCGGATGTATGCCCTGCAAGGCCGCATAGAGGGCAATTTCGCTTTCCGGAACGCGCCTCAGAGGCTTAATCCTAAAGACCTCCCCCGTGTTTTGCCTTATTTGCTTTAGCAGGCCGTCGATGTCTCCACTCAGGTAGCTCTGGAGTATCGCCCGGGCGCAATCGTCCAGGCTGTGGCCTGTGGCCAGGGCATCGGCCTCCAGTTCGCGAGCGGCGCCGTTGAGGAGGATGTCCCTTAAGGCTTTACATACGCGGCAGGGATCATGGGCATGATCCCGCGCGTCTCGGGATGCAACTTCGTCTATGGTCAGGCCGACGGCATCTTTCAGGCTCTTGATGACACAGGGAATCTCCAGGCCGTCTGCCAGGGCCCTGGCGGCTACCAGCCTCTGGGGCCTGTAGCCCTCGATTCCCTCGTCAATCATAACGGCGATTAGCTCAACGTCTCTCCTTTTGGAAAACAGCGCCTTTAAGGCGCAGAGCATAGCAGAGCTGTTCTTACCTCCGTCAAGCGCCACGGCCACCCGCGCAGGCCTTGCGAAGACTCCCGTCTCGCGTATGCTCTCCCTGATCTTTCGGCGGACGTCATCCTCGAAGTGAGCAGGACACAGGTGCATCCCCGAGTACTTTTGATATATTACCGCCCTGGCGCGGCACTTATCGCAGCCTGTCATTTCCTCTAATAAAAGGCCGGGAATAATACTAATATCCTATGTTTGGGCGATCTTGAAGCGAAGAATGGCGGCTACGCCCCCGAGGGATCGCAGCCGCTCTCCAGGCTCGAACTCGGAGCTGAATATAACCACCTTCCCGCGCGCATTTGCCACTTCGCGCATGAGATCGTCCAGGCTTTTGCGCCTGGCCATCTCATCCAAAACGAGCAGGATATCGACTGCGCCGTAGTTGACCGCGGTCTGAACCTCCTTCTGGCCGTAGGCCGCCTTACCGTCAGTTGCGATCTCCCTGAAGAGATCCTCTATGATCCTGGTTTCATGTGCTATTCGGCTGCTTTCAAGCACGCTTGTAACCGCCCCTCGGCGCAGCACCTCCTGAAATCCGGAGCGGCCTATGGACGAGGCATCATCCATTGTGATCCTCTTCGCCAGATCCGGAAACCCTGCATCAATGACCTTTTTCAAGTCCTCCTTTGCAAATCCGGGCCCGGCCAGGATCACCTGGGCATCCTCTCCCGCTGCCAGGGCCATGGCCTCTGCGACCTCACGGAAGAACTGGGCGCGGTGGTCCTCGCCGCCGCCTTTGCCGCTTCCTGCGCGAAGCTCTGCCGCCATCTGCACCCCGAACTGGCGCAAGACCCCAATCGTCGCCTCCCCCTCCTCCACGAGGGCCAGCACAACCTTCGGGCGCTTCGATTCTGCCACGGCCTCCTTGATCCTCTGGAACTGGTCGGACCTCCAGTGGTACTTGACTATTGACAGGTCAGTTCCGACCTCAATGTTGAGGGTATGGTAGGATCCGACATCTATTCCCGACTTGATGACCCCGTGCAGCCGGAGCCAGTTGGAGTAGATGTGGAACTCGATGTCCTCCACGCGCACGCCGAGCCGCACCGGCCGTCGCTCCATTTTCTCAGGGCGGGCCTTGTCGGCGATGGACGGGACTTTCCTGTGCGTCAATGCAAACACCAAATCGCCCGGCTCTATCAGGTATTTGAGGTGCCAGAGGTCGTCTAGCGACTCGGGCAGGAGGGTTATTTCACCCTCGTCGCCGCGCAGGTTCTCCTTTAGGACGCGCATAATGCCCATTCTAATCAAAAGGCTTAAATCATTGTGTGTGAAGGGTGATGGTCGGGCCGCCATAACTCAGTTGGTAGAGTGTCTGGCTGTTAATTGCGCGGATAAGCAGCAACCAGAATGTCACAGGTTCGAGCCCTGTTGGCGGCGCATCATTTTTGGGCCTGTAGCTTAGTCCGGTTAGAGCGCTCGGCTCATAACCGAGTGGCCGCCGGTTCAAATCCGGCCAGGCCCATGCTGGTTACGCACCGCAGCATGACGAAAAAAGCTTAATGGCTATAGCAAAGAGCCTTAAAAAATGCCTGGGGGGACTTCAAAGGCCCTGACCTTTTTTGGCGGAAAGCATCAAAAGCATCAGGCTTTGGCCATTCTCTGCCAGGCCATGATCTTCTTGGGGCTGATGCCCGTTTTTTCTGCCAGGCCCTTTGACTTTGCGCTGACGAGATCGTCCTTTGTTTTTATGCCCGCAGCTGCGAGCTTCTCAAGGGTCTTTGGCCCAATGCCGCTCAGATCTCCAAGCCCGTTGTTCTCGGCCTTGGCCCTTGCCTGTGATGCAGCCTTGACAGCAGCCTTTTTCACAGGCGTCTTCCTCACGGATTTCGCCTTATCCGGGCTATTAGGGCTCTCATTTTCCGGTTTCTCCAGAGCCTTTTTGGCCTGCCACTCCAGATAGTTGCAGTGAGGGCATCCAAGATCCCAGGGCCGCTTTCCCTTGTTGATTATCCTGATGTGGTTCATGCCGTGCTTTTCACAGAGCCTGTCGGTGACAATCACGGTCCCGGACCTCGGCAACGGCAGCGTAAACTTGCAGTTGGGGTACCCGGAGCAGCCTATGAACCGCGATCCGCGGCGCCCCCTCCTTATTATGAGCTCTGAGCCGCACTTCTCGCAGCTTCCAACTATCTTATCGGTCCTCAGGCCGTCTTTCAGGGATTCGCCTATTCCCTTCTGGTTATCCTCCAGCTCACAAAAGACCGACTCCAGCATCTCCCTGGACTCCTCAATGACCTCATCCTCCTTTATCTTCTCCAGAGAGATAAGGCTCATATCCTTCTCCAGGGTCTGGGTCATCTCCGGCTTGGTAATGTTTGGAGCATACTTTTGAAGCGTGTCCACGACTGCGTAAGCTGTGTTTGTCGGCTTCATGGGATTGCCCTGTACATATGACCGGGCATACAGCTTGCTTATAATATCGTGTCTGGTAGATTTGGTCCCAAGTCCAAGCTCATCCATCAGCTTGATGAGCCTGCCCTGTCCGTAGCGTGCCGGCGGTTGAGTTTCCTTTGCCTCCACCTCGTGGCCGAGGACCTTCAGGCGTTCGCCCTCCTGAAGCTCTGGAAGTATGTGCTCCTCGGATTTGCTGTAGGGATAATAGGCCCTCCATCCAGCCTTAATCAGGCGGGCGCCGCTGGCCCTGAACGGCTCAGCTCCGATATCCACCTTGATGATCGCAACCTGCCACTCGCATGCCTCCGCAAGCGTGGCGAAGAAGCGGCGCACCACCAGCTCGTAGATCCTCCACTGCTCCTCCTTCAGCTCGCTCTTATTGGCCAGAGCTGTGGGATAAATTGGCGGGTGGTCGGTGGTAGAGCGCTTTCCCTTGGTGGGGATCATCTTCCCCTTCAGAAGCGTTTGTGCCTCTTCTCCAAAAGGTCCTCTGGTAAAGAGAGACATCAGGGATCGAAGGTCGATTGATGGGGGATAAACGGTGTTGTCGGTTCTCGGATAGGAGATAAATCCGTTGATGTAGAGCCATTCTGCAATGCGCATGGCGTTGGCTGCAGAAAAGCCGATGCCTGAAGCCGCAGCAAGGAAGCTTGTGGTGTCGAAGGGAACTGGTGGCTTATCAATTCTAGCCTTCTTCTCAATGGACCTGATAATGCCGATTTGTGCCAGATTATTAACTATCCTGTCTACCTCTTCCTTCTCCCAAATCCTTCCCTTGGCGTGATGGACCCGAAGCCCTTTTTCGAGGTCGACAAAGATCTCCCAATAGGCCTTTGGCACAAAGGCGTTGATCTCCTTCTCCCTGTCAACGATCAGCGCCAGGGTGGGCGATTGCACGCGGCCAACGGAGAGGAACTCCTTTCCGAGGCGTCCTGATGTAAGCGATATATATCTTGTAAGCGCTGCCCCCCAGATCAGGTCGACGATCTGCCTTGCCTCTCCTGAGGCGGCAAGGTTGTAATCCACCTCTCCGGGATGCTCAAAGGCCTTTTGTATTTCGCCTTTGGTGATGGCGCTGTACCTTACCCTGTCGGCCTTCAGGCCGGGATTTTCCTTCTGGGCGATCCGGAGAGCCTCGACGCCGATAAGCTCTCCCTCTCTATCGTAGTCGGTGGCGACGGTAATTCGGTCGGCCTCCGATCCAAGCGTTCGGAGGGCGGATATAATCTTCTCCTGGATGGGGCGCACTATTATATCTGCCCTGATGAGGTCCTTGCAATCCGTCTTCTGCCAGTTGTTGTAATCAGGCGGGTAGTCCACACCGACGATATGGCCGGATAGACCCATGACAATGTTATCTCCGAAACGGAAGGTTTCGACCCCTCCCACCCTGTAGGAGCGGGGCTTTTCGTCGGCCAGAATCTGAGCTATCCTCTTTGCAGCATCGTGCTTCTCTGCGATGATGAGATGCATTCCCCAAAAGCAACTCGTGGCGTCGATATAAGTTTTTCGAAAGGGGCCAGCGCGGATAGGGAATCATAATCCGTTGCCGCCTTTGCAGTTGAAGGGATATCGAGGGAATTTGACATCCTTTGCCATCCTATCTTCAGCAAAAGCGCCGATCTGCGTTTTAAGTTCATTATACGTTTTATACTGTAAGAAGTTTTCAATTAACATCATTATTCGATAAATTTTAATTGTGCCATTGCATCGGCATTTCAGGTTAAAACGCATAATGAAGGCCTAATTTATGGGTATTTTTTGTCTTTATGCATGTGCTGATCATATAAACCTCAGGCTCGAATTTTTAAGAGAGGTATTTAAATTCATTTTATGGGTAGAATAAAAGGTGTGCACCTAATGGACCGACAACTGTTGTCGCGCTGGATTGGAACTGTCCTCGATGGCGTAAAAATCAATACGCAGTTTAAAAGGCTACATTAAGGCAGATGCATTATTATAGATTATGATATGAATAAAAATATCTCTAAAAATCCGCTTTATTATTTGGCAGTCGCCTGACTAGTTTATATAATTTTGGTAGTTATTATATTATCACACAAAAAGTTTAAGTAGCTATGAGACAGTAAAGAACGCGGCGGGAGATTGTAGCGAACTTAGGAAGGTGCCGGATATGATACCATCAAGCGGATGCTATCTTATCATCGCTTCGGCGCGCCCTCGTTACAGTTTTTGCTGCTAAAAAGGTAAAGGAGGATAAAGAACGTGTCTGACAAGATAGACCTATATAGCGACCGCGGAGTTCTTTTGAAGAGCGACGTCGATTTAAGCGCCGTCAGCCCTCTTAAGAACGCTGCCATGCAGAGGCTCATTGCCCTTACTAAGCGAACAGTTGCCGTTAACCTCGCCGGTATTGAAGCCGGCCTTAAGACTGGAAAGGTAGGCGGAGGCCGCAGGCAAGTCAAGGGACGCGAGCTCAATCTTGATGTAGTTGCCAATGCCAACGCCCTCGCAGACAAGATCAAGGCTCTTCTGCAGGTCAACGCCGGCGACGATACAGCCGTCCGAGTACTCGGTGGCGGAAAGCAACTGCTCGTCCAGGTCCCAACTGCCCGTGTGAACGCAGCCTCTGAGTTCGTTGTCGGACTGACAGGCGCTGCAGCAGCCACAGTCGAGGCACTCATCCAGACCTTCAATGTCGGCATTGTAGATGCTGCAATGGTCCACGCCTCCGTCTGGGGCGAGTACCCGCAGACCGTAGGCATGAACGGCGGAAACGTCGCATCTGTTCTCAACATCCCCCAGAACGACGAGGGTCTGGGCTTTGCTCTCAGGAACGTCATGGCCAACCACCTCGCTGCAATCACAAAGAGGAACGCCATGAACGCAGCCGCTCTGGCCTCCATTTACGAGCAGATCGGCGAGTTCGAGATGGGCAACGCCTTCGGCATATTCGAGAGGCACCAGCTCCTGGGCATGGCATACCAGGGCTTGAATGCCAACAATATGGTTTATGAGTGCGTCAAGGCCAATGGCAAGACGGGAACAATCGGCACGGTTGTTCAGTCCACAGTTGCCAAGGCCATTGAGGACAAGGTCATCAAGGCCGGAAAGAAGCTCCCCTCTGGCTACGTCATGTACGAGGCCAACGATGTATCCAAGTGGAATGCCTACTGCGCCGCAGGCGTACTGGCAGCCACAATGGTCAACTGCGGCTCTCTCAGGGGCGCGCAGGCTGTGTCCTCGACACTGCTGTACTTCAACGACTTGGTTGAGAAGGAGACTGCTCTGCCATCATGCGACTTCGGCAGGGTCATGGGTACCGCTGTAGGATTCTCGTTCTTCAGCCACTCCATCTATGGCGGCGGCGGCCCCGGTGTCTTCAACGGCAACCACGTGGTAACCAGGCACTCCAGAGGATTTGCCATCCCCTGCGTAGCTGCTGCAATTGCGTTGGATGCCGGAACCCAGATGTTCACACCTGAAATGACATCTGGACTGGTCGGTGCCATTTACGGCGAGATCAAGGAGTTCCGTGAGCCGATCGTATCGGTTGCGGAGGCTGTGTAAATTAGGCGGATTCATGGTCACTAAATCAGACACGGAATCGGTCCAGGTTGAGATATTTCCAAGCAGGTTCTTGATGCCGAAGACGGCTCAGCTCCTTCTCAACGAGATCTACAATAGCGGCGGGGTCGTGAGGATCACGCTCCATGGTCCCAACCAGCCCAGGGTCGTTCCCTATGGCCCGGGAAAAGGCGCTCCCATAGAGGAGAACCGGGACCAGCTAATTCAGGTCGGAGACCAGGTGCTTGAGCTGAGGATCAAGGTTGGAAGAATCAGGCTTGAACTGGAGGACGAGAAATACCTAGAGGGTTTAAAGGCTGCGTGTGAGCGAGCGCTGCCCTTCTCCTTCCGGATAAAGCGCGGAAAGTTCTTCCACGACCGGCTGACTATCTCAGACTATGCCAAGTACGGCAAGGATGTCGATGATAAGAGGATACTTGGGCTGATCGATCCAAAGGCCAAAAAGGATAGGCTGGCCATTCTGTCTGAAGAACAAGTGATCATTGATGATAAAGAGGAGAGATAAATATGGCATACACACCACAATATTATCCCGGAAGCACCTCTGTTGGCATTAACAGGCGGAAGCACATGTCCGGCAACCTCGAGAAGCTCAGAGATATTCCCGAGGCAGATGTAGTGTCGATCATGGGCCACAGGGCGCCAGGAGCCGATTACCCCAGCACTCACCCACCCCTCAAGGAGATGGGCGAGCCGGACTGCCCCATAAGGCAGATCGTCACCCCCACACCAGGCGCTGCAGCCGGTGACCGCGTAAGGTACTCGCAGTGGACAGATTCCATGTACTTTGCACCCGCCATCCCCTACTGGAGATCCTACTGGGGGGCCATCAACTGCAAGGGCTGCGACCCAGGCACACTATCCGGAAGGCAGATCATAGAGGCTAGGGAGAGGGATATTGAGGCCTATACCAAGAAGCAGTACGATTGCGAGATGACCGATGTAGCTCTCTGCTCGATGAGGGGCTGCACAGTGCACGGCCACTCCCTGAGGCTGGAAGAGAACGGAATGCAGTTCGATATGCTGGCCAGGACAGAGATGGGCAAGGACGGCAACGTCTATGCAGTCAAGGACCAGGTCGGAATCCCGCTGGATAAGAAGATCAGCCTTGGCAAGCCAATGAGCGAGGCCGAGGCCAAGAAGAGAACCACCATCTTCAGGTTTGACGGCGTCGCCCTCAGGAATGAGAAGGACAACGAGTCGATCCAGGCCCTGCATCATATGTGGGAGCTGCGCAGCAAGTGGGGATACAGACCGGAGTAAATTTAGGTGGGTGATACAAAATGGCAAAGCTACACAGCAAGAAGCTATTCATAAAGGCTCTCGATAAGAAGTTCGCAGCCGAGAAGAAGGCCATGTCCAGCAAGGGCGTGGCAATGCCCAAAGAGGAACTTCAGGCTCAAAAGACAGCATACCTGAGGCTTGGTCCCGATCAGAGCCCCAGGAAGAGGGAGTTCATGGAGTACTCCGCAAAGCTTGAGGGCAAGCGCGGCGTATCCTTCTACAATCCCTACGTGCATGCTGGCGGAATACCCATGGGGCAGAGGCAGCTCGTACCCTACAAGCTCTCCTCCACGGAGTATGTGGTAGAGGGCGACGATCTGCACTTCGTCAACAACCCTGCAATGCAGCAGCTGTGGGACGACATCCGCAGGACCATCATCGTAGGCCTGGACATGGCCCACGAGGTGCTGGAGAAGAGGCTCGGCAAGGAAGTCACTCCAGAGACCATCAATAACTACCTCGAGATCCTCAACCACGCCATGCCCGGCGCAGCCGTGGTTCAGGAACACATGGTCGAGACTCACCCCGGCCTGGTGGACGACTGTAACGTCCGCGTTTTCACCGGAAACGATGAGCTGGCCGATGAGATTGACTCACAGTATGTGATCAACATCAACAAGCTCTTCCCTGCTGATCAGGCAGAGCAGCTCAAGGCAGCAATCGGCAAGACAACCTGGCAGGCCATCCATGTGCCAACAGTCGTTGTCAGGTCCTGCGACGGCGGCACCACTTCCAGGTGGAGCGCCATGCAGCTCGGCATGACCTTCATCGATGCCTATAACATGTGCGCCGGTGAGGCCGCTGTGGCTGACCTGGCATTCGCCGCCAAGCACGCTGCAGTTCTGCAGATGTCAGACATGCTGCCCGCCAGAAGGGCCCGCGGACCCAACAACCCCGGCGGTCTCTCCTTCGGCTTCATGGCCGACATGGTCCAGACCTCCAGGCTCGTTCCACAGGATCCCGCCTATGTCTCACTGAACGTCGTCGCAGCAGGCTCAATGCTCTACGACCAGATCTGGCTTGGAAGCTACATGTCCGGCGGTGTCGGTTTCACACAGTACGCAACCGCTGCCTACACCAACGATGTCCTGGACGACTTCTCCTATTACGGCGTAGACTATGCCAACGACAAGTTCGGAGGATTCGCCAAGGCACCCAAGACCATCGAGGTAGCTAGGGATCTGGCAACTGAGGTCACCCTGTACGGCATGGAGCAGTACGAGGCCTTCCCGACGCTTCTCGAGGACCACTTCGGCGGGTCCCAGAGGGCGGCAGTTCTCGCAGCCGCATCAGGCATCACAACCGGTATCGCCACCGGCCACAGCCAGTGCGCTCTTGCATCCTGGTATCTCAGCATGCTCCTGCACAAGGAAGGCTGGGGAAGACTGGGCTTCTTCGGATACGACCTGCAGGACCAGTGCGGTCCAACCAACGTGTTCTCCTACCAGTCCGACGAGGGCAACCCGCTCGAGCTGAGGGGCGCCAACTATCCGAACTACGCCATGAACGTGGGCCACCAGGGCGAGTATGCAGGCATCACCAGCTCGGTGCATGCCGGACGCATGGATGCCTTCGCAGTCAACCCGCTGATCAAGGTCTGCTTCGCCAACCCCGGCCTGGTATTCAACTGGGGCAACATCCGCGATTGCTTCGGCAAGGGCGGAGCCCGCGAGTTCCGCGCCGCTGGCGAGAGGTCTCTCGTCATGCCCGCAGTGTAGGTCCCAGGACCTACAATTTTTCTTTCTTTTTTAGCGATCTTTACGGCTGCAGACTTTCAGTAGTTCGATCATTCGTTCACATTTTATTCAATTTTCAAAAGGTTTGTATCTCTCTTGAAGGCAACCCTTTAATATTTTGTCGCTTATATGCATATATGTTGATGGGGTGAACTCAAATGAATGAGGAACGGACAAAAGCGATATTGGCGGCGTCAATGGCTGCCACGTTTAAGCCGGACTACATGACCAACGACAAGATCGAAGCGGCAACCAAGGGTCATGGGTCTCTGGTGATACCTGTGTTTTGCGCGGCCAATTCACTGGCAGAGGATACGTTTGGCGGTATAAGCTCTCCCGAGATGAGGCTTATGAGCTCAATGACCATGATCGATGCATCTTTGCCTCATATTCCCCTTGATCATGTCATTGAAAAGGCCGTAAAAGAAACAATGCAGGCCGGGGCATTGCCTGAGAACGCTGCACTGCTGGTGGCATCGCTCGCATATTTCTGCGGAACATGCGCACGAGCAGGAGTGCCGATGGGCAATAGAAAGCTCGGGGCAATAGCCAGGATGCACTCGGGCGCTACCAGGACCAGCGCAATCGCTCTTGTAACCTCCAAGTTCACTCATAGGGTTCCCGCATTTCCAGCTTACATGGCGGTGTATGAGCAGCTCATGGATAAGAAGCTGACAAAGGTCGATGGATCAATCCTGCCCCCATTCATCGCCGGTGGAGCGATCTATGGCCACAGCTCTCTTGGAGAAGACTATAATTTTCCGGAGCTGGCACGAAACGCCGCCAAGGTCGGAACTGAGGCCATGATGAAGAGCATGAATGGTGCCGGAATCTCAGCGTACCCTCTATGGCCCGCATTCATCGGGGCCACGGTGGCCATGGAGCTGGTCCACCCCGACGCGTTCCTTGGCGAGGAGTTCGGCCCATTTGGAAGCGTGGATTCGGCTTATCTGGCAGGCAAGGGCGCTGTTGAGGCAGCCAAGCTCCCTGAAATGCTGCATGTTCGCGGGTCCAAGGACGAGTTTGATACCGCAAGGGTCATTGGGGATTTCGGCCTCATCCTAAAGGATATCGGCGGGCCTTCTGTCATCGGCTCCATGGCCCTGAACGAGATATTTGCAGGGTTTGAGGAATCTCCTGTAATTGGAGCAGGATTTTCCGGGGGGCCGGTAAACCCGCCGCTAGGTCATCTCTGCGGAGACGTCGTTCCTGCCCTGAGATTGATGATGAAATTCGGCGGAGACATCTTCCGGGTGGCTGAAGTGATCAAGGATTACAAAATAGGATCCTTCATTGACCCTGAGATGTCTCTGTGCGCCTTAAACACCATCGCTCGCAAGGCTGAGGAGGTCAGCCGGGGACCCGTAAGCCGGGCCTGCATTCTCGCCGGCGAGGATGTGAGGGACCGCGCCATTTATCGGAGAGCAATGGCTGCCTACGACCTGATCAAATCCGGGAAAAATATCGAAGAGGTTTCCCGAATGCTGGACGACGAGCGCAAGGCTTATGTTGAGACTAGAGGCTCGGCCGTTCTCTCAGGGTTTACGGGCAAGAAGATTAGCCTCAAGTTCACGGCTCTTCGACCCCAGGCGCGAAGGACTGACAAGTTCACAGACAAGTTCTGGGGATTTGACTCCTACATATCCTATGATGTTCAGATAGACGGCAAGCAATACCACATCGAAGACCTGTCGGCCAAGACGGTTCCTGAATTTGCCCTTGAGGGAAAGGGAAGAGATGATCCGGATATGGGGACAGCTATTTTTGCAGGAGCAGTGCTGGCGCAGGAACTGCAGTACATAGGCCACACAATCATCAACATCACAGTCCCTGCTGCAATAGGCGCAGTCCTGGGAGAGGACGAAAAGGCTGCATCCAAGATGGCCGAGAGCGGGGCTTATCTCACAAGGGCCATTCCGGGGGCAAGGAAGAACGCCCTGGAGGTGGCCAGGATTGCCCGCAAGATTCACGGCAGCCTGACAGCGCCGGCCGAGGGGATGCCCTAAATCTCTGCTAACTTTTTATGAGAACATTAGTCATAGACTCGAAGGCTGCGGGAATATCCAGTGAAATGCTTCTGTCCTCACTGGTGGACCTGGTACGCTCTCCCGCAGTCCTGGAGCCTTTAGCCAGGGCGATAGGAAAGCTTCCCAACTGTGGAGCTTTCTCCTATAAATCGGAAAGGATCTGCTCCGGCGGAATCTCTGCCATGAAGATAGGTCTCGCGTCAATGGGACAGAGATTTCAAATGGCAATTGATCTGGAGGCGTCAGCTCACAAACTGATAGAAGAGCTGGGAATGTCCAAAAAGGCTTCAGACCTTGTCATGTCTGTCATGGAAGACCTGGCCGCGGCCGGAGAGCGATTGCACTGCCCAGGCTTCTTTCGTACCAGTATTGCCTCGCCGGAAACGCTCTTTGGAGTCCTCGGATCGGCCATTATCCTCGATAAAGAGGGCATTCTGGAGGGAACCGTCTATGCCACTCCCCCTGCACTTGGTTTCGGTGAAAGCGGAATGGACGGCATCGAGACTTCGTGCTTAGTAGCTGCAACTCTGGAGATCCTGTGCAAGCATCAAATGGCCTATTCCTCGTTGCCTGTGAATAGAGAGCTGACAACGCCCGCAGGAGCAGCGCTCCTGGCCAATCTCGCGGACTATGTTGTGGATTTCTGTCCGGCCATGAAGCCAGTTGCCGTGGGCTACGGTGCCGGAATCAGCGAGCTGGATGGGAGGCCCAATGCTCTGAGAATCCTTAAAGGAGAGATCTTTAGAGCGGCCAGGGAGAGCATAATCCTCCTCGAGACCAATCTAGACGACCTTTCTGGAGAGACGGTAGGATATGCCATGCAAAGGCTACTGCGGGAAGGTGCAGTTGACGTTTTTGTGACGCCTGCCCTTGGCAAGAAGAACCGACCTGTGAATGTGATTTCAGTAATCACCGATCGCAATGCATGTGACAGGATGATAAGGGTTCTCATGGAGGAGACCGGCACTTTGGGGGTCAGGGTGCAGGAGGTTCCGCGAGTTGTGGCCGACAGGAAGCGAGTGCCGCATCAGTTCTCAATTCAGGGCAAGACCTTCGATGTTAGAGTCAAGACGTCATATGTTGATGGAAAGGTGATAAGCATAAAGCCTGAGTACGAGGATCTGAAAAAGATGGCCGAGTGCCTGAACATGCCATTGAACCATGTGATGGATGCCGTCAAGAGGGAGCTTCCCGGGCTGGCGCGCCTTGATGATGCCTGAGGATGGGCCTTTAGGCCAGATACGCTCCATATTTTTCAAGCAGGCCTATTACCTTTTTGATGTCCCTCGCCTGGCCCTTCGCCTCGGCAAGAAATGTGTTGTAGAGGTCATTAGTGATGGCTCTTGGCAGCGGTTTGCAGCCCTCACCCTGAAGCATCAGCTCGAAGCACCGGGCCTCGGCTTCTGAGAGCTTTAGCGATCTGTAGTCGCCTTTATGATCCTGAAAGAGGGGCAGTTCATCGCGGGAAATGGAAAGCGTCCGGCTGGCCAGCGGCGTGCCTGGAATGGGCTCTGCAATGCTCACGAAGACGTCGTCCAGCATGGCCTCTTCCAGGAAGTCGGATGTCGCCTGAAAGTCCTCCCTCATCTCGCCTGGGTAGCCCACGATGAAGCTGCCTCCAACCTTCACGCCAATGCTTCTGGCCACCTCTACGGCATGAAGATTGTCACGCACGGTGACCCCTTTCCTCATCGCCTTAAGCATGCGCTCGCTGCCCGTTTCCAGGCCGAAGAAGACCCATCCTATGGTGTAGTCTCTGACAGCCTGCAGCACCTCCTCATCAACCAGGTCCACCCTCATGTCCGGCACTGAGAGGTTTTTTTTGCCCAGGATCTCGGCCAGAGAGCGAAGCAGCTCCACGAATGCTGCCCTGTTGACCTCATCGCGATATCCAAACAAAGATCCTGTACCGCCGCTGATGGCTACGCGCTGCACACCGCGGCGCTTCAGCTCTCTGACCTCCGTCACCACATTTTCAATGCTGCGGCTCCTAATCGTCCTCCCGAAAAAGCGGGGAACCTGGCAAAATGCGCAGCCGCCCAGACATCCCCTGTGCGTCTCGATGTAAATGTTGGCCCCCCGCACGCTTTGTTGGGGAAGGTCGTTTGGTATCAGGGGTAACGGGTGATCCAGGGAGCACACGGGCATGGCTTCTGATTTGATGATTCTGTCCTCCTTTCTGAATGCCGTGCCAGGCAGGCCTTCCGGGCCGTTTTCGACCAGCCTTTGGATTATATCCTCGCCCTCGCCCGTGACCACTGCATCGGCATCCAGCTCTCCCAGGACCATTTCCGGGCAAAGCCCCACTGGACCTCCCACGTAAATCCTTTCCTGCCTGGATACGAATTCTCTGATGGCAGGATCAAGCAGCTGAAGAGTGGAGAAGAGGCTTAAAAGGCTCACATCGCTGCCAGTACCGGCCTCCAGCCGTCTTGTGACATTGACGAAGTGGCCTTTATCTCTCAATATCCCGCCCAAAACCAGCGATCCATAGGTGTACATTCCTGGAGAGACTATATCGATCTTCATGATCCGGCTCCTGAAGGCCTAATTATCAGAGCTTTTTGGCCAATGGCGTCAACCGATATAAAGGGACATGATGCCGGGCAGAAAAAAATGGGGGAGAGCCTCCTGGCAGGAAAGGAGGGTGGGCCGACATATCGCCCCGGCGGGAGGTGAGCTTAGCCGTATTTAATGCGCTATGTCGGCATTGCTTGCCGCAGCCCGGCCTGGCTGGACAGCACTCTGTTGGAACGGCCAATTTATCGCTTTTACGACAATATATTTAAACATTTTGATCGGCATTATGAATGTATGCCTTGCTAAACGGCTGCTCTCAAGCTTTGCTCCGCATTGGATTACGCTAGGGCGTTGGACTCGGTTATTTGCGTCATAGAAAAGTTTAAGTATATATTCTCATAAGCTACTATTACTTGCGAGCATCGCTCAAAAGATCTCGCGAGACCAAATCGATAAAGAGGTGAAAGATATGCCTTGGGGAGATTGTACCGGACCCTGGTGGATGGGTCAAAGAGGCTATAGGGCCTCAGGTTATGGATGGAGAAATCCCTACTGCATCGGCAGAGGAATGCGTATGGGCAGAGGATACTGGCGCGCAGGGGCATTTGCTCCAGGGTACGAGCCGTTTCGCGAGCCTTCGCCGGCTGAGGAAATGGGCTACCTGGAGGGCATAGCCGGCCAGTTGGAGCAGGACCTTAGGTCAGTAAGAGAGAGAATTGAAAAGCTGCGGTCAACTCAATGATCTGCAGCCATTATTTAATTATTAGTGCTCTTTTTCAGCAGCGCAATTAATATATGAACCCAATAGAACCTCGAAGAAGGTGCTGAAAATGAGGCGGCAAAAGAGGCCTTTTCACGTCATGATCATCCCCACGCTGGGCTGTCCTTCCAAGTGCAGTTACTGCTGGAGCTCTGAAGAAGGATCTCCCATCATGAGCATTGAGGTTATAAAAGAAACTGTTGAATGGCTCAAAAACTTCAGGGACGATCCTGTAACCTTCACCTTCCACGGCGGAGAGCCTCTTTTAGCGGGTGCGCAGTTCTACCGTGAGGCTTTGCCGCTTCTGTCCAAAGGCCTGAGCCACTTGGAGCCGAACTTTGCCCTGCAGACCAACCTCTGGAGGATGACGCCTGAGCTGGCAGATGTTCTGGCTGAGCACAATGTTCCCATAGGATCAAGCCTTGACGGGCCGGAGGCGCTAAACGACCTTCAGAGGTCGGAAGGGTACTACGAAAAGACCATGCGGGGCTACGAGATCGCCAAAGCTCACGGCCTGAGCGTTCAGTTCATATGCACCTTCACCTCCTATTCTGTAAATTTTAAGGAAGATATTTTTAATTATTTCCTGGAAAACGGCTTAACTTTAAAGCTTCATCCGGCGCTGCCGTCTCTGCGGGGCACAGAGCCTGATAAATGGGCGCTTGACCCTAAGGTGTATGGAGATCTGCTGGTTTATCTCCTGGATAAGTATCTGGAGAATATGGACTCAATTGAGGTCAGGAATATCAATGACTACTGCAGATGCGTGTTTACCAGCAGGGGAACGGTATGCACTTTCGTGGACTGCATGGACAATACCTTTGCAGTGGGGCCTGACGGGAGCATATATCCATGCTATCGCTTTGTAGGAATGCCGCAGTATGTCATGGGAAACGTCAGGGATCACCCAAGCATAGAGGACCTCTCCAGGTCCAATGCCTGGAAGCTCCTGCACCAGTTCAAGGAGCATGTGGATAAGGAATGCAGGGGATGCAAGCATATCAGATATTGCCGTGGAGGCTGTCCCTATAATGCACTGGTGCCGTCCAACGGCGAGGTGATGGGGGTCGATCCGCACTGCATTGCCTACAAGAGGATATTCGACGAGATATCCGACCGGCTCAACAAGGAGATGCTCGCATCCTTTGGCATGGGCATGCCGGGCCAGCAGTTGCAGCCGGCAGCCAATACCAAGCCGGGAATAATGAGCTTGATGCGTAAAATTGCATCAGAGTAACGCAAATAAAAACGCAAATCAAAATAGCAGGAAGCGCTGCTAATGATATGCTTCAGCAAAAAAGGAAAATGAGGGAGAGGGCTTGGCATATCTCCCAACGCTTCCTGCTTCCTTGCCGAGGATAAAGGAGGTTTTGCAGATGCAGCCCTTGGCAGGAACTGGTCCATGGCAAAGCTGGATGAATATCCAAGAGCGGCACAGGGCAATCTCGCGTACCAGCAACTGGGACATCAGACGCCTGCAATAATCGCTCATACGACAATATATTTAAGCTTTTCCCAAGGCCCTTTTCCAAGCACCTCAGTGAACCCTTCTCTAAGCTCCTCAGCAAGGCCCTTCTGCAAGCCGTATCTTAAGCTATCTCAGCATCCCTTTAGGCCGTTAACTATATTGTTTGCGACTGGTTTTTAAATCGAAAGCTTCTCGATAATTCTGGATACTATCCCTTCGAAGGCATCCTGGGCAGCAGTCTTGCGTCCTGCAAAGGCCAGGCCCTGATCTGCGAGAATGCCCACCTCGGGATCGAGTGGTATCGCACCCAGGAAGTCCACTCCCATCTCTACTGCAGCCTTCATACCTCCACCGCTATTGAAGATCTCAATGCGCTCTTTACAGTGGGGGCAGATGAGCCCGCTCATGTTCTCAACAATGCCTAGCACCGGGGCTTTCATTACTTGGAACATATTTACCGCCTTGCGGGAATCCAGAAGCGCTACCTCTTGCGGGGTGGTCACAACAATTGCGCCTGATAGGTCAGGTATAAGCTGCACGGCTGAAAGCGGCTCATCGCTGGTACCTGGGGGCAAATCCACGATGAGGAAGTCAAGATCTCCCCAATTGATATCCGTCAGGAACTGCTTTATTGCCGCCATCTTCATGGGCCCCCTCCAGACCAGGGCAGAGTTCCTGTTTTCCAGGAACAGGGCCATGGAAATCACCTTTATTCCCCCCGCGTCAGCGGGCTCAATTCCCTCAGGGCCTTCCTGTACCCGCACATCCTCGATTCCCAGCAGCTTTGGTATATCCGGGCCGGTGATGTCTGCGTCCAGAAGGCCTACTCGATAGCCCCGACGCTTCAGCGAAACGGCCAGATTGGCGGCAACAGTGCTCTTGCCAACGCCTCCTTTGCCGCTTCCCACAAGTATCTTGTACTTAATCCTTGCCATGCGGTCTGTGGCCTCTCTGGCCCTTGGATCATCGCAGGTGCTGCGCTCTGCACAGGAATTGCAGCTGCCATCGCAGCTATCTTCCGCCTCGCTCGATGCTGATGAACTCCTCTTCATGAAACCACAACCATGATAAAAGTAGCTTATGGGATCATATATTTAATGGTTTCTAGTATAAAAAACTGAAAAATTATAATATATTCATTTGGCCAATAAGGGTACCACCTCTTAGCGGGATTACCGCCTCCCATCATTAGCTATAGTTCTCAATTGATGGGTTAATTTAAAATATAACATCGCGTATAGGAATAATTACACTTAGCATAATATCAGCAGTCACGAAAAATTAATCTGCAGTAAAATTAGGAGGTATTATAATTTGCCACCTTTCATCGAGATCAGAGATCTGACAGTTTGTTTTGGCGAGGCCGCAGCGCTGAATAAAGTCAATCTGACTATAGAAGAGGGCGAGTCGGTGGGAATCCTGGGCAGGAGCGGTTCTGGCAAGAGCGTCTTGCTGCATATTCTTCGAGGAACGGATGTTCCCCCAGCCATCAGCGGAAGCGTGATCTACCATGTGGCAAGGTGCGCAGCATGCGGTCACGTGGAGCCGCCGAGCCGCGTCGGCTCGAAGTGCAGATGCGGAGGCATTCTGGAGCCGTTTGATGCAGATTTTGCGGCTCTGGATGCAAACGATCCCTCAAGGCGGGATGCAGCCCGCAGGATTGCCATAATGCTTCAAAGGACATTTGCCCTTTACGGGGATGAGAGGGTTATAGTCAACGTAATGAGGGCTGTAGAGGAGTATGGCGACACCATGAGCATCCAGAGGGCTGCAGACCTGCTCGATGAGGTCAACCTGTCACACCGCATGATGCACGTGGCCAGAGAGCTGTCCGGCGGCGAAAAGCAGCGCGTGGTCCTGGCCAGACAGCTGGCCAAGACGCCGATGATGCTCCTGGCCGACGAGCCCACTGGAACCCTCGATCCGGCCACTGCCAAGCTGGTCCACGAGTCCATAAGGCGGGCTGTCAAGGATTTCGGGATGACCTTGATCATCACTAGCCATTGGGAGGATGTGATGGTCGATCTGGCAGATAAGGTTGTCCTCATAGATCAGGGCCAGATAAAGTCCATAGGTTCTCCCAGAGAGGTAGTGGCCCAATTTATAGCCATGGCCGGGGAGCTTGGCAGCCGCGAAGCAATCGAGGTCGGCGAGCCCATCATCAAGGTGAGCAATATCTCCAAACGCTACATAAGCATCGACCGGGGCGTTGTCAAGGCCGTGGATGATGCCAACTTCGAGGTTAATGAGGGCGAGATCTTTGGATTGGTTGGTGCAAGTGGCGGAGGAAAGACAACTCTATCCAAAATCATCAGCGGGATCATCACTCCGACAAGCGGAAACGCCTACATTCGCGTGGGCGATGACTGGGTGGACATGTCGGTCTTAGGCCCGGGGGGCAGAGGAAGGGCTACCAAGTACATAGGCGTTCTGCACCAGGAGTATACATTGTATCCGTCCAGGACCGTTCTCGAAAACCTGACGGAATCTATAGGCCTCGCCCTGCCCTTTGAGCTGGCAGAGAGAAAGGCCCTTTACACCCTGGCCACAGTGGGTTTCTCCGAAGAGCAGGCGGAGGACATTCTGGACAAGATGCCTGATGCGCTCTCTGAAGGCGAGCGTCATAGGGTTGCCATGGCCCAGGTCCTCATCAGGGAGCCGCGCATCGTTATTCTCGACGAGCCCACGGGCACCATGGACTCAATAACTAAGATCGAGGTATCCAGGTCCATATTGAGCGCCCGCAAGGAGTTAGGTGAAACCTTCGTCATTGTGAGCCATGACATGGACTTCGTCAGCAATGTTTGCGATAGGGCCATGCTCATGAGGAACGGCAGGCCTATATATGCAGGGGAACCCGCCGAGGTCGTTACCTTAATTGAAAACGAGGACGAAATGGGGGCGATGAGCGGCTAACTTTCCAAAATGCTGCTTGGAGCTTTATTCTTTATAAGCATTCTGCGGCTTGTGACGGGGCGGCCCTCAGCGTTTTGACTTTTTGTAGAGAATGCGCATCCTAGGTTTGCTCTATCTGGGCCTTTCCCTCATCCCTCAGAGTTCCGGCATTTCCTTTCAGATCAGCCAGCCGGCTGCTCGCCCGTGCCAGTCTGTTGCGGAGTATCAGCATTTCTCTCTCCAGAAGGCTTATCTCGTCTTCCCTGGAGATCCCCAATTCGGAGGCGCGTCCAGGGCATCGGGGGCAGCAGCCTCCTTCTCTGAGCATGTAGCTTCCGCCCTCTATCTTTATCCCTGCTCCATAGACCAGCGCGGATGCTATCTTTTTTCTGGCGTTTATCAGGTCGTTCCAGAGCGCTTTTCTGGATATGCCCATGTAGAACGATGCCTCCTCTTGTTCCAGCTCCAGGAGGTCCACCAGTCGGACCGTCTCAAGCTCCTCTAAGGTTAAAGATACGGAACCGACATCTCCGCGTGGACCATTTTCTGGCACGAAGCTGTCCACTGGAGGAACCTCTGAGATCCACCGCCTACCGCGGCGTCTGCCTTTGCAGGGAGACATAACTACACTCCTGCTCAGGTTGTATTTGAATTTTGGCCTTGAGAAATCCTTAAATATATATTCTCATAAGTTACTATTATTTGCAGGGGACCATGCTCTCCGCAAGATGCAAAAAAACGAGGCAAATTGAAGATTAAACTCGGCAGGAAAAAGGGGATTACTGATTGATTATATCTGTTGCCAGCGGCAAGGGCGGAACCGGCAAGACCCTGGTGTCAACAGCTCTAGCCGCATCTCTTGATCGGGTCCAGCTGGTAGACTGCGACGTGGAGGAGCCCAATGCTTACCTTCTCTTTCCGGAAAGAGAGGTCTTGGAGAGATCGGAATGTCTCGTGACGGTTCCTGTTATTGACGAGGAAAAATGCAGCCGCTGCGGCGTTTGCTCGGAGAATTGCGCCTATCATGCCCTGGCGGTGCTTCCCCAGGCAGTTCTCGTCTTTCCGGAGCTGTGTCACGGCTGTGGCCTTTGTGCTCTGGCCTGTCCAGAGGAGGCCATCTCAGAGAGTGAGAGATCTATAGGAGAGATCTTTCACGCGCGCTCGGGCGATACAGACCTTCTCTGGGGAGAGCTCAAGCTCGGCGAGGCCCGCACCACGCCGCTTATAAAGGCGGTGAAGGAGAAGGCCGAAGGGGATCTGGTGGTAATTGACTCGCCTCCCGGAACCTCCTGCTCCATGGTGGAGGCAGTCCGGGGGAGCGACTTTTGCCTGCTGGTGACCGAACCCACTCCTTTCGGCCTTTACGATCTGGACATCGCCGTAAAGGTGCTCGAAAAGATGGATATCCCCAAGGGGATCCTGGTCAATAAGAGCGGACTTGGTGATCGGGGCGTTTACGAGTATGCAGAGAGGAGAAAGATCCCGCTGCTCATGGAGATACCCATGAGCCGCAAGATCGCAGAGCTCTATTCCAGGGGAGCGATCTTTTCCAGGGAGATGCCGCAGTGGCGGGAGCGGTTTATCGGGCTTCTAAAGGATATCGAGGAGAGTGTCGCATGAAGCAGATCACAGTGATCAGCGGCAAGGGCGGCACCGGAAAAACAACGGTTGTAGCCTCCCTTGCGGCTCTTGCCATGGGGCGGGCCGTCATCGCCGACTGCGACGTCGATGCCCCTGATCTGCACCTCATCCTCCATCCTGAGGTAAAGGAGCAACGGGACTTCGTGGGGATTAAGATGGCCCTGATCGATCCGTCCAAGTGCACAAGTTGCATGGAATGTGAGGAGCACTGCCGCTTTGGGGCCATCACTGACATGAAGGTAGATCCTCTGGCCTGCGAGGGCTGTGGTGCCTGCCGGTTTGTCTGCCCGTCGGGAGCGATTTCCATGGTCGATAGGCTTTCTGGCCACGCATACGTCTCTCTCACCCGCTTTGGACCAATGGTTCACGCAGAGATGTTTCCCGGAGAAGAGGCATCCGGAAAGCTGGTGGCAATGGTTCGGGAGATGGCCCGGGAGGTGGCAAAGCGCCAAAACCTGGAACTGGTGATAATCGACGGGTCTCCGGGAATCGGATGTCCTGTGATCGCATCTCTTACGGGAACGGATTTCGCCCTGATAGTGACCGAGCCCACACTATCCGGTGTTCACGACCTGGGCAGGATCATGGGCGTTGCAAAGCATTTCGGCGTCCCACCCCTGGTCTGTATAAACAAGTATGACTTAAATCCGGAGGCAGCGGAGCAGATAGAGCGGCTATGCCGGGACAGCGGGATTGATGTCGTCGGTCGCATTCCCTTCGATACTGCAGCTGTTGACGCAATGGTTGCCGGACGGGCTGTTGTGGAGATGGACGGCCCAATGGCAGATGAGATCAAATCTCTTTGGAGGCGCCTTGAGATGAGACTTTGGGCTTAGAATCGCATCGTGTGGGATTCATATGATTCATATATATCTCATGAGATCATTTATTTTTTATATTTGCGCATGGAATATACATTGTGGGTTTAATAGATATGACGGCAAAGATCTTGATGGCTTCGGCCTTGATCGTGCTTATAGGCATGACACTCCAGGGGGAGGCGCAGGCAGATCCCCTGGGAACTGACTACATATACACAGTGCCGGTGGATCTTCGAAGAACGAGCAGCCTGGATGAAAGTACGCCAAAGGTTTTCTTCGATCCCCAGGCTGATCCCCTGGGCATAGACTCGCTCATGCGGCCTTTGGACACAGAGCACACCTGGGAGTACCTGGACAAGGTAAGCGGACGGCAGTACCTCAGCCCTTATGTCCTTGCCGGGGTTGATCTTCGTGGCAGGTGGACTATTCAGCTGACGGGCGGCATGCCTGCCCAGGCAGACCTGACTTTGCTCCAGGACGGAAATGTGATCCTGGGCAGAGGAAATATGGCATCAAGCGGCTCAATATTAACGGCCACAGCCAGCGGACAGATCTATGGGGATGTGCTCTATATGGATCTTGTATCGCTGGAGGACCTCAAACTCTATAAGCTGACGTTAACCATAGGCCAGAATTCTCTCTCAGGCAGCTATAGCGCCTTTAACGGCCTTGGCGGAATGTGGTCGGGAACGGCTGCAGGCAGCAGGCAGGCCTAGGCAGCACCCGTCCCTCTTGCATTTTTCCCTTTATCCGGACCCTTTTCAATTTTTTTGGTTACCTAACCGTCTCTTCGTACTCCTCCTGGCTCATATACTGTGGAGCATACTGTATCCCTTGCTCTTGCAAGTCTCTCACATAAGATCTTAGATGTTTTCTGGAGCCTGCGAGCAGCCCCTCGTAAACCACGCGGACATCTTCCGTGCTGGCAGCTTCCAGCTCCTTTTCCAGGTCAATAATGCTGATCTCCTCAAAGGTTGCGGCTGCCTTCAGGGCGTTTTCCGGAGACTCCTTTCCCTGAGCCAGGAGATCGTCATAATAGCCCATTAAGGTCTCATTGCTGAAAAGCCCGTGCTCCTCGCTTACGGGAGTTTGCAAACCATACCTGTCAATAAGTGCTTTAGCCTGATCCATGTGATTCTGCTCAGACCTCTCCAGATCCACGAAGATGCTGAGGTTTGTCTCGTTATAAAGGGACCTGTAAAGGTCGCGGGCGACCTTTTCCTCCTCCCATATGAAGAGAATCCCCTCATTTTCACGCGGGCTTAAAGCAGCCGCGGTTACAGTTGCAGGCTTCTCCTCTCCAGCCGACAGCGTTAAGATGGCCTCTCCAAAAGCCACATTGTGCTTGATGGCGAAGTCGCCTGTATCTGCCATGCCCCAGATGGCGGATATGCTCTGATCCGGTGAGAATGCCGTATCGAACCTGTCTCCAGTATCGAGCTTCCTCTTGAACTCGATGACTGTATAGCCGCCTTCCTGGCTGCCGCCGGAGGAAAGTATATCGTCTGTGCCTCCCAGCATGGTATCTTCGATATGTGGTCCGTAGTTGCCCGTGCTGTACTCGTCCAGCACAGTTGCTTTTCCATCCTCCATTCCGCCGATTATTATGTCCGCATCCTTCATCCACTCCGATGGCTCAAAGCCAATGGAGAGCCAGCCGTCGGTTCTTCCCTTCAGAGCCATGTAGAGGTAATCCTGGTCGTTTTTCCAGGACATTTCCATCTCGCCGCCTGAGTAGCCCTGCTTTGCCGGGCTGGAGAGGACCATGCTGCGGGAATACTCGTTCTCTCCCACTATTCCATCAGGCTTCCACTCCTCAGAGACTGCCTTCTCCGAAACCTGCGGCTCTTCCTGCGGCTGAATGCAGCCGGAGAGGATCACAGTCAAGGTTAGAAGCAATGCAATGTATCCTGGCCTCATCTTCGAAACACCTGAGGATATATCTATTAGCTGTGGATATTAGAGTATCGAGTTATTAAAATTATTAATCATTTGAGGCCCGAAAGCTTGTAGCTTCACGGGCAGTTCACCCGAGCTTCCTGAGATAGAACCTGCGCCCTTTGTATTCGACCTCTGTGATCTCTCCTCTTTCCATGAGCTTTAAAACGAGGCCCCAGCCGACTCCGGCCTGATCGAGGAACCGCTCTACAGCCTCCTCGCTCATGGGATGAACCGCGGTGATGGCCAGAAGCTCCTTTTCGGCATCCTCCTGGAATGAGAACTCTTCGCCCTCGTACTCCGCCAGGCATTCCACGTACTTTAGCCTGCTGCTCAGCATCTGGTAAGCTGTGTTAAGGCGATCGGCATTAGGCGGCCGGACATTCTCTGCAGGCGGCCGGGTTGGCACTGATAAATATGCCCTGGACGGCCTTAAGCCCGCCAGGAAATCCACGACGGGCTCTATGTTCTCCTCTGAGTCGTTGATGCCCTCGACAAGCATTGTCTCAGTGGCTAGCTTGCCTTTGTAGCTGCTTGCGAACTCGCGTATCCCTTCCAGGATCTTTTCAAGTCGAAGGGAGCGGTGCGGGCGGTCTATCTTTCGCCAGATCGCCTCATCCACAGCGTCCACCTTCAGCGAGACGAAGTCCGCCTTTTCCAGGTCCTCCTGCACATCAGGGCGCCATATCAGCGAGGCGTTGGTAATCACCGCAATCTTGATTCCTAGGGGCTTTAGCATCTCTATCTCTCGTCCGAGGTTGACGTCCAGGGTGGGCTCGCCGTCCGGCACGAATGTCAGGAAGTCGATGGCATCTCCGGCATCCCTGACTCTCGCCACCTTCTCCTCTACTGCCCCTGTGATCTCCTCAGGCGAGAAGAACGGTCGACGTAAAGCCTCCATCTTGATGGTTCTTCCTACCTGGCAGTAGATGCACGAGTATGAGCAGACCTTTGGAGGGATATTGTTAACCCCCAGGCTCCTGCCAAGCCTGCGGGAGGGGACAGGTCCAAAGGCTATTTCGTTTATTGTGGTATCTAATTTTATCATAGCTCTATCACGTCACCAGCGCAAAGCGGCTCGCATCTCTCCTTAAAGGCCTGCATGAGGCGGCAAACGGCCTTTGCGCCCGTGCAGTGGCCGGGCCGCAAAATCTTTGGGTTCATCTTCATAAGCTCGTCCACGGTTGGGCTCAGGCGCTCCTCGCTTGCCCCGTTAAGGTGGAAGCCTCCGATAATGGCGTAAACCTTTGAAACGCCGCTTTGCCTCTGTGCCTCGCGCGCCGTATTGACGATGCCGGAGTGGGCGCAGCCTGCGATGACAACCAGGCCCCTGTCCCGGAGGTTAACGACCAGGGCCTGGTCGTCCATGATTGGATCTTCCTTGAACATTCCTGCCTCCAGAGTCCTGAATCCCTCCGTCCTCTCGAAGCTCGTGTCCCGCCGAATCTCGCCCGTGGTAAAAATCCCTTCCGCCAGCTTGACGCTGGATTTGGAGTAGAGCATAACTGCTCCGGCCGATTCGGCCTGCTGCACAGTGTTGGGCAGGCCGATGAATTGGAGGAAGGGATGAGTCTTCATTTTGGGATCATTGATCGCAGGGTGAGCGATCACCGGGATTCTTTTGCCCGCGCGCTCCAGGATTCCCACCAGGCCTCCCGTGTGGTCGTAGTGCCCGTGGCTGAGGACGATTGCGTCGATCTTGCACAGGTCGACGCCCATCTGATCGATGTTATGCAAAGTCACCTCGGGGGATGATCCGCAGTCCAGGAGCAGGTTCATCCTCTGGCCGCCAAGGTCAGCCTCGATGTGGAGACACAGCCCGTGCTGGCCCCAGATCAGCGTGTTGCGGAGAGATGCGGAATTCTCTACCACTGCGGTAAGCCTTAGAGCTTGGACCATGGATTTGGTTTAAGTCTTCCTGGTAGCTTAAACCTGCCGTTGGAATGCCTTTGCGTTTTTTTGTTCCTAAATGCATCCTGCACACGGCACAATCTGTACTCCTTCTGGAAGGACTATATCAACTGGCAGGTTATAATCGGTGTATTGTGTGGTGATGTTCAGGTCGATCTCCATTGGGAAATCAAAAGTCTCATTGAGCGGCAAATCGGTCATCTCCTCCGCCACCAAAAATGTCATCTCTATTCGGTCTTTTCGGAGCATGTCGTCATCCTTCGAAACCCATACCGCCCATTTCACGTCGCTGTTCCTGTAAAGCTCTGTCAGGTTTATGTGATCCAGAGGCAAAATAAAGCCCATCTGCTCTCCGAGCATGATCTCATATGCCTCCACGTCCGGCACAGCATCAATCCTGTAGCAATCCCTTCCGCCGATCATCTCCGATCCCTTGAGGGCCTTTTCAGATTGATTCAGCATCGCTGCCTGGCTCTGGATGATATTGCGGCGCTCCCAAAAGGCATCCGGATAGTACAGCGTGCGATAGGACCAGTTGCCGTTAAGATTTATAATTTCTCTATCCATGAATACGTAAATCTCCTTTTGTATCGGCAAGAGGGCCTCTTGGTCGAGGCTTCCATTTTTTCCCGTCGTTATTTTCATGGACTTGGCAGTCAGGTTGACGAGTCCTTCGTCCCTTGACCAGACCACCAGGCAGGAGGCATTTTCTGAACCTGCAGAGGCTGTGATCTTCTGGACCGAGTCGGTCGCGAATCTATAGGTCTCCAGGCTTTTATCTAAGTCCATCATTTGCTCTTTAACTTCGCCGCCACTTAGCTGCCTCTCGGTGCAGCCGGAAAATGCTGAAACCGTCAACATTAATACTAATAGCATTTTTTCCATTCATCCATCCACCATATTCATCCATTAAATGCATATTTTCGTCAGATACTGTGCATGTATTTCTGGATCTGTATGCTTTAATTATATAAGAAATATTGCTAGCAGTATTGAATCTGCAACGAATAGTTGAATGCTATCTCAATAGATAAGCTTAAGTAAATTATCGCATAATTTCAATTAAAAAATACTGGGGTGTAAGTTGCTTTTAAAGAGATCAATATGACTGCCGCAATTGGAGCTGGAGCTGAAGGCGCTGTGGACCGGAGCATCTCGATAAAGAGGGTTGCAGCCTATTCACTGCTGGTTAATTTAGCTTTGGTGGCGGTGAAGCTGGTACTCTCTGCAGCCTCGGGCAGCCTGGCATTGAGGGCAGATGCCGTGCATTCTCTTGTAGATGTATTCGACTCCTCAGCTCTCATTTTAGGCATGTACATATCGGAGCGGAAGAGCAAGAGCTTCCCCTACGGCCTTTACAAGGTGGAGAACCTGATCTCTGTTCTCATTTCCCTGATGCTATTTCTCACAGCCTACGAAATAGCCCATCAGGCAGCGGTCGGAGAGTCTCCTCCCGTATACGGCAACTGGATCTTGCTGGCCGTTGCAGCTCTTATACCCGTTCCTTTCCTGTTCGGCCTGTACGAGGTGAGGGCTGGAAGGGCGGCCAACTCCCCCAGCCTGATAGCTGATGGAAGCCAGTTCAGGGCAGACGCTCTCACGGAATCCCTTGTCCTATTTGCCCTGATAGGCCAGCGATTCGGCCTTCCTTTAGACAGGGTTGCGGCTGCGATAATTGCTGTGTTCATAGTTAAAGAGGGCTGGGAGATATTGAAAAACGGAATGAGGGTGCTCCTGGATGCATCGGTCGATGCTGCAACTCTGGAGAAGATCAGAGAAGCGATTGAGGCAGAGCCGGCTGTGGTCTCTGTGAAGGAGGTTACGGCCCGCAACTCGGGACGCTATCTTTTCGTCGAGGTCGATGTAGCGCTGCGGATCACAGACCTGAAAAGAGCATATCAGGCGAGTGAGCGCATTGAGAGGGCTATTCGGGATAGAGTGCCTCACGTGGACCGTGTCCTGATCCACTACCAGCCGCAGAGCAAGACCACAATACGCTATGCTGCTCCTCTGGCCGATGCAAAGGGAATGGTCAGCGACCACTTCGGTGAGGCTCCTTACTTTGCCCTGGTGGATATCGACCTTTCACAGAGGGCCGTGTCCAGACAGGAGCTGCTAGCCAATCCATATGTAGGGCAGGCCAAGGGCCGGGGGCTAAAGGTTGCCGGCTTTCTGCTGAGCCGCAAGCCCGACGTCGTTCTGACCAAAGAGAACCTGTCAGGAAAGGGGCCGGGGTATGCTCTGGCCGAGGCGGGCGTGGAGACAGTGCAGACTGATGCAGCGTCTCAGGACGAGCTGGTCGACAGGCTCCTAGCCGATTTGCAAAGGCAGGATAAATAAGGGAATATGGAATATCATTTGTAAGGCTGCATGGTGAACCATGAGAGAGGATGTTTTTGCGGACATCGATCGAGACTCCCTAAGAGAGAATCTCAATGAGTACACGAGGAAGGCCTTCCAGCAAATCCCCAGAGTAAAGATGCCTCGCATGCTTGATATCGGTTGCGGCTCAGGGGTACCAACGCTGGAGCTTGCGAGACTTATCCAGGGGCAAATCGTCGCCGTCGATATCGATCGATTTCAGCTCGATGTGCTTTCAAAAAAGATAAAAGCGAACGGCCTTGAGGGTCGAATTAAGCTCAAACTGGCCTCATTGCAGGATATGGACCTCGGCGATGAAATGTTCGACATCGTCTGGGCTGAGGGCTCTGTTTTCATCATGGGATTTCCGAAAGCTCTGCACGAGTGGCGCCGCTTAATCCGACCTCACGGATACCTGGTGATTCACGATGAGCTGGGGGACTTTGCCCAAAAGCAGGAACTCATATCTCTTGGCGGGTACAGGCTTATTGATAGTTTTATATTGGCGCCTGAGGTATGGTGGGACAGGTACTACCGTCCGCTCGATGCGCGAATTTCCGGGCTTTTAAAAAAGTACTGTAATGATGAAGAGGCTTTGGCGATATTGAATGGGGTAAAAGAGGAAATTGAGCGATTCAAAGAAGGGTCGGCATCATCAGGTTCGGTATTT
Organism: uncultured Methanotrichaceae archaeon; assembly: GCA_964534145.1. Taxonomy (GTDB): domain Archaea; phylum Halobacteriota; class Methanosarcinia; order Methanotrichales; family Methanotrichaceae; genus CAWJYS01. The sequence continues at coordinate 8,843 of CAZHNU010000012.1, read as the reverse complement.
TTCGTTATGCAGAGGTTAGATTGATGGAAAGCAACTTTTGCGCAGATATGGTCGACTGTTGGGCAGATATGATCGACAGCCGATATAAAGGCAAATCCTTATATATTATATCCCATAAACGCTAAAATGCCTGTCAGACTCAGTGTTGATACTTTTGGATGAGGGCTGTTTCAGCTGCCAAAAAAGACAGGCAAGGATGCAAAACGACAAGATATCTCTAGAAATCGGGAGTTTTATGAAGGTATGCGTCACTGCAGGGGCAGAAGGGCTTGATGCCCCGGTCGATCCCAGGTTCGGCAGGTGTCCCTTCTTCGTATTCGTGGATTCGGAAAGCATGGCTGCAGAGTCGGTTCCCAACACAAGCGCCAATGCCTCGGGTGGTGCGGGAATACAGGCAGCTCAGATGCTGGCAAACCTTGGAGTTGAAGCGCTGATCACAGGGAACATAGGGCCCAACGCCATGCAGACCCTGTCTGCGGCCAAAATAAAGGTCTATCAGCACCACGGCGGAACGGTCAGAGATGCCGTGGAGCAGTTCAAACGGGGCGAGCTTACAGCCGTTGCTGCGGCCACTGCGCCGGCTCATGGAGGCATGGGCTACGGTGCGGGCGGCGGACGCGGCCAGGGCCAGGGTCAAGGCGGCGGCAAAGGCCGGGGCGGCGGAGGTTCTGGTGGAGGCGGCCGAGGCCAGGGCGGTCGCGGAGGTGGCGGGCAATGGTAAAGGTCTGCCTGCCTACCATGGGCGACAGGGGCATGGATGAGTACGTGTCAGCTCATTTCGGAAGGGCTCCCACCTTCACCGTCGTGGACATTGAGACCGGCGATGTAAAGGTCGTTCCCAATACTGGCGAGCACATGGGCGGATCAGGCCATGCAGGGGAGCTTTTGCTTAGAGAAGGTGCACAGGTGATGATCGCAGGAAACCTGGGCCCTAGAGCCGTTCAGCTCTTCCAGAGTTCAGGAATCGAGGTCTTTACCTGCGCCACGGGCACTGTGCGAGAGGCAATCGAAGACTGGAAGTCGGGAATGCTCACCGTTGCAAACGAAAAGAACGCCTGTTCGGAGCACAGACACTGAAGCGGCAGACTTTTAGGAGGTCGCCCCTCCTATCTGCCAGCTTTTTGATGGACTGTGATGATTTCCTGCTCCCTTATTTTGCCCAACCTTTTTACCGTCTTATATATTATTAAATTGCAGTTAAATTTAAGAACTTAAGGATGCAGACCTCTATAAGAAGGTGCTAGCTCTATGAGATCGACATTCATGTTTCTCAGTATCTTTTTACTGGCGGCTTTTCCCACAGCTGTGTCATTATGCATGGGAACGGACTCTCCGGATGAGGCAAAAACTGTTAGGGTAGGAGATATAGCCATGGTATACGAGGTCCAGGGAACAGGCGAGCCTTTGCTGCTCATAATGGGATACGCTGGAACTATGGACCTGTGGGATCCCCGGTTCTTGGGCTCTCTCTCATCGAAATTCAAAGTCATAACGTTTGACAACAGGGGCATGGGGAACACCACTGCGCCTCCTGGAAACTTCTCCATTGCACAGTTTGCCAATGACACTATCGGCCTCATGGACGCCCTTGGAATAGAAAAGGCAAGTGTGCTGGGCTGGTCCATGGGATCTTATGTTGCGCAGGAGATGGCGATTCGCTATCCCGAACGGGTAGATAGGCTGATCCTTTACGCCGGAGACTGCGGCGGGAAAGAGGCTGTAATGCCCTCGCCCGAGGTTCTGGATGCGCTCACCAATACAACGGGCTCTGCAGAGGAGAGGGGCATGAGGCTGTTCCAGCTCCTGTTCCCTCCTGAGTGGCTGTCGAAACAGCCTCCCTCGTATGAGTGGTTCCCGATTCCAAAGGAGACATCATCGCCGGAAAGCGTGGAACGGCAGTCGCAGGCCATTGCCGACTGGCCAGGCACGTATGACCGCCTTTCCATGATTAGGTCGCCGACGCTGGTGGTTGAAGGGACGGCAGATGTCATAGTTCCGCCGGAGAACTCTCTCATCCTCGTCCAGGGCATAAACGGATCATGGCTGGCTCAGTTCAGAGAAGGGGGTCACGGCCTCATGTACCAGTTTCCGGACAGGTTGGCAGGAGTCGTTTTGGATTTCACTATGCTATCATAGCCCTTTTCCCTTTTTAGCTCTCTGGAGCGGACAATGGCATCCTGATTCCAACTTTTTAAAAACGGTTCGGATACGACGGTATCGCGATTCCTAAATCCCCAGGGCGTTGATAGTTTCTATCAGATCTTTGAACGCCTCAAGCTCCAGGTCGAGCACGTCTCTTTTGCTCATGGATATGCTCATCTCCCCGTCCACTGTCAGCTGATCCGGCCCCCTGACCACAATTCTCTTGCAGCCGTCGCGGCTCAAAACGGCCTTAATTTCTCCCTCGTGGGCCATTGTCCTGCCCGGGATGATCACAGTGTCCTTGATGCCGCCAAGGTCCAGTTTCTTTATGTCCTCAATGGTGATCAGGCAGCCGACATCTTTGTCGACAGAGACGACGTTGACCTTCCCTCCAAGCTCCTGGAAGATTGTCGAGAGAAACGGCCTGGCGACCGAGCTGGTGATGATCGTAGCTGACCTCTCAACGCTCGGGAGTCGAGCTATTTCGCTCCTGTTTGAGGCCAGTGAAAAAGGAGCGCCTGTTTCGGGGTCCCAGAGGGGCGTGCCTGTAACGCGGAGGCCGAACTCGTCATTGGCCTGCGTCACTATCTGCCTGAACTCATCCACCGTATGGGGAACGATCCCCGGAATTATGGGCGCATTTCCAAGGATCAGCCCTTGCTCTCGGGCATTGGCAAATCTCATGAGTATCAGGCCCTTGGCGCCGATCTCCTCTAGATCCCGGCAGGTCTTCTCCAGCTCTGCACCGTCGTTTACGCCAGGAATGAGCACAGCTGCACAGTATACGTCGCATGCCTCGCAGAAGTACTCGAGGTTTGAGAGAGCCGCATCAGGGTGGCGGTCGTGCATGTACTTTTGGCGAAGCTCCGGCCGTGTCGAGAAAACTGTGAAGGAGACCTCTGTCACGCCGGCCTCTATTAGCGGAACTGCCTCATCTCCCTCTGTGAAGCCCTTGCCGCTGGTATAGCCCAGGTGAACGGGGACAATTCCCTGGCCGACAATCTGGGCAAGCTGCAGGAGATCGGGGTAGCAGCTCAGGTCGCCCCCGCCGCTGATATCAACCTTATCGGGGATGGAGCCGCAGGCCTTCTGGGCCACCTCGAATATAACGGCATCCAGCGGCTTGAATCCCGGATAGCCCTCGGCGATGGCGCGCGAGCAGTAGTCGCAGCCCTTCTTGAAGGGCATGCAGTTCTTGCACCCAAAGGGCTCTATCTCCTTTACGCCCTTAAAATAACAGTAGCTGCAAAAGCCCTTGCAGTCCAGGCCCGGCCTTCCGCCAACGTCGGCTAATATCTCCATAGTCGGATTTGGCAATGTTCCTGGGTAATTAAGCTTTGGGCCTTTTTACAATTACAGCAGGTTGATGACCAGGGCGCAGTATATCAGAAATAGAAGCGTCCCCTCCAAGCGTGTGATCCTGTTGTTAAAGGACATGAAGCCGACAAGAATGCTGACCGCAATCATCGACGGCAGCGTGGAGTAAAGAAAGGAGCTGTCTGTCGTAACCGCTCCTAAAAAAGAGCTGCTCCCAAGTATTATCAGGGAGTTGAAGGCGTTTGAGCCGAGCACGTTTCCGACGGCAATCTCGCCCTTTCCCTCTTTTGCAGCCACAATTGAGGTTGCGATCTCGGGCAGCGATGTGCCGAGTGCGACTAAAAGGAACGCCACAATCGATTCGCTGATGCTAAGCGCCTCAGAAATGGCCAGAACAGAGGTGATGAGGTATCTGGCTCCAAGATACAGAAGAACTGCGCCCGCCAGTATGCTTATAAGGTCTTTTGGGTGCAGATCGCCCTCGCCTTTGGAGTTGGCATTCTTATGCTGGGATATCTCGCGGCTTAAGAATGCAGCGTACATGGCCAAGAGTATCAGGCCTTCTATCCACGATACGCTCAAATTGATGAAGACCACCAGGTTGGCGGTGGCTGAAGATAGGAGAAATGGGATATCTATGTCGGTTATCTGTCTGCTCACGTAAATGGGATAAAGCATGCCAGCAAAGCCGAGAGCAATGCCTATATTGGCCAGGTTTGACCCTATGACGTTTCCAACCACAATCTCCGGGTGGCCGGAGAGCATGGCCATGACAGAGGAGGCAAGCTCGGGCAGAGACGTGCCGAAGGCTACAACTGTGGCGCCGATGACGAACTCGGAGATGCCTGCAGCCTTGGCAAACGCCCTTGCGCCGTTGGTTAAAAATCGGGCGCCGAAGTACAGTGCCGGAAGGCTTAGCAGGAACATCAGAAACATAGTCATCTTACAATCATAGGTCGCCCATGCAATAATAATCTGTCGAGATATTCTGACACTGTTGGATAAAATATCGGGCTGCAAAGGACATGGCAAAAGATGGGAAAACGATATATACATCCTAGAATACATGCTTAAGTTGGGGATAGGCTACACAGCGGTTAAAAGATAAGAGGGATAATGAGGGCGATTGGGGACATAATGCTCTGGCGGAGGTAACCTTTGTACATAAAAGAGGTGGATCTCAAGAACTTCAAATCTTTTGGAAGAAGCATCAGGGTTCCTCTGCGAAACGACTTCATCACTGTGACGGGGCCCAACGGAAGCGGCAAGTCGAATATAGTCGATGCCCTGCTCTTTGCCCTCTGCCTTTCAAACTCCAGGGCCATGAGGGCTGAAAGGCTCCCGGACCTCATCTACAGGGGAGATAACGGCAAGAACCCCGACTTTGCAGAGGTCACTGTGAGGCTTGACAACAAAGAGCGCTCCTTTCCCCTGGACCAGGATATCATCGAGGTGTCCAGGAGAATCAAGGTCAAGGAGGATAAATATGCCTCCTCATACTATTTTAACGGAAAGTCCTGCAGCCAGGGGGATCTACAGGACAAGCTCACCAAGGCGGGAATTACGCCTGAGGGGTACAACATCGTGATGCAGGGGGATGTGACCCGAATCATAGAGATGACGCCTGTCGAGAGGCGAAAAATCATAGACGAGATTGCGGGCGTCTCAGAGTTCGATGAAAAGAAGAAAAAGGCGCTTGAGGAGCTGGAGGTGGTTCGCGAGCGCATCGGCCGGGTGGATGTGATTTTAGAGGAGGTGGGCGCCCGGATATCGAGGCTGAAGGAGGAAAGGGACCGCGCCCTCTCCTACCAGGCACACCGCGATGAGCTGCGGCGCCAGGAGGCCTTTTTGCTGCTGGCGAGGCTCAAGGAGTCGTCCGCTGATTTGGGTGGCCTTGAGGCGGAGCAGCTCGACCTCAAGGCCAAGAGCGACAGGCTTCTGGAAAAGTCACAGCTGGGGAAAGCAGAGCTGGCGTCTCTGGAGGAGCGGCTGAAGTCTCTGTCCTCAGAGATCAACCACAAGGGCGAGGACGAGCAGATACAGGTCAAGCGCAGGATCGAGGAGCTGAAAGGGGAGATCGCCAGGGAGACGGGCCGTGGCGAGATGGCTGATAAGGCGGCAGCCGAGGCCGAAGGGCATCTGAGGGCATGCTTCCTGCAGGCCGATAGGCTCCGGCAGGAGCAGGAAGAGCTTTTCGAGAAGGTCAGGGATGCAGGCCTTCGCGGGGCAAGCCTTCGAGGCGAGCTGGACGATCAGATGGAGGCTCTTGGAGCCTCAAAGGAGAAGATCGCAAAGGCCGATGAGGCCTTCTCCCAGCTAAAAGAAGACCTGTCGTCGGCCAGGCGGCTGAGGGAGGATGCCAAGGCGCGTCTGGGAGATTTAGTCAGGGAAAGGGACAGGCTTCTGGACTTCGCCCGCCGGGGTGGCCTTGAGCGCGAGGAGTTGGCACGCGAGATCAAGGAGGCATCGGATGCCCTGGCGTCGGCGGATCACGAGGCGGAGCAGCTGAAGGCCGAGCTTGAGACCCTGAACAACAAAGCCCTGGAGATGGAGAGGGACAGGGACGACCTCGAGGGGGCAAGGCTTCGGTCCCGCAGGGAGATGGCAGAGCTGGAGAGGGAGCTGCAAAAGCTGCAGGGCGAATATGCCCGCTCTGAGGGCCGCATCAGGGCCGCCGAGGATAAATCGGGATACAGCAGGGCGGTTGAGGCCATCAGGTCAGCCATGAAGAGGCAGATGCTGCCCGGCCTTTTCGGAACCATTGCGGAGCTTGGAAATGTCGGCTCCCGCTACTCTGCCGCATTGGAGGTGGCGGCGGGGGCGAGGCTGCAAAGCATTGTGGCCGAGACCGACGCAGACGCGGCTACAGCCATAGACTACCTCAAGCGGTCGCAAATAGGAAGGGCCACATTTCTGCCGCTAAATAAGCTTGAAGGAGGCGGTCTGCCTTCAAAGCCCAACAGGCCGGGAGTGATAGACTTCGCCTTGAACCTGGTGGAGTTCAGCCCCAAATTCCAATCGGCCTTCTGGTACGTTTTCAGGGACACACTGGTGGTTGAGACCCTATCGGACGCAAGGGCGCTCATGGGCCGCTACCGCATGGTGACTCTCGACGGCGACCTGGTCGAGAAAAGCGGGGCGATGACCGGCGGCCACTACAGGTCCAGGATGAAGTTCGCTGCCGAGGAAGGAGGCAAGCTGGTCGAGCTTTCTGAAAGGATCTCCTCTGCGGAAACGGAGAGGGGCCGGCTGATGGATGGACTGGACCGGGTCGAGGCTGAGATTTCCCGGCTAAACCGCGAGGTGGAGGAGCTGAACAAGGCCATCTCCAAGAGGACCTTCCGCCTCGACGAGATCTCGTCTGCCAGGCCCAAGATTGAGAAGTCCATAGCGGAGCGGCGGGAGAGACTCGTCCAGATGGAGGACGGGTCCCTGACCAACAAAGAGCGCCTGGATGCCCTGGAAGGAGAGATCCTGTCGGTTGAGGTGTCCCTAAAGGAGCATCAGCAGAAGATTTCTCAGGTCGAGGCGTCGCTTGAGGGATCGGAAATCCCGGAGCTGACGAGGAAGGCGGATGCTGCAGAGGCAGAGATCAAGCGCCTGCAGGAGAGGATAGCGCAGATAGATGCCGAGATCCTGAAGGACAGGATCAGGGAGGAGGGCAATGCCGAGCGGCAAAAGGAGCTGCAGGCAAGGAGGGAATCGCTGGAGGCCCAGAAGACCGAGTCGATTGAGAAGAAGAAGGCTGCAGCCTCCAGGATATCCGAGCTGGAGGGGGAGCTTCAGCTGTCAAAGGTCCGAGAGTCTGAGATCGAGGCAGAGCTCCACGGCCTCAAAGGGGCTCGCGGAGAGCTTTTGGATCAGGTCCTTGTGCTCCAGAGGTCTGCAGATCAGGCGGAGAGGGATAGGGACAGGATCGAGGCCCGGCTGGCAGCAACAACTGCTGCTGCAGAGGAGATCAGGGCCTCTGTTCAGGCCCTCCGTGCAGAGATCGAGGCCTGCGGCGTTGACTGCAACGATGAGCCCCCCAAGAGCGAAATCGTCGCACAGAAGATCAAGTCCCTTGAGCAATCCATGAGGGCGCTGGAGCCCGTCAACATGCTGGCCATAGAGGAGTACGACCACGTGAAGACAAGGCACGATATCCTTCAGAATAGAAGAGAGACGTTGGCCAGCGAGAGGGCGTCCATTGTCGATAAGCTGGACAGGTATGACCAGCTCAAGAAGGAGTCCTTCCTTTCATCCTTCCACGAGATCAACAAGAACTTCAAGGAGATCTTCAGGGAGCTGTCAAAGGGGGACGGAGAGCTGATACTGGAGAACCCAGAGGACCCGCTCGCAGGCGGAATGACCATCAAGGCCAGGCCAGCAGGAAAGCCTTTTCACCGGCTGGAGGCCATGTCGGGCGGAGAGAAAAGCCTCACAGCCCTGTCCTTCATCTTCGCCATACAGATGTTTAGGCCCGCCCCGTTTTATGCGATGGACGAGATCGACATGTTCCTTGACGGCGTAAACGTGGAGCGCGTCGCAAAGCTTATAAAAAAGATAGCATCACGGGCGCAGTTCCTGGTGGTGTCCCTCAGGAAGCCCATGATCCAGCAGTCTAAGTACACCATCGGCGTAACCATGCAGGAGAACAACATTTCCAGCGTGACTGGAATAGCCACTGGTTAAGCATGAGAAAGGGATTACTGTAATCTAGATCATCCAAGCCAAAGTCGAGGCAATCTTGAGCGAAGAAGAGATTTCCCAGGGTTCCACAAATCCGCAGGGGCCGGCAGGCGAAAGGCAGGGCGAGTTCGAGTTCGGAGAGCCTGCGGAGGTGCTGGTGGAGCTGGCACGCCGGGGTGAGATCGATCCCTGGGATATCGATATTGCCAGGGCCACCGAAAAGTTCCTGGAGTACATCGACTCGCTTGAAAAGCGGGACCTACGGATTCCTGCGAGGACTCTTCTTTACGCAAGCATTCTCCTGCGGATGAAGTCCGATTCGGTGGAAGGCCCGCGGGAGGAGGAGCCGCTGCCGGAGCCTGAGGAGGATGAGCCCTTTGACGAGGAGGAGATCGAGGGGCTGCCAAAGCCGCCGATACGAAGGCACACCAAGCGGCCTGTAACCCTTGATGAGCTGATAACTGAGCTTAAAAAGGCTGAGATGGTTGGCCGCAGGAAGGCCATGAGGGAGCGGTGGCCCTCTCCTGTGGAGAAGGCGCTGGACCTGTCCCACGAGGAGGGAATCGAGGACAGGATCAAAATTTTAGGGCCATTCCTGGATGACATGTTCGTCTCGAGCAAGAAGGTGCCCTTCGGGGAGATAAAGGAGGGCGAGAAGGTGATGAACTACGTGTCCCTGCTGTTCATGGCGCAGCGAAAGCAGGTGTGGCTGG